>JBKQMK010000639.1:0-7063 GCA_052146735.1 Desulfomonilaceae bacterium | reverse complement strand
CCACAAATAAAGGCTCTCACTGGAAACCCAAATGATTTTAGTCCCTATTGGCACCTTTCAGACCCTTTTAAGCCCTGTCGGACTCCAAAAATGTTAGCAGGGTGTTAGCAAGTCTCACGCTTCGTATAACCGATTGGTTCAGCCTGGCTGTCTCATAGAGATGACTCGCAATGGCAAGCCTGCGAAACAGAATGGAAACGAGATGGAAGTCCGTTTTGTGGTAACAGATGACTTTTGCGACCCCCCTACCATCGCGCCGACATGTGTCAGATAGGGACAATTTAGCAAAGATTTTTTTGACGGATTCGCTGAAGTGAAGACTGAAGGTTCCGGTCTCATCTTCCTCAAAATCAGCATTGTTACCGGTCGTAAACACCATTCGATTCTCCAGCAAATATGCCCACGTTTGTTGAGCCAAATTCCTTATATCTTTGGCCCATCAACACGCTCCTCACGCGGCAGCAGGCATGAATCTGAAGAAACGGATTCCGTCATAGTTTCCCCTTCCCCCTTTCTGAGAATCGCTCAACTCAATCGCAGGAATTAAACTTCACGTATATATGGGCAGGCGCCTCATCAAAATAATGAGCTAATGCTGGGCATAACCATCCGACTTTCCCAAAAGTTGGGGACTCGGAGTAAGTCCCTTCATCGACTTTTCCTGATTGCAGATCGACCTTTTCATCGTATCCTGGAAACTCGAAAGCGGAGAAGGTGAGACGAAACCGATCCACATCTCTCAGCCCTTTTTGGTCGAGCAATATGTCCATCATCTCAGGGATGTCAGCAACAAAGGGCTCTCTATTGAGTCCTACGCTCGCATCATCAAAAACCTAGGTGCCTCCGTATCTGTACGGAACTATGATATTGATTGTATTCATTGTCGCCCCCAGCCGATTACCGGCCAAGATAGTGCCCCACAGATCCTCCACAACACCCCATCGAGTTCGCCGGAACTTAGCATCCATTACAGCTTGTAGATGCGCTTGTCAGGCCCGGAGAAAGCCGATTATCTGCAGGGTGCCACACAGACATTCCCAGGATACATAGAAATGGGTTCTTTGATGGCAACTGGGATGTTCCCGGCAACAGATTCTATGTGCACTGGCGTGACATCGGCTGCATGAGCATTCTTAGGCCCAAGGAAACCCAAATTGTGAGCCACCTGAATTCCCAACAGAATTGCTATGATAGTCAGAATCAGGTTTAGATAGGTTACCTTGTTCACAAGATTTGCTAGAATGGCTCTCATTTCGACCCGTCCTTTCGGCTATTGTGCTCCATGAGCCTTCAGAAGCTCCATCACCGACTGGCGCCCTTTCTCTGAAGCTTCGTTCAATGCTGTGGCACCTGCAGCATTCCTCGCATTGACGTCCGCTCCGGCGGTCAGCAGAAGTTCTACGACCTTTGCGTGCCCCTCACGAGCGGCCATCATCAGCGGAGTTACGTCGAAACGATCTTTGGCCTGAACATCAGCCTTGTGCTGCAGCAGCACCTCCGCCACCTGAGCATGACCCTTCGCGGCTGCTAGCATGAGGGCAGTTACGTGATCCTTGGTGATGGCATTCACGTCCGCGCCTTTTTCAAGCAGCATTTTCACGGTTTCCTGGTGGCCCTCTCGAGACGCAATTATAAGCGGCGTGGCTTCGTCCTTGCTGTCCTTGTTCAGTGGTTCAGCCTTCGAAAAGGTCTTAGAATCCGCTCCCTTCTGCAGTAGTAGCTTTACGATCTCGGTGTGACCGCCTGCGGACGCGGCGCCGAGTGGCGTGTTACCAATGCTTGTCTTCAGATTGGGGTCGGCTCCTCTTGCCAATAGCAGCTTGGTAACTTCTACTTTTCCATTTCGGGATGCAACAGCTAGCGCAGTCGAACCATTTGTGTCCGGTTTGTTGACATTTGTAACTTTTTCAAGAAGAAGCTCAACGACTTTAGGATTGGCCACTGCTGAGGCGTAAACCAGTACAGAACTTCCGGGGCCAACTGTCCTGGAATCAACGTCCGACATCCTTGGTATCATCAGCTCTGCCAAGTCTTCACGATGGTTTTCCACGGCAATTTGAAAGGGGCTCTTTTGGCCTTCACTTGAGTTCAAGGGATCGGCGCCATGATCCAAGAGTAAAGTCAGGACTTCTCTTTGTCCCTCTCGGTTTCCTGTCCCAGGGGCGGCTGCATAGCCAAGGGCATATCCGCCCTGGTAATCGCGAATCTCCAGATCAGCTCCATTATCAAGCAATATCTTAACGACCTGAGGTTCTCCCAGATAGACCATTCTCAGGAGTGTCGTAAACCCATTGGAGTCCCGAGCGTTAACATTGGCCCCTTTCTCTAACAGCAGTTTCAAGACATCCACTCTTCCTTTTCTGGCTGCAGAGTCGAGTGGAGTGCCTCCCTTTTCGCGAGACGTATTGACGTCCGCGCCTAGGCCCACAAGGAACTTCACGATTTCAAATTTCCCGGAGGATGCGGCACTTGCCAGAGGGGTAGAGCCTAAGGAGTCTTTTGCGTTTATGTCCGCTCCTAGGCCCACAAGGAACTTCACGATTTCAAATTTCCCGGAGGATGCGGCACTTGCCAGAGGCGTTAGACCTCTCTTGTCTCTTACGTTTACGTCCGCTCCTAGGCCCACAAGGAATTTCACGACTTCAAGTCTCTCTTCGCGTGCAGCTGTTGACAGGGGGGTAGAGCCTAAGGAGTCTTTTGCGTTTATGTCCGCTCCTTTGTCCACGAGTAACTTTACGACTTCAAGGTTCCCCTTGTGTGCCGCACTCATTAGGGGAGTACGGCCTGACTCACCTTCTTTGTTTGGGTCAGCGCCTTTGTTTAAAAGAAGCCTGACAACTTCTAGCTTGCCAATGCTAGCAGCCATCATCAATGGGGTCTGCGAGTAAAGAAGCCCCCCTTTAGCCATTACTGCGTTGATATCCGCACCCTGCTTTAACAGCGTTTCGATTCGCGCATCAATATCACCCCACAGGATGGCAAACCCGAGTTGCTTATTGGCGTCTCCCTTGGACAAGACCGAAATGCCTTTGGAACTAACTGGACGTTGGGCTGGTATCTTGCCAGGTTTTTGGGCTGTGCCGGTGATCCGTGTTTGTTGCGCGGTGAGGAGTTTAGCAACATCAGAATACCCTTTGTTCTTTGCACCATCCAGGGCCGTCATGCCCTTGGCATCCTTAATCGTCTTGTCCGCCCCTTTTCCCATTAGCTCTTTGACAATTTCTTGGTGCCCTGTCCATGCCGCAACCATTAAGGGGGTTCTTCCATCCTTGTTTTTCGCGTTCACGTTCGCACCACTGCTCAGCAGTAAAGACGCAACTATCTTATGGCCGCCGTATGCCGCCCAGTGCAGAGGAGTGGCTGCGAACTCGTGGTCTTTGCAGTTCACTTCTACCCCTTCACCAAGCAATCTTTTCGTCCGGGAATAATCACCCGTCTTGGCAGCTTGCAACAAAGTCTTTTCCATCGCTGGATCACGTTTGTGGTTGTCAATGTTTTGGGGAAAGGCTAGTGACGAAAAAGTGCTGACCATCATGCCAATCAGCAGAATGACGCGTAGCCCATTCATGATAACCCCCTTATTACGGGTCAACAAGACTCTCCAATCTCTTTGGAGGGGTGCCGAAGCCCTGTCGCTCGCCCTGCATTTTTCAAGAAAACCTAATCCCCAACCTTGGGTACGTCCTTGGACGGCCTGATCTTTCCGCTGCCGTTTGCTCGTCCTGCTCTGTCCGCTCTCCATCAAAAGAAACCATGCATGTTCCTAAGCATGCTTACTCAATCAAGGGCATGCTCCCCCATCTTCTGATTTGTGTCCTGTCAGGCCACTCTTCAACACTACCCGTCGATTCTGTCGGCGGCCTTCGTCGGTGTCGTTGGATGCGACCGGTTGTACTTTACCGAAGCCCCGTGCGACTAGCCTGTTCCGTGGCACTCCTCCTTCTTCGACGAGGTAACTGACCACACTATTGGCCCTGCGAGAAGAAAGGATGCAATTGTTGTCGTCAGTGCCTATGCTGCATGTATGCCCATCTACATAAAAAAACGGTGTTTCTTTCAAAGAGGGATCGCTGATGGCCGCGGCGATCTCTTTAAGCTGCTTGAACGAGGCCTCTTGGATCTTCCAGGAACCATACTCAAACAGAATGGTGTCGCTGGAGAAATCTATCTCGCCACGCTTCTTGATGTGTTCAACGATGACCGTTTTCGGGATCAAGTCGGACGTTGTTTTCGGTGTAAGGTCCGGAGTCTCAGCCTCGATCTTGGCCTTCTGGAATGCTTCCCAGCTTTCACCAAGTCCGACAGATGGAATCATGAATAACAACACAGCAAAAATAAGCAGATTTTTCAAGTTGTCCCTCCCGCTTCCGCTCCATGTTTCTACCACCTAAAATTTGCCACCCTATATGAACGCCATTTGTTGTTACAGGGTCAAAGCCAACTTTGTCCTCGGCCCGTGCGATTCCCGTAGGAGTGGCCATCCAGCGTCAACACCGGTATCTTTCGGATTTTTTCCTTCTCTCTTATCTCATCTTCCGAACAGCCGTAAGCCGTAACAGTTCACCAGGAAATCTGTAACTCATGGCCTTGTGTGAGACACGGGGGTGAACCAGAAATCTCTGCTATTGCGTTAAGAGATAAGTTGTAGCTGTCCCGATCAACAGTTACGATAAACTGGACACCCCCGCAATCCCTGTTCGATCACTTCTTTTCGGGTTTAGCTTCCGTGATCTCAAAGGAAGCAAGGCTCTCGGCCCATGTCTTCTGCTCTCTCTTCTTGAGTTCAACTGCGACATTCTTCATGGCCTCTTCCGGCTTCTCCACAGTGGCCATTGGTTGTTCGGGATCGGCCTTGACTTCAGAAGCTGCCGGAAGTGGATCGAGCGTGGCTATGGCCTTAATGTATTCTATCCCCTCGGGGCCTTTTACCCGGAAAACAAAATCTGATTCAGAGGGTGGAAAAGTGTACTCCTTACCCTTCTCCACCTTTCCGTCTTTGTGCCATTTGTTGGGAAAGATCTTGTAGACTTGACCGTCTGTGGCTATGCTCAGCAATGTCACATAGGCGTTCTCCGATGAGGTGAACTTGAAGGCAACCGTGTCCCCAGCCTTAAAGCTTTTCTTGTCTCCTTCGGCCCATAGCTTGATCTGGAAGCCAGGATTGGGGTTCTCGATCTTCCGAGCTTCTGCCACCACTTGCTTCGCCTTCTCGGAAGCTTCTTTCCCTGCACCGAAAGAGGCAGTAGTGAGCCCCATCGTAAAAATGCATACGGCCATAAGGGCGATAAACCAACGAATACCTGTTAATGCTTTCATCACATCGACTCCTTTCATGCTATTCATTCTTGCAGTTAATCTGCAACGATCTCCACTCTTCTATTCTCGCATCGACCACCTGTAGTGTTATTCGACGCGCGCGGGAAAACCTGACCCAAGAACTTTATATCCAGAGATTTCGGGTTCAAACCGTGACGTTCCACAAGATAACGTCGAACCTTGGCAGCCCTGGCTTTCGACAGCTGGACGTTGTACTCGGGGTCACCAGTGTTGTCCGCGTGTCCTATGACCGACCACTCTTTCCCTGTGAGCTTGTCCGATTTCAGAGCCCTGCCAATTTCGTCCAATTGGCGTACTGCCTCTGTAGAAAGAGACGATGAACCGGCGGAAAAGAATATCGCGGGAATGCAAACCCATTTCCTGAGATATTCGTAATGGTCAGTCGGGCACATGCACATAAGGCGGAAGTCCTCGTCTTCGACCAGACATGCCACGATCTGTTCATCTTTGAAGAGCGATTGTTCCCTTCTCATACGCTCTTCGACCACCTTCATGCCGTCTCTCATGCGCTGATCCGAGGGAGAGATTCTCAAGCCTTGCTCGAACGCTTCTCGTGCGAGGCCAAAGCGTCCTGTCTTCAGGTACACCTCCCCAAGTCCGATGTACGGTAAATGGAAGTCTGGCTTGTGCTGAAGAGCTTGTCCGTAGTGCCTTTCTGCCTCCTCAAACTTGCCGAGATTCTCAAACGCATCGGCGAGGTTGATGTGTGCCCCCGCGTAAGCGGGACACAGGTCTACGGCCCGTTGAAAGGCATCGCGGCGTTCTTCGTAGTTCATGAGCTGAACTGCTTGGTCGTAAAGTTCCTCGGCTCTTTTGCAGTCGTCAGCCCACGTGACAGGAGCCGTGCACAGCAACAACCAGGCTGCGGCCATGCATGCCCACAGTCTGGTTGTCTTCCGTCCTTCACTCATTTTCTCTACCTCTCCGGAATTGATGGAATCCGGAGCCGTATTCGCGGCCGGTTTCACATTTGCTTCGGCGGCCAATCCGGAGCCACAGACCAAATAGATGTGCTGGCAACTTTGAGGTGTAGTCCGGCCAACCTACCTCTTGAGGAGCCTCACGATCCTGTCGTGATTCTTGTCTTTAGCCCAGTCGAAGGCTGCTTTGCCGTCCTTGTCCTTGACGTCCTTATCGGCTTTGTGGCGCAGGAGCAGCTCAACAACGTCTCGATGACCTGCTACCGCCGTCATAATGAGCGGTGTCCTGCCATCCTTGTTAGTGGCGTTCACGTTTGCACCTCTTCCCAAAAGTAAGGCGACAACTTTCTTATGACCCTTGTAGGAAGCCCAGTGTAGCGGTGTAGCCCTGTATTCTGCATCTGTGGTCGCTATGTCGGCACCTTCGGCCAACAGTTTTTGCACCTTAGAAACATCTCCAGACTGAGCTGCTTTCAGAAGATCCTTGTCCTTCGCTAGGTCTCGCAGCACGGGACTCATCATGGTTTGTGTGGATTCGGGCTTCTTCTCGACGGGTTGAGATGTCTTCGATGCGACTTTCTTCTCAGGGGAAGCACCCGTGCTCGTCGGTGATGCCTTTGTCTCTGGTGGGGCGTCCGAGTAAACAGGGTCGGAGCCAACCTCACCCACCAGAATAAAGGGAGCCCAAAAGAATGGATGGTCAAAGCCGCTGTCTCTAATCTCCTTTCGAGCGAGGCGCAGTGCCTCCAGCTTTCCCTTTCCTTGTTTCCTGTGACGGTAGAAGCTCTCGACAAGCTGGACCGAGG
>JBKQMK010000638.1:0-4459 GCA_052146735.1 Desulfomonilaceae bacterium | reverse complement strand
CAGCGCTCATATCCAGGCTCATCACTTCGGACATGCGGAGATACCCATCCGTGCCGGAAGGCACCGTGGTCAAAACCAGGACGGGCTCCATAATTCCAGGGAGATTCTTGCCAAAATAGCCGTGGGTGGCGAAAACGATCTCTTTGTACTGCTCAAGCTGTGGGGCCATCCTCTTGAGAAACATGTCTTTGCTTGCGTCAAGACCCGTATAAATATCTGCTTTACCCTTGTAGAGCAGGGCTAATTTGTCAGCCAAATCGCCTGTCAAAGATAGTCGGTTGAAGCTTAGTCCGCCAATCTTTCCCTCCTCAACCGCAATCATCAGATCCTGATAAAGTTTGGCTTCAAAACTTGTAAGGTTCGTGCTCCCGGTAACACTTGCCTGAGCCCTCTGGTCATTAACGTCAAAAACCGGGTCGGCTATCACAAGCAGCCTATCTGTTGTTACCTTACGGCGCCCCAAAGTTCGTGCAAGGGCAAGGGCAGTAATTGACTGATAATATGAAATAGGGTTCCTGTCTCCGAAGAACTCGGTCCCGGTTACGCAAGGGATTCCGTTACGATTTCCTACTTTGCCACCGTTTTTGATTACGAGCATCTCGAAGGGGAGCATCCCCAAAGAACCATCAGGCACAATAATCACCGGCACGCCGTCGGGTAATTCCGAAAGCATGTCTTCCAATAGAACCTCCGAAAGCCTTTGACCCACTGAAAGAGAGAAGGATTCGAGTTTCTCAACTAAATTGCTTTTCTTCACGCTTTGAAGCGGTTCAAGAAATTTCTGGATCATCTCATCGAGCGCATTGCGCTCAATTGGTTTGATGACGGCTTTCACTACCTGTTTTCCTCTCGAGAGATAGATGATGACTCCCAAATCTGTGACATCATAAGCCAGTACCCAATCGGAATCCTCTACGGCTATATGGACAGGATCTACAAGCTCTGGATACTTTGTGGCAGCAAAGAGGGGATAGTTGGAGTGAAGGTCTTGTAAGTAAGTCTTAAACTCATGCTCCAACTCCGTTACCTGGGGTCGTAATGAGGCAATAGTACTCTTATTTTCTTTTGCCTCTGCTATTCTGAGATGCTGCTTCAAAGCTCCGAGCTGATCCCTTAACTGGTCGCCGCGGGATAGGACCGTCTCCGGTACGCTGAATTGGCTGCCTTCCGATCGTCTGGACAGCATTTCTGAAAAAGCCCTCGCCTTGGTGTGTTCCGAATTTTTGAGGGCCTCCAGCGGCTGGTTCTGTTTGACCAGCACGCGAGCAAGCCCCTTGTAAGGAACTGTCCTTGCAAAACCCTGATTGCCCACATCAAAGAAGTTTGTCCGCTGTTCTGGACCTATATCGGTCCTGAACTCTTCAATCAAGGCGATGGACTTCTCGAAACATTCAACGGCTTTCGAATCTTCCTGTAAAGCTTCGAACGCGAGTCCGAGACCTGTGTAGCCTGCAAATAGGTCATTGAGGCTTTTATTTTTTTCACCGGAAGCTAGGAGTCTCTCAAAGGACCGCTTCGCAGAGCTGAACTCTTTCTTTAGCAGACTCAGCCTGCCTGACAATGAATTTGATTTTCCCGGCACAATGAGAGATTCAGCTGAGGGGACATCTCCGATATCGAGAAACATATGCCCGATTACTTCCTTGCGCGAGTCGGAAAGGGATTCTGCTTCGCTCCATATCCGAAGCGCAACCTTAAGGTGTTCGAGCGCCTTTTCGTAGTCACCATTCTGAATTTGGAGTCCAGCAACACTCTTTTGTATGGTGGCTTGGAGATCGAGATACTTAATCTCCTTGCAAATCTCCATGGCCCTTCCCAACAATTCAAGGGCTTGTTCTCGTTCACCCCAGGAAGCATAAACGCAAGCCATATTATGTAGAGTCGTTGCTTCCGCTGATCGATCGCGGATTTCTCTGATGATGTCTAGCGATTTAGTAAATAATTCCAGGGCGCGTTGATGTCGTCCCCACGACACATAGACAACAGCCATGTTGTTATATAGCGATCCTGTTCTCTGTTTGTCACCGATCTGTTGATTGATTTTCAGGGCTTTTTCATACGATTGTAAGGCATCGCGATACTGACCGCTTTGGTAGTACGTGCCGGCAAGATCGTTCAAGAATCGTGACTCGCCGTCCAAATCATTCATCCTGCAGCTGATTTCCAAACACCTCTTTTGACAGTCGAGAGCTTTTGAGTAATCGCCCCGAGCGGTGTGTATTTGACCAATACGACTCAGAGTCCAGGCCTCAACCTTTGAATCACCGATTTGTTTTGCTATGTGCAGGGACTTCTCACACGATTCCATAGCCTGCTTGTATTGACCCCTTTGCTGGTATACCCCTGCAATTCCGTACAAGCTGGAGCCTTCCAACTGTCTGTTAAGAGTGGCTTTCCCGATCTCAAGAGTCTTCTTGTAGAGGTCGAATGCCTTGTCAATGTCACCTCGTCGGAAGTGCAGTTCGGCAATTGCACTCAATGTTTGTGCCTCATTTTCCGAGTCACCCAAAGACTTCCAGACTTCCAAGGACCGGCCAAGGAACTCTGCAGCCTTGTCGTACTGTCCGAGCCCCATGTATGTAGATCCAATTCCAACAAGTACGCCCGCCTCCTGTCGACGATCCCCCATCAGTTGAATGAATTCTAAGCATTTCCGGTAATATTCGAGCGCCTGTTTTTTTTCCCCGCGCCTGGAGCAAACCCAAGCCATCTTCTTCAGAGTGTTAGCCTGCCCCCGTCTATCATTGAACTTAGTGCTCAGCTCCAGTGACCTGGAATAATATTGAAGCGCTTTCTTATAATTCCCCAGTTCTCCGTATACATATCCAAGCTCGGTTGCGGCGTTGGACGTTTGTCCGTCAGAAAAATGTCTGTCATCATAAATCTGTAGTGCTCGCTCAAGCTTTTGGGCTGCTTTTTCGAAGTTCTCTCTGGTCCTTGGTTTCTTGTCGATGAGCCGGTAAGCGTCAATGAAAAGACTATTGGCATAGTCCATTGATTGTCCGATTGCCCATTGTGGTAGCAGGGCGAGGACTATTGCTATGGCTGGGATCTGGTAGGCTACTCTTTTCATTTTTCATCTCCAAGTCTTGTCGGGCTCACTATGTCCGATGGCGTGTTTGAAAATGTCTTATCGGACTCGACGGCTCTCCCAAAAAATACTGGAGGTCTCGCAACAGCGGTTGCGAGAGATTCTTGCATCAGCTATGAAATTCTTTCTCCCCAGGGATATCTTCCCTCGGATCGTCAAAGATCTAATCAGCCCCTGCCCCTCTCGAAAGCTTCCCGCGTGTAACCGAATCGCCCTCTCTTCAGATGAACCTACTCAAGGCCTATGTAGGGTAGGTGATAGGTGGGCCTTTGTTACAGAGCCTTACGGTGCTGCTGTTTTACTTTGTCGAATTGTCCGAGATTCTCGAACCAGTCCGCAAGGTTCACGTGTGCCTCCGCGTATGAAGGGTTTAGATCCACAGCTCTCTAAAAAAAGTCCCGACGCGCTAAATAGTTCACAGCTGAACCGCCTTCTTAAAGGTTCCTGGCTTCCTGGCCGTCATCGGCATGCGTAGCGTAACCTGTCCAGAGCATCAACGCAGCTCCTGCCAGGCAGGTGCACGCTGCTGTCATCTTTCCACCTTGGTCATAATTGGTTCCAGCTCCGGTTTGCTTTTGCTGTGACGGACTATCGGGAGTGAAAGAAGCGCCGTTAAGGACGCCGGGAGCGCAGAGGAAAGAGTGGACTTTTCTCCCTGCTCTGCGATCTCCGCGCTGAATGATTCTTATTTCTTGAGGAGTCTCGCTATGCTCCGATGTTTCTTGTCTTGAGCCCAGTCGAAGGCTGCTTTGCCGTCCTTGTCCTTAACAGCCTTATCGGCCTTGTGGTGAAGTAACACGTCGACAACTGCCTTATGCCCAAATCCTACCGCCATGATGAGCGTCGTCCTGCCCTCCTTGTTAGTGGCGTTCACGTTTGCTCCCTTTTCCAGCAGCAGCTTCACGACTTTTTCGTGGCCCTTGTAAGAGGCCCAGTGCAACGGGGTTGCTCTATGTTCCGCATCAGTACATCCAACATCTGCGCCCTCGCCCAACAGCTTTTTCACCTTGGAAATGTCGCCTGATTGTGCAGCAGTCAGGAGATCCTTGTCCTTCGCCGGGTCGCGTGTTACGGGACTCATTAATGCGGTCGATGATTCGGGGTTCTTCTGAGTCGGCTGAGGAGGTTTGGGATCAGTCTTCAGAGCAGGGGGATCTTCCGTGCGAGTTGACGAAGCCTTCCCCGTTGGTTTGGTCTCAATGACCGTTGTCTCAGTCCCGACCTCGCCCACGAGGATGAAAGGAGCCCAAAAGAATGGATGGTCAAAGCCGCTGTCTCTAATCTCCTTTCGAGCGAGGCGCAGTGCCTCCAGCTTTCCCTTTCCTTGTTTCCTGTGACGGTAGAAGCTCTCGACAAGCTGGACCGAGG
>JBKQMK010000637.1:0-13032 GCA_052146735.1 Desulfomonilaceae bacterium | reverse complement strand
TTTGCATCAGCGTTCCGGCAAATCAGAATCGGGGGTAAGTTATGCGCACAAATTGAGCATTCTTGTGCGGGGCTTTTGCGGGGTACGGTTGTGATAAGTCGTGATTTGTAGTGGCTTGTGTGCAACGGACGTCTCAGTAAGTTGGTGAAATGATTAGTAATGGCTGCCCAAGCCGGAGTCTTAGAATCCGTGGGTCGCAGGTTCGAGTCCTGCCGGGCGCGCCAAATAGAACAAATGGTCATATCATCCAAGGTATACCTCTTTCGCATACCCTGAAGAGCTTCCTTGATATCCCCTCGGCTTTCCACATAATCAAGGTTGGCCTTTCCACACTAACCCCATGTCCGTTTCCGAGGTACGTTTTAATAAGCTTCAGTTCGTCCAGCCTCTACCGCCGCGCATGCTTGATGAAGGTCCCGTTCTGGTATTCCCGAAATGCTAGCTTCAACTCCTCGTGGGTGTTCATGACAATAGGACCGTACCAGGCAACCGGTTCACCGATGGGGCTACCAGAAATAAGCAGGAAACGAACTCCGTCGTTCTCCGCGGTCACGAAGACTTCATCGCCATCGCCGTAAAGAATGATCGTCCCATTTCCACAGGCACAGCTCCGCTTAAAATCAAAGTAATTTGAGCCGACTACCTCGTGATCATACGCATCACGGTCTTGATCGAAGTATCCCTCCCCGTCGATTACATACATAAAGACCTTTTTCCCTCGACTCACCGGGTGGGTGAAGGTCGTACCGGGCGGAACCGTAACATCCAAGTACTCGGGATTGGTGACAATGCCTAGTACAGGCCCCTGAGTTCCGTCAACCGTCCCGCAGATGACCTTCACTATTGCCCCATTTTTCAGTGAGATCTCGGGAATTTGGTCGCTTTTCACATCGCGATAACGAGGGTCCATCATCTTATGAGATTTGGGAAGATTAGCCCAAAGTTGAAACCCATACATCCGACCGTCGGGGTCTCCTTTCGGCATTTCCTGGTGAATAATCCCGCTTCCCGCCGTCATCCATTGTATATCGCCTGTGGATATGACTCCTTGATTTCCCATGCTGTCGCCGTGCTCCACATCTCCGCGGAGGACATAAGTAATCGTTTCGATTCCCCGGTGGGGGTGCCAGGGGAAACCCCTGACGAAGTGCTCTGGATTGTCCGATCGGAAATCGTCGAGGAGAAGGAACGGGTCAAGCTGCGGCACCTGATCGTAACCGAAGACCCTTTTGAGGTGCACTCCCGCTCCCTCGATTGTTGTCCTGCTCTTCCATACTTTTTCAATTTTTCTTATGGTTTTCATGACATCCCTCCCACTCACCAATTATTTGGCAAACAGAATTCGCCGGCAGTTTCCTTCGATTCACATTTCACTCAATTGGATCGCCAATCATCACCTTCGTTTGAGAATCAACGAGGAGAGCCTGAAGAAGTGATCGGAAATAACACACCTCTGCCATTTCGATGGTTTGGGGGCCAGTAGTCGGCCGCGACATGGTTTCGTTGACCCCGAAATGTTGACCCAGGGTCCCCCACAAGACCGGATGCATCCAAAATCGCCGTCATGTTGATGAAAGCCTTTTGCCGCCTGCTGTTAAAGCGTAACTCACCGCACATCCTTCGGTCAAGCACAATTTTGCACGTGGTCTCTCACCAAACAAAGCCTGATAGTGACGGACCACGGGAAAGTCCGACGGTGTATGGACAAGTCACTTCCATGCATGTATAGAACAACCAAATCGCAGCAGCCCATAACGAAAATTGCCGGAAGCCATGTCTGAGAATGCTCCGAAATCATGGAATCGTACTGCAGTCCGGTGTTGGGCGAGCTATAGGGCAAATGAAAGGCCCATGTCGTTTCTTTTGGAAGAGCGCGAGATCGAGGTTCGCAACATCCTCACATCCTGGCGGGAACCGGACTACCTTTGTTTCAAAGTGGAGACGGAGGATGGACGGGTGTATGACCTCCGGCATCATGAGAACGACGATTCGTGGCAAGTCAGAGAATCGGCGCAGCGGATATAAGGTGTATTGCAGCTCGCAAGACTCAGGCCCCATAGCCCAGTGAACTACCGACCACAGGCACCTGAGACGGCACTCGCTTGGGCACTATGTGACTCTTTTGACTGAGGATTTACATTGCTCGCAACGGCCTCGGTCTTTTCGCCCATCGTCCCTATCCCTCTTTCAAAATCTCCATAATTCTGTGCCCGTACTCACGGTTCTTTTCGTCGCCCATCACCAACTCGATATCGTGAGGAGAAGAGGCACCCAACCCCAATTCCACTGCCCGTGCGATCTGTTCTTGCTCGAATATCTTCCGCTTCATAATGGCCGTATTGCTCCCAAGGGATTTCAGTATTGCCACTCCCACGGCATCGGTCGCAACGCGGTCCATTGAAGCAAGAACAACACCCGCCTTCGCTGATTTGCCGGTCATTGGGCCACCGTCCACAAATGCTTCGATGCCATCGAGGACAACGAGAGCAGGCTTGAATGGCCCGTTAATCTCGGCAATCATTTTTCGCTGGTGGGGCGAAGAGTGAAGCTCACTCATATAGTGGTATCCATGCCGAGTGGTAGGGACACAGCCCACATGTAACTTCAATGACATGGTGAAGACCCCACCGTACTGGTGCGTTTTTAGGCAACAGGTGGAAACAAGGCACTCTGCTTCAAGGATTGGTCTCGCCACGCGGAAACCGTTCTCCCAATGGCTTCCCTCGGCACTTGTGAGTACCCAGTCTTTTTCGGGCAGCGTGTCAAAATCAATGATCTTCACGTTGAGATCCTTCATGAGCGGGACAATTCCCTTTTGTTCCATCACTTGACGGGTGGGTGGATAGCTCCTTTCTCCGAGACTTATCGACTTCGCCCCCAGCTCCCACAGTTGCTCCACCAGAGTAACCAGCGTATCGTCATGGGTTGAGCCGGGAAACACGTCCGCCGTATTGAAATTCGGCTTGATAAGAACTTCTTTGTTTTTGACGGGGTTGACCCCGAGAGTCTTTAGAGAAGCCTTTATCCCCTCTCTGCGATTATCCGTCTTGACTAATGCTACCCGGCTCCTCTCGGCTGCCAGAAGTTCTGTTCGATCTATTACCGCGAGAGCGCTTCCAGCCACTCCGGCGCATTTCAGGAATTCCCTTCGACTGAATTCATTCATCGCTTCACTCCTTTAGCCTCTTTGATCTAAGCAATTGCAATTACCTCCCAAAACTGTACCCGGCCGTCGTGACAGTGTCAAAAGTTTCGTCTTTTTTTATCGAGAATATGTATTAAAATCAGATAGGAAGCTTGAGTCCGGCACTCACAACCCGTGTCATCACTTTGCTCCTTGTATTATTAAAAAGGATCTTTCATGGAAGTGGGGTGCAAAGTTACATTGATTCCCTCCGGTCTTGCATGTATTTTCGTGAACTGGGTACGAAAGCAAAGGCGTCCTGGAAAACCTACGAGCCAAGGAGGTTGGATATGGATTTCGATTTGTCAGAAGAACAGCGTATGGTGCAAGAAACCGCCTACAAGTTTGCCATCAACGAGTTGGCGCCCGTCGCGCAAGATTATGACAGGGAAGAGAAATACGGCCGTGAAATCTGGAAAAAGGCTTGCGAAGCCGGATTGGTCGGGGCCGTCATACCGGAGGAATACGGAGGGCCCGGCTTCGGTTTTCTTGAACAGGCCCTTATTACGGAGCAGCTCAGTCGCGTGGATCTGGGCCTCTGCCTTTGCGTGATCGCTTCTGTCTTTGGGGCCGAGCACATCCTTTTCTTCGGCACAGAAGATCAGAGGAAACAATACCTGCCCCCGTTGGTGACCGGAGAGGCTATATCCGCTGGGGCCTTCACAGAGCCCGATGCGGGCACCGATGTCGCGGGAATTCGAACCCGGGCCGTCAGGGAGGGAAGCGATTACGTGATCAACGGCACCAAAATGTTCATTACCAACGGCACGGTTTGCGATTTCATGTGTGTCTTTTGTGTGACCAATCCCGATCCGGAAGAGAGACACAAGCGTCAGAGTATCATCCTTGTCGAAGCTGATCGCCCGGGTGTGACGACAAGAAAGATCAAAGGAAAGATGGGCATAAGGGCAAGTGATACCGCGGAGGTCATCTTCGAGGACGTACGAGTGCCTCAGTCCAACCTTATCGGTGAAGAAGGCCGAGGATTTTATCAGTTGATGAAGTTTTTCGACGCCACGCGAACAATGGTTGCGGCCCAGGGTGTGGGGCTGGCGCAAGGAGCCCTGGACAAGGCCGTCAGATATGTCCAGGAGCGGAAGACCTTTGGCAGGCCGCTTGCCTCCAACCAGGCGATACAATTTCAACTGGCGGAAATGGCCACAAAGATAGAGTTGGCCAGAACCTTGACCTACAAGGCCGCGTGGCTCGTGGATCAGGGAAAAACCGATCCTTCATTGAACGCCATGGCAAAATACTTCTCAGGCGAGATGGCCGTGTGGGTCTGCGACAAGGCTCTTCAGATGCATGGCGGTTATGGCTATATCGATGAGTATGATGTTCAGCGCTTCTACCGGGACGCCAAAATCCTGGAGATCTATGAAGGAGCAAAAGAAGCCGAAAAGATGACTATCGCCCGCAGGTTGCTTTGAGTCTGCAAAAAAAACGATCGCTCGATAGCGCCTCAACTTCTGAGAATGCATTCTTCTTGAGGCGAACAATCCTGCGATCGTTTTCTCCGGGATGCGAACGACATGCTGCGTCGGAACTTTGTGGTGCCTTCACCATGAGCTGGGGAAACAGTTGTAGAAATCCCCGAGGCGTTCATTTTTGGGCACGGTGCCGCTTGCCCGGGGTCGGGAGGCTACGCAAACAGAGGTCCACCTGCCTCGCGGCCCGGACAAGCCGTGATTCGTCTCCTCGCTACCACGGCCGATTATTGCTGCAGCTTCTCTCCCCATGCCTTGTACTGGTCCCGGAGCCGGTACTTCATCACCTTGCCGGAGACATTGACCGGTAGGGCCTCGACCACATCCAGGAGTCGCGGAACTTTGTAGTCCGCGAGGCGCTGCTTTAGGAACTCTCGCAATTCTTCCAGAGTGAGCTTCTGCTCGGGACGCAGGGTTGCCACGGCCATGATCGTCTCCCCCCAAACAGGATGGGGCACACCGATGACGACGGCCGACTGGATTTTTTGATGCTCGTGCAAGGCGTCCTCTACCTCTTTGGAATACACGTTCTCCCCCCCAGTGATAATCATGTCCTTGAGCCGGTCGACCAGGGTGATGTACCCCTCATCGTCTCTTACTCCCAGATCCCCGGTATGGACCCAACCGTCCCGGATGGTATCGGCTGTGGCCTGGGGATTGTTGTAGTATTCTTTCATGCAGGTCTCGCCCTTGATGACCAGCTCACCTACCACCCCAGGCTTGGTAATTGTGTTGCCCGCGTCGTCGACCAGCTTGGTCTCCATGTTGACGATGTACTTGCCGCCGGCGCCGGCCTTACGAATCTGGTCTTCGGGGTACAGAGCGATCCCGCCCGGACCGCCTTCGGTCAGGCCGCAGAGGCAGAAGAAGTTGGTTGTCTTGAACTTGGCGATCATCTGCTTGACTGATTCCGCTGCCATCGGGGCCGCTCCGTACCCGTAGTAACGCACTGAGGAGAGATCGTACTCGTCGAAATTGGGCACGTTCATCAGGGTCATAAACATGATTGGCGCGCCGAAGAACTGGGTGATCTTTTCCTTCTCCATCATTGCAAGCACCTGGCTGGGGACGAAGTCTTTCATGATGACATGGGTGCATCCCATATAGGTGCCTGGGTTGAGGTAGAGGTTGAGTTCCGCGGAATGGAACAACGGGGCGACATGAAGAATGCGCTCGTCCTGCTTCGGGGAATAGAGGGTGCACATTGTGGTAGTCACGACCATCTGGTTGTGGTGGACCAGAACCGCGCCCTTGGGTCGGCCGGTGGTACCCGACGTATAGATGATCTCGCTCTCGGAATATTCATCCACATTAATTCCGGGGTCGGACAAATCGCCCGACGCCATGACTTGTTCCATGGGCTGGAATCCCTCGAACCGGCCGGGACCGGCCGAGACGAGGTGCTTGATCTTGCCCAGCCGGCTTTTCATCTCCCGGACCGCCGGCTCGAAGACGTCGTCGAAGATCAGGGCTACGGCGTCGCAGTTGGTGAAAATGTATTCCGCTTCCGGCGGCGCCAATCGGAAGTTGACGGGCACGGCCACGGCGCCGGTCTTGACTATGCCGTAAAATGCGATGACGAACAGGTCCGAGTTGAACATCCACATCGCCACCTTGTCGCCTTGTCTGACTCCCGCCTTGATCAAAGCGTTGGCAACGGTATTAACTCGGTCGTCCACTTCGGACCAGGTGTAACGCTTGTCCTGGTATATAATCCCTTCCTTCTCCGGAACTGTGCGCTTGTTCCGTGAGACGAGTCCGCCGAGATGCATGGCTTGGCCCCCTTTTTATCCTGAATTATGAAGTGATCTCTCGATTTGATCGGCCCTTGGATAACGACCGGTCAGTGGATTGTTCCTCAGGCTTTGAAACGTCGGTGGTCACCCCGGCGCCGCCAGGGACGCACGATTGCCGCTCGAAAGCCTGAAAAGAGTATTTTGCGCTATTTTTAAGCATACCCAGTCGCAGGCCCTACGGTCAAGAATAATTTTGGGTCAAGCAACCCGCAGGCCAACTCCATAATCAACATGCTGGCCCAAGGATCGTCTAAGAGCGAGTTCTCTGGACATTGTTCTATGGTATCATTAGGTCATTGTGATATCGTCTGCTTGCTTTTCGGTTCTGATATTCGCTCTGGGAGCGTTCCTTCGGATCTTTCTTGTCGGAGGAAATCCACGGGTATTTCTGGGATTCGAGAACAAAGACGATTATAGGAACTCGTCTAATCGGGGAGAAGGTTTCTTGAGAAAAGGTGACGTCATGGACGGTCTACAAGCGAGCTTGGATGCTCTCGAAAGAGCTAGAAGTCGGAAACGAGAGTTGAAAGGATTAATTAGAAATCTGGCAGAACAGTACCGTCTGGTGAAAGAAGAGATGGAGATGCACAAGAAGCGAGCAGAAGCTCTAATTCACGAACACGAATATGTAGGTTATCTGGACACGACGAAATTGGACCCACCGCGTAAATGAACCGGCAGTTAGAACCCGAACCAGTGTCCGTGCGCATGGGAGAAATTACTGCCCCCTATACCTGGAACACGCGCAGAGGCGTCGGGAATCTGTTTAGCCACGATGCCAGGAGAAGTGTGGACTGAGTATTTCAACAATAACGGTCAGACCATGGAGGAGTGGAGAATTACCCGGCAAAATGAGAGCTGAGATTTTATCTGAGGCTTTCATGGTGGGTAGAGGACGTTAGGAGCGGAGGAGAAGGTCAGAGCGAGAATAGGCAAATGTAAGGAGGAAGAACTTTCATTTCAGACAAATCAAGAACAAGCGCACGGGATACACGCACCCGGTGCAAAATCTTCGCCGTACTAAACAGTTAGGCCCTGCACGGGCAGGATTCGGGTGTGAGCCTGGTTCTTTTTGTGGCAAATCCAAAAAGATGTTGACAATGGCTTGCCGGTAAGTAAAGTTTACTCATCACGCCAAAGACGGCTTTCACAGGAACTCTTTCATTATTTGTCCAACCAGTTTACCGCGCTCTTCGGCCGACTTTCCTGCGAGCGCCGCAAAAACAGTATAGAGGAAAGAAAGCATGGCAGACAATTATGTAATAGTCGGGGCGAAGCGAACCCCCTTCGGCCGGTACCTCGGGGTTCTCTCGGAGCTGGAACCCCTGGACTTGGCTGTTCATGCTGCCAAGGCAGCGCTCACCTCTCAGGGGCGGGATGTAACCTCAGAGATCGATCACGTCTTCGTGGGCAACTGTTTTCCTCCATCTTTCGAGACAGCTTCAGTCACTGGCCGTCAGATCAGTCTTAAGCTGGGACTGGACAAATTCTCTATTACCCTGGACACGGCGTGCTGTTCTTCACTGACAGCTCTTCGGATGGCACTTTGGGGATTGAGGCTTGGGGAATTCTCTTCCGCCCTCGTCGTTGGCGTGGAAGCTATGAGCAGGATACCCCATATGCATCGCGGCCTGAGGGCAGGCGTTCGAATTGGTGAGGTCAACTTTAAAGATCCAATCTATCCCATCGCCTATACCGGGTACAACTCCGTAGCGGTCGATGCCTCCGACGGTGCCGAAAAACATGGGGTTTCCAAACGAATGCTGGACGCATGGGCAGTCGGTTCGCAGGCAAAGTGCGCCAAAGCCCAGGTAGAGGGGAAATTTGATGACGAGTTGGCTCCAATTCAGGCGAGAAAGAGGAGAGAAACGTTTCTCTTTGCGGTGGATGAATCTCCCCGCCCCGACAGCACGCTTGCCACGTTAGAACAGCAGCCGACTATATTCGGTGCAAAGACCACCACGGCTGGAAACGCAACGGGTCTGAGCGATGGAGCCTCTGCAATGGTGCTCATGACCGAACAGCGAGCACGGGAGCTCGGACTGGAGCCACTTGCTACAGTGGTGGAGGCGGTGGGCGAAACAGATATGCCTTTTGGAATCTCTTGGATACCAGCGCTAACCATACAAAAGGCTCTCTCGAGGGCCGGAATGAACCTCGATCAGATAGATCTCATTGAGATCAACGAAGCCTTCGCTGCAATGCCTCTCGTGAGCACCAAGCTCCTTGTAGACGGAGACCGGGACCGCTGGTTTGAACTTCTCGAAAAGACCAACGTAAACGGGGGCGCCATTGCTATCGGGCACCCTGTAGGAGCCTCTGGGCTGAGACTTTCCATGACAATGATGTATGAACTGCGTCGTCGAGGCGGAGGCATGGGAGTGGCGGCAATCTGCGGCGGATTAACCCAGGGAGAGGCCGTAATACTCAGAGTGCAAGAGAGGGATGGTCATGCCTGAAGTTACCTATATGCTGGATAAGGCGTCCAAGATTGCAACATTCGTCGTAAACACGGCGGGGCCGGTGAATACCATCGGTCGGGCATTCATAGCGGACCTGGAAAGGGCGACCGCTCGCGCACGCCTGGAGGAAGTTAGCGGTGTGATTATAATTTCTGCTAAAAAGCGGAGTTTTCTGGACGGAGCCAATCTAAAGGAGATCATAACCGACGCCACCCCTGCGGGGATTCGCCACGAGATACAGAGATATCAAGAAGCTCTAGCCGCTCTGGCCAAGAGCCATTTTCCCGTTGCGGCTCTGGTGGATGGGCAGACAGCTCTGGGCGGTGGGTTCGAGTTATTGCTCTGGGGGTGCGACCACGTGTTTACGACGGCCTCCTCGAAAATGGGACTACCGGAGGTCAACGTAGGTCTTTTCCCTGCGGGTGGTGGAACTCAGACCCTTCGAAAGGTTATTAGCTTCAAGGACGCAGTAGATGCAATAACGACCGGCCGGGTGAACTCGGCGGCAGACTATGCCAAGAGCGGATTTGTAACCATATGCCCCGCCAGTGAGCTAGAATCCGAGGCTATGCAGTGGATCGAAGATCATCAGGGGATCATAAATAGGAATTACGACCCGAACTTTCAGGAGACCGATCCATCGTCCGAGGATGAGAAGCTGAAGATCCTCGCCTCGGCGAGAACTCGGCACGGGATCACTCCCTACAGGCCGTATATTCTTGCTGCCCTGGATTCCATGGAGGCTGGCCTGAAGATGGCCTTGGACGATGCAGTCCGACATGACCTGGACCTGTTCGTGCCCCTGTTTGACAATCCGAATTCTCGCAACAAGATCGATCTATTTTTTCTTGTTTCAAGTCTCGGTCCGAGGCTTGCTAAGGTGGACACGCGCCATGCCTTGAACGTGAACAAACTTGCCATAATCGGCTCTGGGCTTATGGGGAGCGGCATCGCTCAGGTTGCTGCCGACAACGGCATCAAAACCTCCTTGATCGACATGGATGAGGAAACGGCTTGCCGGGCCGTTGAGAGAATTGACCGGGCGCTTCAGGATCTCGTCGCCAAGGGCCGGTGGTCGCAGAGACGTAAAGACGCCCTAATCGCCAACCTTAGTTGGACGACCGACTACTCAGAGCTGAAAGAAATGCCTCTGGTAATCGAATGCGTGTTCGAGGACCTGCCCCTCAAGCAGAACATCCTGGCGAAAGTTCAGGAGGTCAATCCTGACGTCATTTTCGCATCCAACACGTCCACTATACCTATGGCCGAGATCTCCAAGGGTGCGCGTCGTCCGGAACAGGTAGTCGGAATGCACTATTTCTCTCCCGTCCCTCTGATGCCGTTGCTCGAGGTAATACAGGGCCCTCAGTCCAGTTCGGTTGCGGTGGCGACGGCCGTTACCGCAGGCCGGGCCATGGGAAAGACCGTTATCTTGGTGGGTGACGGTCCCGGTTTCTACACCAGCCGGACTTTTGGTGTTTACGTACTGAATGGTTTCAGACTGGCCGAGTTGGGGATGTCGCCGTGGGAAGTGGACATGACAGCATTGAGGGCCGGTTTTCCCCAAGGACCGCTTCACATATACGGGACGGCCGGAGGCAAAGTGGTTTACCACGCGAGCCAGTTCTTGGCATCTCAGTTTCCGAGTCGGATACACATACCCACGAGCCTCGTGAAAATGTACGAAGCGGGTTATGTGGGAGCGGGCAAACCAAGCTTCTATCTGGACGACCGAAAGATGGTGCCCGACCCATCGGCTGCTGAATTCATCGCGCGAGCCAAAGGGCTTCCGAAGCCTACTCCGGAAGAGGCGCAGGACATCCTACTGCTTGGTATGGTAAATGAAGCATTCTGGTGCATGAGCGACGGGGTGCTGCGTGACTACTTCAGTATGGATCTGGGGGCTGTCTTGGGCATCGGCTTTCCGGATTGCTGGCATGGCCCGGCTCGATACGTGAGCCTCAAAGGAGTGAAGGCCGTGCACCAAAGACTCACCGAGCTAGCAGACAAGTTTCAGCTTGCTAGCCTGGTCCCTGCTCCGGAATTCGATCAACTTATCGCCTGCGGTCTAAATTCCAATCTTGTCTAAGGAGGAGCAATGCAGGAAGCATTCATAGTAAGTGCGGTCAGAACCCCTGTCGGAAAGAAAAACGGTAGCCTGGCGCGATTCCGGGCCGATGAGCTACTAGGCTTGGTGCTACGGGAAGTGGTGGATCGCGTAGGGGTTGATCCTGCCCAGATAGAGGACGTAGTGGGAGGAACGGTGACTCAGGTGGGTGAACAGGGTTTCACACTTCCGCGGATGGCGGTTCTGGCCGCGGGATTTCCTGATGACATCCCTGGAGTGGCCATCAATCGCCAGTGCGGTTCAAGCCTGACCGCGCTAAACTTTGCAGCGGCCGAGATCGTTGCAGGCTGGCGAGACTGCGTGATAGCTTGCGGCTGCGAGATCATGAGCCGGTACGCCATTGCCGCGGAGTGGTTGAATCTGACTCTTTCCAACGGCCAGCCCGCAGGCATGCCCATCGGTCCGGCTTGTCTGAATAGGACCGGCGGCAAATTTGTGGACCAGGGTCAGGCTGCCCAACTCATCGCTCAGAAATGGGGTATTTCCAGGGAAGAACTGGACGCTTTCGCGTTGCGCAGCCACCAACGGGCCCACAGGGCTCATGCTGAAGGTCGGTTCACCCGGGAAATCGTGCCTGTTAAAGTGAGAACGGCTGAAGGTCAAGAGCTGATCTTTGACAGGGATGAGACCGTCCGGCCTGAAACCTCCATGGAGGCTTTGGCAGGCTTGAAGACGGTGTTTGGCACAAAGGAAATCACCGCAGGGAATTCCAGTCCGATAAGCGACGGATCATCCGCTGTGCTCCTCATGTCAGGACGCAAGGCTGAGGAGCTGGGGGTGAAACCCAGGGCCAGGATCGCGACTTCAGCAGTCGTCGGTGCCGATCCCGTGATGATGCTAACTGGACCGATTCCAGCGACCTCTAAGGCACTGAAAATGTTAGGGCTGAAGCTGGAAGATATCGGTGAGATCGAGATCAACGAGGCATTTGCCTCAGTCCCTCTTGCATGGGGAAGGGAGTACCAGCCCGACTGGGAAAAGGTCAACCCAAACGGTGGGGCCATAGCGCTTGGCCATCCTGTCGGCAATTCAGGCTGTCGCCTTGTGGTGACCTGCCTGCACGAGCTTGAAAGAACCCAAGGTCGGTATGGATTGGTCACTCTCTGCACTGGTGGCGGCATGGCTCCCGCCACAATCATTGAGAGAGTGTAAGCTGGGCCCTCTTGATCGGTCTGCTACATCGCTGCGGGATACCGCCACGAAAGACTGTTAAGCGATGAGTCGGTTTGAGGATGGTGCTGTGATGACTGCCGGATCGCCCACGAATGGGCAGCACACCGATTCCGAAGAGAGACCTCCTCCTCCGGGGAGATTGAAGATCATGGGCGCACTCACATCTCTCATGGTGGAGAAGGAGTTCGTCTCCATCACCATCGCAGATATCGCCAAAACCGCTGGGGTGACGGAGGGACTCATATACAAGTACTTCCGCGACAAGAGAGACCTGCTGCACCAGGTACTGGCAGAGCATGTCTCATTCTTCGTGGGTCAAGTGGAGACGGAAGTGAAAGGCACAAAAGGGCCTTTGGACAAGCTTCGTAAACTGATCCGGATTCACGTCGGCATGTATGCTCATCACCGGGTTTTCGCCCGGATGCTCCTTCTAGAGGTGAGAAACTACGCGGATTACTTCAACAGTTCTGCATATGAGACCGTGAAGCGTTACACCGGTCTCCTTATGGACATCATCGCAGAAGGGATAGCGGAAGGATCCATTCGGCAAGACATCCCTGCTACTGAGATCAGGCAGGCAATTCTGGGCGGCATTGAGCACGTTTGTCTGCCTGGAGTAATTTTCAACCGCACCATAAACCCCGAGGCTGTCTCGAGTCATCTATGTGAAATCATCTTTAGTTCGTCTTAGAAACCCACGTGCTGTGCACGTGGTCAGAGTCCGTTGGCTCTGCCGGTAAACCTGGTATCTCAGAGGCTCTCGACTCTGTTCATTATCTAAGAGTCGAAATGAGCAATGGGA
>JBKQMK010000636.1:0-7741 GCA_052146735.1 Desulfomonilaceae bacterium | reverse complement strand
CAAAAAAGTGGAACTATTGCAGCATTTGCTGAAACCCTATCCATCCGAAGAGATGATAGGCTATCCTGTAACCTCAAAAGTGAACAAGGCTGCGTATGAAGGCCCTGATTGTATCAAACCTGTAGATGTGGATGAGGATTGATATTGGCACTCGGAAATCATCGGAGGATAGAGATTCAGGTCCACATACTGGTCATTGCCCCAGATATCGTCACCAATCAGCCCGGAAGGCGAAAGATCGCCAATAATGCCTCAAAGAAATTTGTCCCAATGCCGACCATTGAACAAAAAGACCGGAAGCTCTCTTCAAAAAAAGAGCCCCCGGTAGTTATGAAAGTTAGTATCTGTTGTTTAGTATCTACCGATGCTATCTGCGGCGTCCGGCCATAGCGCCGCCGGAGAAGTGACCGCTAAATCCGCTTCCACGCACCGCGTTAAAGCTTCTTGTGCCAAAGCTGCCTGTGTTGAAGCTTCTTGTGCCAAAGCTGCCTGTGTTGAAGCTTCTCGTATTGAAGTTTCTTGTGTTAAAGCTTGTTACTCCCGAATTACGCATACGGATCGTATTCGGGTTGGAGAAGGTCCTCAGTGAACGAATAGTGTTCGGATTCGAGAAGGTTCGCCCTGAACGAATTGTATTTGAAGATCCCGAACGGAATCTCGTTGAATTGAATCGGGTTATATTAGAAGGCGAAACATTGGAACGGTTGGTGATGAAGTTTCTTTGCGTTCCAGTCCGCACGTTGGTCCTGAAATTGGGATTCCGATTCCACGCCCTATGGTCACGATGCCCACCCTTATGCCACCACCACGGATGGTGTCTGAACCAAACATTTGCGTCATAAAGGAATATTGGAATTCCCCCATACCAGTAAGTATCATATCCATAATCCGGGAGGAAAGCCTCGTCATAGTAATTGAGGTATTCATCAACCGGTACGTAACTTTCGGGTTGCGAATAGGCCATGTTAGGGGGACGCAAATCGGTCTGGATCTGCGGACCGTAAACCCATCCGTTATCAGCAAGTTGCGCCCAATCATTTGACGTCCAAACGCCCGTAATATTCAGTTGCTCTCCCATATTGGCGCACCCGATCACGTCGTAGGAGTTACCTGGTCCGCTCCTGATTCGAAGGCAATTCTCAGGCTCGTCCACTCCGACGACCGCGGCAACTCCGCCCTTCGGTTGAGGAGCCTGTCGACCCGTCTGGTCGGTCTGGGCCTGAGCAGGCTGACTGTTCTGGGCCCAAGTCACATTTGGTATATTTGCAACCATCGTCAGTGCTATCAAGATCACAGGGACATATATCCACTTCGTCATTACTCATCACTTCCTTGTTCAGGATTTCGCGCCCATATAAAGAGCTTGTGCTGCAAATTTGGACGTGCTTGTCGTCTTCTCCTTCACTTTCTGCTTAATTGGACGGATCTCATCCCTAATTGTTAAAAAATGCCGGTTTTTTCTTGTGGTCCTCACTCACTTAATGCTCCAGCCGGCTTGTGCTATGATCGTCATGAAATGCCGTTAGGTATTGCAGCCTATCTTGAAAAGAGAGTTTGCGTTGAGAGAATCCCCACGATGTGTCGGATGCGGATTCTGTTGCACGGAATTGATATGCAGAACCGGTGCCATGATATACGGCCATTACACGAACCCCTGTCCCGCGTTGACATGGACGGATGATCGGTACCTCTGCTCATTGTACCTTGCTGACCCGCTCAGATACGAACTTTTCCTGGAAATAGGCGCCGGTTGTTGCTTTCCTTTTAACCCGTGGAGAACCGAGATCGTGAAGAAGACCTGACGGGCAAAGATGTTTGCGTTCAAAGCGGTAAGATTTGGGGGGAACCGTCTTTACAAAGCAGGTTCTGGCGATACCTACACTCTTGAACGCAATTCGTGTTACTCGGCTGCTTGCCGGAGAATGGTAACCGGCTTGCGACTGCTCGACCTTTCCCACAGCCACTTCGACACCAGCGGCGGCAAGTTCTTCTGTGTTAAGGCTGTCATAGTAACGCCCTCGCTCCCCACATAGTTTTCGAGGGGCTTGGAAATGGCATCATTTCACGAGAGACAATTACGGCATCTCACTTCACGTCGTCGACGAGAACCACTGATTCCCCCGTTAGGATTAACTCACCCTTCTGGTTTTCGCAAGTAGTTTCCAGCTTGACAATAGGCTTGTCTTCACGCACTTCGAGGACTTTTACTTTAGCAGTCAAAGTGTCACCAGGGAACACGGGGGCTTTGAACTTCACAGTTTGACTCAGATATATGGTCCCCGGACCGGGGAGCTTTGTCCCAAGGACTGCCGAAATGAGCGACAATCCCCACATCCCGTGTGCAGTGGGTCGTCCAAAACGAGTCTTCTTAGCAAAATCCGGGTTCACGTGTACCGGATTTCGATCCCCCACCATTTCTGCGAATTGTTCGATATCGCTTTGGGTGATCGTCTTTACCAGTACGGCCGTCTCACCTTCTTTAGGTATCATGTTTTCTCTCACTCCACTATTGTGTGTTCGCAAGGTAGCGGCGACTCAGCCACCGTACATGCCAGGATGTCCGATTCGTGTGTGTTTCTGACTGCGGGGGGAAAGTCTGTTGATATGAGCAAGACGCTCCCCGACTCCACTGGGACAACCTCTTCTCTCACGACGCACTTCCCCTTGCCGTAAGTGAATGCGAGGCTTGCGTCCGAGCCCGGATGGCCGTGCAGCGAGTTTACCTGACCCGGCAGAGTCATGTACTCACTAAAACGCCTGTGCCTCGTGTCAAAGAGGGGGTTCCTCGTAAAGCCTCGCTTTTAGGCCTCCTCAAAAATGAACGGCTTCTTGTAATGCGCTTTCCTGTGTATATTCAATGTTTGATATTTTGGCATCTCCTTTTTCGTACTTTTTCAATCTCAATCGCTGTCACTGTTCTTTTGTAGGTCGGATTCCTGAGGATTCATCTTAACGCCCATTGGGCCGGCCCCCAGGGAGGCAGCAAAAAGCGCAAGAACCGGGGTTCTGGCCAAGGCATAGGACGCTCTGGCTAAAAAACCCACCGCGCACAGGCCGTTGAAAGTTGTGCTGAGACTCCCGTTCATCTTGATGCTGTTGATGGGTTCAGTGAAAGTTCTTGCGACGGATCTTGTCACCATTAAGGTCTCCTCTTGTGGGTAATCATTCACCGCGCAGATTGCTGAGATCGCTGAAGATTCTGTTTTATATGCATTTATTCCGTGTGAAGCATGGTGCTTTCGGGTGCCTCACTTACGCCGGAAATACTCGTATAAGTCATCAAAAATGGCACTGCCACGCTC
The DNA here is from genome assembly GCA_052146735.1 of Desulfomonilaceae bacterium. GTDB lineage: Bacteria > Desulfobacterota > Desulfomonilia > Desulfomonilales > Desulfomonilaceae > CAWBBA01. The sequence goes on along the minus strand of JBKQMK010000636.1, from coordinate 4,439 downwards.
AAGCCGCGTTTCGTCCGACTTGTGAGCCGATGCCAGTCCATTCAGGAGTCCTCCGATTCCGGCGGTTTCAGATTTCTTAAATTTTGCATCCTTGTAATCCAAATCGTGGATTACCTTGCCGATATGTACAAGGGCCTGGTCTTCCTGGAAGAACCGCTTGATTAGGACTTCAAAAGAGCAGAGGTCGCCCACATGGGTGAACTCCCCTTCAAACATGTCAAAACGCAACTCGCCGGCTCTTGGCCTGTATCCCTTGCCGGACACAAACTTGAATTGTGCGTCAGGATCTATGAAACGCCGGATCAACCAAGCACAAGCTATGCGATCCACATACACGCCCTTCCGGGTGACCCATGTTCGTCCGCGTAGATCCCCAAGGTCGCTGTTCTCCGTTTCGGCCTCGTTAATCCCAGTCTTGCTCCGAGCTTCTTTAAGTCGGGCCTCTAGTTGTTCTATCAGGGTCTCCGCAGGTTCGCGTCCGGGTGCAGCAAAGAAGTCCAGAGCTGTAACTGATGAGAACCTTTTTTTCAGGTGCGAGAGATTCGCTTCAATCCCGGTTTTGTCTTCATCCGTAATTGCCGATGCGCTCGCAGGTACGGAGTCCAAGACAGACCTGGCTTCTTCAGCGATCTGGGCATAATCCGTATTCCGGGTAGTCTGAAAGAGGGTTTCAATCTGCTCGTCAGTCAGGCCCTCTATAAAATCGGCTGTACAGATCGAAGCTTCTCCCCCGCCCTGAACGATCTCCCGCAACACCCATTGGAAGTCTTCGAGGGTCTCCTCGTTCTTTGGGAGGACATATACTGAATTCTTGATTGCTACGGCCCCAAGGCCCTGAATCCTTCGCCAGATCTTCACCCTGAAATAGGCGGGTTTGAGGGGAATCTGATGAATTAGCAGCAACCATCTTCCTTCGGAACGCTCAGTCATCGCGAGTCCTCCACATAACACTTGACACTATTATGATACATGCGTATCATTTGTCAAGAATGACGGGCACGATGACTCCGAGAAAATGGAACTGAAAGTTCCAATGTATGACGCTCTCTACGACTGGTGCAAAGCACAAGTGGAAAAGGCTTAAGGGAAATCCCCTCCGAGCAGGAGCCGGAGAGGGAAGGTAGAGATTGGCAAAAACGAATAATATCTCGGACAGTCATAAGGAAAGCGTCTGTGAGGGATTGCCCCGGAACTTGCCTTCTTTTGGAGAGGCATTTTGGGTCTGGGTCAAGGTCGCGTTGAACAGCTTCGGCGGTCCTACTGGTCAGATAGCGGTTATGCACCATTACTTGGTGGAAGAAAAGCGGTGGATAAGCGAGAGCCGCTTTCTCCATGCCCTTAATTATTGCATGCTTTTGCCCGGTCCTGAAGCGCAACAGCTCGCCATTTACATCGGCTGGCTGATGCATAGAATTCCGGGGGGCGTAGTGGCAGGGACGCTATTTGTCGTTCCGGGGTTCCTTGCCATGTTAGTCTTGAGCATCCTGTATGCAGGCTACCAGAATTTGAATGTGGTTCAGTGGCTTTTCTTCGGACTAAAGCCTGCTGTGCTGGCGGTTGTTATAGAAGCGGTCCTGCGCATCGGGAAAAGGGTATTGAAGAATCGACCGATGGTGACCTTAGCAGTGCTATCGTTTGTCGGAATCTTCTTTTTTGCTGTTCCATTCCCGTTAATCGTCATCTCGGCCGCAATCATCGGCTATGTGGGCGGCCGTGTCCGACCGGATCTTTTCGAAGAGCACCAAAGGGATGCCGCGAACGCGGACCCGTGCAATTCTCCTCTTGTGGATACTATGCTGGAGCAGCAAACACCGGAACACACGCGGCCTTCGGCCTTAAGAGCCGTGGCGGTGGCCATGACCTGGTCAATCTTGTGGTTTGCTCCCATAGCCCTCATTCTGGCCTTCCTTGGATCTGAAAACGTGTATTTTCAGGAGGCCTTATTCTTTAGCAAAACTGCTGTCGTGACCTTCGGCGGGGCCTATGCTGTCTTGGCCTATGTAGCACAGCAAGCCGTGGAAAATTATGGATGGCTCACACCCGGAGAGATGCTGGAGGGGCTAGGATTGGCTGAGACCACACCCGGACCCCTGATTTTGGTCTTACCCTTTGTCGGCTTCTTGGCGGCCTTCCGCAACCCCGGCGGTCTGACTCCAATGATTGCTGGGACTCTCGGAGCGATACTGACGACCTGGGCCACATTTGTCCCTTGCTTCCTCTGGGTCCTCGCGGGCGGGCCGTATGTTGAATCGCTGAGGGGAAATAAATCGTTGCACACGGCAATGTCCTCGATAACAGCAGCCATAGTGGGGGTAGTTCTCAACCTGGCAGTCTGGTTTGCTTTGCACACTATCTTTGGCTCTATTCAAGATGTTCGGATTTTGGGAGGTCACTTACAGGTTCCCGTCTGGAACACGGTCAATATACCGTCGCTTTTCATCGCGGTCTTCGCGATGTTAGCGATTTTCCGTCTCAAGCTGGGCATGATTCCGACAATAGGCTGTAGCGCAGCGATTGGTATCATCTATCATCTGTTTCGATAGGGCGCATTATGGTTTGTTTCAAGAATCAGATGGGTAAGCTCCTGACCATACGAAACAACGAAATGAGGACCGATACATGAAAAAAATAATGATTTTTGCTCTCGGATTGATGTTGACAGTGGCCGCCGTCGCGGCACAAAACGGGAAGATGTCGTGGAACTTTGATGCTGACAAACTAGGCGAAATTGCTAAAGGATTCACCAATGATTCCGGCAACTGGGTGGTGGTGGCCGACAACACCGCCCCGTCAAAGCTAAATGTGCTGGCTCAATTGGCAAAAAGCTCAGGGCCAACCTTCAATATAGCGCTTGTCAACGACACCAATTATAAGGACGTCGACATCACGGTGAAGATGAAAGCCATTGCAGGAAACACCGATCAAGGCGGTGGCATTGTCTGAAGAGCCGGAGACGCAAAGAACTACTACGTGGCCCGTTTCAATCCACTTGAGGATAATTACAATCTTTATCATGTGGTGAATGGGCGCCGTTCGGAAATCAAAGGTTCCAAGGCCAGCTCTACGCCAGGATGGCACAGCCTTCGGATTACCATGACGGGTGATCACATCCAGTGCTATTTGGATGGCAAGCAGTATTTGGAGGCCAAGGATTCTACCTTCAAAGAAGCGGGCAAGATTGGAGTGTGGACCAAGTCTGATGCTCAGACGCATTTTGACGATCTGGAAGTAAGCGGAAAACCATGATTCTCTGACGATATCGAAATGTCCTTGTAGGTCGGCAGCAGGGCTAATTCCGGGCGCGTCTATGGTCGGCCGGGGATTAGCCCGGTTCTCCGGAGGAGACGGACATGAAGAACAAACTTGAACTGGTGCAAGGCGACCTGACAACGATGGACGTGGATGCCATTGTCAACCCAGCCAACAACCCCACTCTTCTTGACGGAAGAGGAGTTGATCGGGCCATTAACAGCGCCGCCGGGCCGGAACTTACGGAAGAATGCCGGCCTCTCGGAGGGTGTGAAACCGGTGATGCGAAGATAACCGGTGGACACCGGCCGAAAGCCCGTCATGTTATTCACACGGTCGCACCTCTTTACCGGGACGGACAATCCGGCGAATCTCAACTCCTGAAAAGTTGCTATAGACGAATTTTCGAGCTTGCCCATGAGAACGGGTTGACGTCCATAGCTTTCGCGTCCGTAGGAACCGGTTTTTTCAGATTCGGACCTAGAGGTTTACCGGAACAATCTTCAGTCCCTTTAATGTACCGAGCAATAGGAGGTTCAGGCTCATGAGAAAGGCAAGTATTCTTGTCCTGGCGTTTTTAATGACCGTAGGGACCTTAGCGCTGGTCTATCTGGAGAAGAGTACGGCACAAGCCCAGCAACAGCCCGCTGTCACAGACGCCAAGAAATCTAGTGCCGCAGCCAAAACCAAGGACTTCCCGGAGGGCACTGCTACCCCGTCAGCCGAGTGTGGCGAGTGTCACCAGGCAATCTACAGAGAGTACGCCTTCGGATTCGGATCTGACATTACCTATAGACCGATGGCCTATAAGGATCCGAAGGAAGAATTACTCTCTCTGCCGGGCAGGGTATTGACCGCGGGCTCCGCGCACTTATTTGCAGGAACAGATCCCTTTCCCATGCACGCCCGCGATATAGAGATGGGGGGCAAGTCGTGCAATGTGTGCCACTATCCTGAGCCTTTTGACCTTCCGGATCTGGAAAAGGTCGAAATCGAACGCCCCAAAGGTCGGCCGCAAGGTAAAGAAGCCGCTGGAATCACGTGCGCCAGTTGCCATCTGACCCCTGACGGAAAGATTCGGGGACCTCATGGGGCAGAAGCGCCGCATGAAACCGTGAAGGACCCCAAGATACAGACCGCGGCAATGTGTGCCTACTGCCACTCGGCAGGTAAAAGGGTGATATCAAAAC
>JBKQMK010000635.1:0-2636 GCA_052146735.1 Desulfomonilaceae bacterium | reverse complement strand
TATGCCTTGCCACTACCCGCTCGGTCAAACCAAATCGCCGGTTACCCCATGCGAAGACAGCGTGGCAGTACAAGCAAGCGGGCAGGTCTGGGAAGTTGCCGTTGTGGCTAAAAGCGGATAAAGATTGCGCTTGGTCCGTCCGTTGGCTGAGTTGAATAACTCTGCCGGGACAAGAATCGGACTTTCCCAAAAGTAAGTGCATTATGATTGTGGGATTGGCTTAACAAGGATCGACCTGACAGTGAGCGAGGATAGAAACGGCCAAGGAATGAAAAGACAGGCCTGGCCCTCATCTAAATATATGATGTTCCTCCACCTCAAAAAGGCGATCCAAACCTCAGACCGCCTTATCGCCGACCTAACGCCTTCTATACATTATTAGTGATAGCCCACACCGCAGTATGGTGCGGCTCTGAATTCCGGGGTGTTGCAGATTATGTTTCTGACCCTATCCTCATGGGCTGATACCCACTCTGCAAAGTCATCATCCGGCCAAACTTCTACAGATGGCCGATATGCTTCGTTTGTGACCCTGAACCCCTCCGTGTCGCTGATCCCGTCCATCATGTCTTTTCTGAAGGACATATCTTGAACCTCCTTGGTTCACCTATTATAGATGCGGCAGTACGAGGTTGGATTCAAGATTGGCAAAAAGAGCTGCTGAGATTTCCCGACACAACAGGTACCATCGTACCACGAATTCGGAAAAGCATTGCGTGACGGACCAGCCTCCCAGCTCTGAAGTCCGCCACACAGTCCAATGCCGACAAACGAGTGAGTGCAGAAGACTACGGCCCATGAGCGGAAAGACTGACACTTCTCAGGAGAAGTGCCGGTATCGGGGGTGGCAGCGGTGGCAAATGGGCATGGCCTTCGGGCAAGAAGACCATGAGAATCTTGTGCGGAGCATTCTTTCGCAATTCGAAAGGTATGGGCATCGATGCATCGGTAGGCGCCTTGCGGCTGGCCCGGATCGATCCGATCTGCCGATCGTCTACTAGAAAGAGCACTTTCCCGTCAACCGGGAGAGATCTCAGTCCCTGAACCGTCAACCTCCCTCCCCCCGGCGACCCGAAGGTATCCGGGATGACGAATGCAGCCGCGACGTCAGATGCCAGGAGCGAACCTTCGGGCCCAGGGTAGAAGCCTATGACGTTGTATTCCGTGAAGGAACCGGCCATCTCCGCGGCAATCCGTCCTCGCGGCCATACCGCATCTTTGACGATAAAAGGTGTGTGAAGGTCCGTGTCCGGGCTTTGCGTCCCCTGGACTTCAAGGGCCCTCAGTTCGGGCGTCTTATGGAAAAATTGGGAAATGTTGTGAGGTAGGTAAAGTGAAATCGACAGCGCCATCACAACGACTGCGATTCGAAACGGTACGAGAGCGACAAGCACACCAAACAGAACGAGGATGACCATATAGTAGAACTCGATAAAGTATCTCATGAGAACGACGAGTCCCATTCCGATGACGACAAGGTTCATGTAAAGGGCCACCACGGTAAGAACCGCCATGGCAATGAACAGACGGGCGCTGGACCTTGCTGCCCGGTACATCCCAAGCGGAAATAGAACCAGAAGCAGCACAAATTGCGGATTGTAGGAGAAGAAATACGGAAACATCCCCTCCCGAATCGCGAAGACTCTCTTCTCCAGATCTAGCCCTTGCAAAAGTCCCGGGGAGCCGTAATACGAGATCGCGTTGAATATGGCATTCCAGATCTTCGTTGCAGTTGACACGTGTGCTGACATAACGCGCAGATATGCGGCTCCCACCGGATGCTGGCGCACATACGCACCGAAGTCGAAGAATGAATCGAATCGGACATAGTTCAACACGAGCAGCGCACCAAGGAGAACCACGGAGATCCCAAGCCAGAGGGCACTTTTCCACACCCTGCCGTTACCATGCCCATGTTCGGAGAATCTCGTGATGTACACCGCGGCCACTGGAATGGAAAGCAAGCCCAAGATAAGCCATGTGCCTCTCGTCCATGCTGCCAGCGAGAACAAGACGGTGGAAACCGCGACCATTTGCGCACTGCGGCTTGTGAGCCCCCTGATGAGCGCGAAAATCCCCGGCATCGCCAGCGCGAGGCCGAAAAGGATCTGCTGCTCATAGATACTGAATCGGTCGAAAAACCAGATGGGCTCGTAACTGGGTCGCGCATGCGAAAGCGCAGGAAAAGGGAGATTGAAGAGAAAGAGCCAAAGCAATGGTAAGGAGCTTAAGCGCCACAGTCGCCCTGCGTCCGGAACTGCATCCAGGGCTCCCTCCACAATTTCGCCTATAATGCGCTGATAAAAGTAGGTTAAGCTGAAGAGTAAGGCCGTGACAAGTGCATACTGGCCCACCACCTTCCCGAACACCGTACTCAACGAAAGATAGCCGACTGATGGAAGCAACCCCCAATAGAAATAGTATTGGCCCTTGTACAGACTGGCGTCCGGGTAGAAGGAGGTCGCGGAACCGCAGTCTATGGCAAGGCATCCTTTTGCGAGTGCAGCAGCCTGGATTTCATAGTACCCGTCAAGGATTCCCGGTGAACTGAATCCACCGGACAGGAAAAACATCCAACAAACGGTGGCAGCCAATGCATTCAAGACATAGGCCCAGCCAATGCCTATTGGGGGTGT
>JBKQMK010000634.1:0-12427 GCA_052146735.1 Desulfomonilaceae bacterium | reverse complement strand
AGTTCGGAAATTTCCGGCAATTCCGTGGACGATCCGGCGAGAGCTGCCTCAACGGCATCTGCGAGGAGAACCGTTCCCCGAGATTCCAGGACGGCTTTCATGAGCACGTTCTTAAGCTCTCTCACGTTGCCCGGCCATGTATAAGTCTTGAGGATGTCCATGGCCTGGCTTTCAACTGTGGCCACCTTCGTGCTCAGGTCTCCATTGATCTTCGCCAAGAAGAACCTCACCAATTCCGGCAGATCATCCATTCTCTCGCGGAGAGCCGGCACACGGACAGTGATCACCTTCAACCTGAAAAAAAGATCCTGCCGAAACCTTCCTTGTTGCACGAGATCTTTCAAATTCCTGTTGGTTGCAGCGATTATGCGTGCTTGGCACTGGCGGGTTTGGTTTCCTCCCACTCTCGTAAAATCGCCGTATTCCAAGAAACGCAGAAACTTCGCCTGCAAAGGCAGCGGGAGCTCCCCCACTTCGTCGAAGAATAGAGTTCCGGAACTGGCCAATTCTATCCTTCCCTTCTTAGATTCGAAAGCCCCTGTGAACGCGCCTTTCTTGTGGCCGAACAGTTCGGATTCAAACAAGCTTTCCACCAGGGTGGTACAATCGATCGTGACAAAAGGCTGGTCCTTCCATAACGAAGATTCATGTATTACTCGCGCCAGGAGTTCCTTGCCTGTGCCTGTTTCGCCTTCGATCAAGACTGCGGCACGATTGCAGGACAACAGTCCAATGAATTTAAATATGGAACGCATGGCCCTGGTGTTGCCAACAATGCGCTTCCTTAGAAGCTGGCCCTGGTCGTCATTTACCAGACGCGGACACGAGAGGGAGGCTTTGGAAACGTGCAGACTCTTAGTTATGGAACGATCCAACTCACGAACACTCAGCGGTTTCTGGATATAATCATAGGCACCGTATCGCATGGCTTCTATAGTGCTTTCCATGTCGTGATAAGCTGTTATCATTATGACTTTCAGATCCGGGCAGGTCTTTACAAGGCGTCGAAGTATCTCAAGACCTGAAACGTCTGGTAGTCGGATGTCGAGAATGACTACTTGAGGATCATAGTCAAGGCACGCTCTAAAGCCGCCATTTCCTGTGTCAGCGGTCTGCACTGCCAAGCCTTTGTCTTGCAGGTACATCTCCAGTGACTCGCGGATTGAAGCGTCATCGTCTATTACAAGCACTCTGTTCATACTCTCCATGGCAACCTCATTACAAAAGTCGCTCCGAGTCCTTGGCAGCCCCGTACCTCAACATTTCCCTTATGGGCGTCCACGATTCTCCTCACATTGCTAAGTCCCAAACCGCTGCCCTGAGCCTTTGTCGTGTAGAACGGATCAAATAAACGTGAAATGTCGGCAGGATCAACCCCAGGGCCCCTGTCTCCGACGCCGAGTTCCAGATATTTATTTTCGCCGATACGAATTGTCTTTGCGAACACGAGTATGCGACTACCCTCGCCCGTGACTTCAATTGCATTGAGTATCAAATTCAGTAAAGCTTGCTGGAGCTTTTTCGCATCCAATTTGCACGGAGGCAAGGGTCGGGCATAGCGCTGAACTATCTTCAGATGTTTCTCCGCGGTCTTTGGCTCCACCAGATCTACGCATCCCTGCACAAGCTCACGCACGTCCACAAAACCCAGTTCGATGTCGACAGGCCGAGAAAGGTCCAGCAACTGTCTAAGGATATTCTCCACTCTGGACACCTCTCGGACAGTGATGTCCAAACGCCGCCGATCAAAGCCTTCCAGATGTAATGTATCACTTAAGATTTGGAGATTCATGTTGATAGAAGACAGAGGATTTCTGATCTCATGGGAAAGTGACGCTGCCAGTTGGCCCACATAAGCTAAGCGCTCATTTTCTCGGACTTTCCGCTCCATGGCCACGCGTTCGCTGATGTCCCTGCACACGCCAATGGTTACCGGCCCATGGCCGAGGTCAACTGTCTTCGCCCTGATTTCCGTTGCCCCCTTTTCGGGATCGCAACCCAAACGAATGTATTCAATAGTGCTTGCCGTGAGCTTGCCGGCCAGCGCATCGACGTACGTGCCATCCAAACGTTCGCGCGATTCCGGAGTCACAAATCGCAGAAACGGCTGACCCACCGCTTCAACCGGAGTGGTCCCGTGCATACGGCAAAACGCCTGATTCGCAAACACTATACGGCCGTTTTGTATGACAAAATATCCATCGTTTATCTCTTCGACCAGAGTCTTATATCTTCGCTCACTTTCGGCAAGCTCCGCTGTACGGATGCTTACTTCCTGCTCGAGATTCTGGGCGTGCTGTCTAATTGAACGCTCGTGCATGTACTGAAAGTGATCGGAAAAACGATGAATCGTGTAGGAAAGACTTGCGTTGATAGCTTCAACCGACTCTGCCAACAACTTGAGACGTCGTTCAGCCAGAAGCCTTCGTGTTACAATAAACCTAAACAACTCAAAGGCCTTTTGGACATGCGACAGGGGAAATCCTGCCACCAAGCGCTTTTTCGTGATGTAGTCTATGAAGCGCTCCATACGGGTGAGTCGGTTGGAAGAGAGGAACTCCAAATTTGCTAGAAAGGCTTCAGTCACTGTTTCGACGAGTTCTTCTCGTGGACGCCCGGCATAAAATGAGGACAGCGTCCAAAGTGTGTCTACCCATTCTTCAATTATTGGCGCCGTCTCTCTCTTGAGCCATCGGAGGAGAGATATTGGAGTCGGAGTACGAAATGCAAGAAGTGGATGGTTGTCTTCTCCATTTCTTGAGCCGGCACTTATTATAGTTGTCGAATCAGGCATCACGATCTTTGGTCAAGCCCCGAATACGTTGGGGCACGCCCGAGACCCTGCAGTTCACGAGGCAAGCTGCACTGTCACTCTGAGAAAACCCTAATGAAGGTGAGATGACGGAATTCCTTTCTCGATCCGAGAAGGGGGGACACTCTTCCACATGCGGTGCCCTTCATGTGCAAGCACCCCAAGCGAGTATAGACTGAATTCCATGTAATTCAAGGCTTGAACGTGCGCTCGACCCGAGGTCGTCTCCTGTAGCAATCCCAGAGTCGGTCGTCTTGTCGATTAACGTTCCTGTGGTTCTTGCGATGAGGGACCGGAAGGCTGATACCAATTTTTCTCAAACGTTTACGGACCGGATCTCTGTCGTACGCCTTGTCGGAGACGATCAGGATAATGGAAGAAGTTGACGCGGCAATAGAGGAGCATGGGGGATTCGCGTTGAAACAAAAATTCAAACCGACTGGCTACCCAATTTTCATCCCCCCCTTTCCCGGTTCATTGCGTTACGCAAACAGCAGTGCTCAAGTATTCTCTTCCAAACGGTGACATGGACCTCAGAAACTCAATTATTCCCGGAAGCTCCTGAATAACGTATTCCATTTGATCCTCAGTGTTGTACCTGGAGAGGGAGAAACGAATCGATCCGTGCACCGCGGTGAAGGGTACCCCCATGGCTCTCAGAACATGGGAAGGCTCGAGGGATCCTGACGTGCAGGCTGATCCGGATGAAGCACAGATCCCCTTTTCGTCCATCCTCATGAGTATGGCTTCTCCTTCAACGAATTCAAAGCCTATGTTCAATGTATTCGGAAGGCGAGACTCCAGGTGACCGTTCACTCTGGCTGCTGCAATGGTAGCCAGTAACCCCGCCTGCAAACGATCCCTCAACTTCCTAACACGCGAGTTTTCTTCATTGAAGTTTTTCATGGCAAGCCGGGCGGCTTCACCTAGACCCACTATTCCCGGAACGTTTTCCGTGCCCCCGCGCCTATCCGACTCTTGATGACCCCCAATAATAAACGGAGAAAAACGGGTCCCTTTCTTGATGTACAACGCCCCTATTCCCTTAGGAGCGTGGAGCTTGTGGCCGGAGAGAGAGAGGAAATCAATACTTGACGATCCGAGCCGCATGGGTACCTTGCCGACTGCCTGCACCGCGTCGGTGTGCATTAATGCACCACGTTCATGAGCTATTTCTGCGATCTCGCGAACCGGGAAAATCACTCCCGTCTCATTGTTCGCCCACATCACGGACACCATCGCGGTTTGATCGCTGATCTTTGCGCGGACCTCGTCCATGTCCAGCATTCCGTCTTTATCTACAGACAGCCACCGCACATTGTACCCTTTGAAACGTCCCAGATGTTTGCAGAGATTAAGGACGGCCGGATGTTCAACCCTGGTCGTGACAACCTCCTTTCGTTCAGGCATGGTAGCCAACGCGCTCAGGATTGCAGTGGAATCGGACTCAGTCCCTCCGGAAGTAAAAATCACCTCCTGGGGGGAGGCGTCCAACAATGCTGCGAGAGACTCCCGGCCCTTGCTCACGTCGCGAGCTACACTTCCTCCGAAGGAATGCATGCTCGATGGGTTCCCATAGCGTTCCGTCAGAAAGGGGCGTATAGCCTCGAAGACCTCGGGAGCGACCATAGTAGTGGCATTGTTATCCAGGTAGACCGTTTTCATGCCGCCACCTCCTCCACGTAGAGATCAGGATGCACCAACTCCTTCAGCTTGGATTCGATACCGCTCTTCGTCAGGGCTGAACTGGGGCAGGATGTGCACAGCCCTCTCAGTGCCACGACGACCCGGTTTCCGTCCAGATCGATCAGTTCCACGTCTCCCCCATCCTGCTGAAGCATCGGGCGAATCTCTTTTTCCATCACTTCCTGTATTTTGGCGATCTTCTGGAGGTTCGTCAGTTGCGGCCGAGGCCGACCCTCGGCCTTCTCTTCCTGTTTGAGTTCCCCCCGGACTTGAGCAATAATTTCAGCTATTTTGTCTTGACACAGGCCGCATCCGCCTCCCGCCTTTGTATAATTGGTCACTTGTTCAACAGTGGAAAGATTATTAGCCCTGATCTCTCTCTTGATCTGTTCGTCCGTAACGCCAAAGCACTGGCAAACCAGTTCACCTTCCAACTCCTCCGCGGGAGCCGGTTCTTTGCGGTAACAGGCCACGGCAGCATGGAACGCGTCGCGTCCCATGACAGAGCAGTGCATTTTCTGCTGGGGCAGTCCGCCCAGAAACTCTGCAATGTCCTGGTTAGTGATTTTCATTGCCTCGTCTACGGTCTTGCCTTTAACCATCTCTGTCAAAGCGCTGCTGGAGGCAATTGCGCTCCCGCATCCAAAGGTTTGGAATCGCGCATCAAGTATCTGGTCCGTCTCCGGATCTATCTTCAGGAAAAGTTTCAACGCGTCGCCGCATGCAAGAGAGCCCACTTCACCAACTGCGTTGGCATCTTCCAACTCTCCCACATTTCTTGGGTGGAAGAAATGATCTTTAAGTTTTTCGCTGTATTCCCACATGAGACACCTCTTCCTTTCTCATTCATTGCATCGACAGGCTGGAAAAATATCAGACCACGCCCCTGACTTCAAGGACTTCAAAATTGAACCTTTCTATCCTTTAGATGTCTGAGCAGGCAACGAGGTTCTGAATTGTTTAGGAGGTGGCGTGCACGACGGATTGTGCCTGGAAATATTGAACCCTGACCAATGGTGTGTTATGAAAGTAATTTTCGACTATCCGAAATGCGGAGCGGAGGTTGTGCTCCAATCCTTCAGGAGCCTTTGAAGTATTGAACGTACGAAAAGTCGCTTTCGCCCGTGTATATTGAGCCGGAATCGGATCGGCTAGTCAGAGACCCCGTGGGGTAGCATGGTTGTCCGGACGGAGGGAGCCGGCTTGAGGCGCTAGTTGTATGGAGTCAATTGATGCAATTATCTATTAAACGCAGTTGCAAAGCCTGCGCCGCGGCGGTTTTTCTAATGCCTCTGCTCGCAGCTTGTGCAACGAAGGCACCCGCTGTGCCCGCCGGCCTCGATAGCCTCATTGAAGGGATTGAAAGGAAAGCTTATATAGTGAACCAGTTCCGGGCGAAGTTTGTAAAAACGCGCCACAGCATAGTTTTCAACCGCGACCTCAGCGTTCAAGGCAACCTGGTCTTTCAGAAGCCCAACAGATTTCGGCTCACCATGTCGGGAGATGTGAATGCGGACATCCTCTCCGACGGGAGAATCATCACCTTAATACACGATCGATCCGATCAGGAAGTGTTCCGCGTGGAAGGGGAAAGGGATTTGTCCAAGTTCGCGGATCCGTTGGTCCTGATCATGCAGCGGATCGGGGACGGGGACTTGCGTAAGTTTGCAGTGGTGAAAAATGTCCACGACGGTAATTCAAACATACTGGAAGTCGAACCTGGTAACGACACTCACTTTGAAAGAATAACAAACGTCAGCTTGAGTTTTTCGGACATTGGAGAGATAGGTAAGGTAGTTATCGCATTCAGAAACGGTGACCGAGATGAAACCGTTTTTCAGTCCTGGGCCTTGTTGGCTCGGGATGATCCGGAAATCCTTAAACTAAACGAGCGCCTGGAAGACATGGCTCAACGTTCTGCACAGAGTTTTCCGAGGAATTCCGCTAAGCATGCTTTTGCTGAAATGAAAGACGCGAATCCGGCGAACTTGCTTCGAGTAGGGATCTCTGCTGAGTAAGAGGCTGTTGCGCAATCCCGTGTTCCGCCGGTCTTTCCCGAACTCGTGGCACAATGGCGACAATGAGTTTCGCAGTGCAACAGGCTTCTAGCTTATGTGCCGTCCGCACGTTTCCGTTCTGGAAAGTGGAGCACATCCGTATCCATATGGACGAATCGCCATGATTCGCCCATAAAACTCGCAAACTCCCATCCGAAATCGACTGGTCGAGCCCAGACCCCCTGTCGGGGCACTTTGACATCTCCCTGAGGGAAGGTATCCCCTTTGTGGAAGAATCGAGCCTCCCATTTCACGCCGTTAGCGCTGTAAAAACGGCTTGCGATCACAGACTATCCTTTCAATGCAACAACGCTAGAATCATGTTGGAACATCGTGGTACTGCTCGAAGACAAGCACTTGGTGAAAAGGCTCCGGGCTACCGTCATCCGGGAGCCGCATCAGCGTCACTGGCTCCGTGCTTGAGGGGCTTTCCTCGGATGCTACCAGCATATATTACGACCGGTGACAGCACGAAGAGAGAAAGGATCCCAACAAGTGCTACCACAATGAGCAATGGAGTCATTGCCACCAGGAACGCGACGGTTCTGATCTTTGCTCCCACAGGGGTAGGCGGAATTGCCTTTCTGACGTTCGTGCCCCTCAACGTCGCGTAGCCTCCATCGGCACTTGGTGACCGCCCTTGGTCTTCAATACCCCTACCAGGTGGCCGGCGGGCGTAACGTTCCCCGAAAAGAGATGGCCGTCATGGTGGCTTGCCACGACCTTGGCTCCGTCGATTTTTCCGGTGAAATGGTAGGTGTCTTTCTGGCCCAGCGGGCTATACACATAAGCAACTCCGCTGACAGCATCCCCATTTTGGTCTATTTTCGCTTGGATGAGGGAGCCCATGAATCTACTTTCCCAGTTGCCGGCAATATTCACCCCTGCTCCCGCGGCTGACAGGCACATACATGTCAGCACCAGTGTTACGGCCGTCAAATATTTGCCCATTTGTCCTCCTTCCCGCAAGCGTCGGGCCTGAAGACTTCAAGCCCCACCGGGAAAACCCCGGCCTGTTCCGCGTCAGGCCGCGAAATTTTACGGCTACAGATAAATAAGTTCCCCGAGCCCTAACCTGGTTCCCTAATTTGCGAGACGGCCTTTGTTTTCTAAGGAATGTCCAGCCGGATGGTACCGGTGAACCAGCGCACACTCTGCCGCGCCAGGCGAACGGCGAGGCGCGAATCGCCTATTACCAGAGCCCCGAACCTTCCATCTCTGACCCGGACAATGACCAAGCCGGCCCCAAATTCCTTGATCTCATTCGCTCTATCGAGCCTGATCGTACCCGTGCTCATCAGTTCCACACTTTCCGGGTCCATCTCTTCCAGCGCCACGAGGACGCTCTGCGCAATGCCCAGCAAGAGGTACCGGTCTGGTCTTGGCAGTCCCTCCTCAATGTAGACTTCAGGAGTCCGATCCTCTTCAATTCGGATCACCAACGCCGGATCCATGGAAAAAAGAGGAACTGAAGGCAAAGGATCAATTGTTAATCTCATGCTGTCTTTGGCCAAGCCCGGGGGGTTCCAGGGTAGCGCCTCAATGATGGCTTGACCACCCGGACTGTGGAGTAGTCGGGCGGCCCGTAGTCGCAGGCGTATTGAAGCCTTGGCGGTCACCGCCGGCCCTACCCTGCTACGGCGCGAATGTCACCATACTTGCGAAACGCAGATCTAACAAGTGCGACCGAACAGGCCAACCAGTTCAGCGCCTCATTGCTAATCGCTGGCGAAGCGCCTCCGCCAATAGAATAGCTGCGGTCTGTGAAACATTGAGCGAGCCGATTTTGCCGGCCATTGGTATTGAGAGCGCCACATCGCATTTCTCGCGCACCAGGCGCCGCAGGCCCTTTCCTTCCGAACCCAAAACGAAGGCAAGCCTGCCCGTGAGATCCGTTGCAAAACAGACTTCTTTTGCTCCGGAATCCGTCGCGTAGATCCAGTAACCCGACTCCTTGAGCATGTCCATGGCCCTCACAAGATTAACCACCTTGGCCAGGGGAACATGTGCGGCCGCCCCTGCAGATGTTTTCTCAACAGCAGGAGTAACGTCGACTGAGCGATCCTTGCTCAGAATAACAGCCGTCACGCCTAGGCATTCGCCGCTTCGCAATATGCTACCCAGATTCGCCGGATCCTGGATTTCGTCTAAGATGAGGACGGGTCCTGGTTGGTCGGCCGACCTTGACAGGACATCGGACAACTCGACATACGGGAAAGACCCCACCCTAGCGGCAAGCCCTTGGTGATTAGGGGACCCCGTAATAGAGAGCAACTCGTTGGGGGAAAGCCTCGTCAAGGGGATGCGGGCAGCCTCAAGTATCGCGTTCAGATCCCACTGAGGTGAGGGCTCCCTCGCCAGATATACCTCTTGGATTTGTCTTCGGCTCGCCTTCAGCGTTTCTATAACGGTATGGACGCCGTATATGACCGTGCGGCCGGACCTATCCGGTGGTTTCTTCTTCAATCGGATTTCTTATCCACGACGACATGGTCCTGCTCTTCACCCTCATCAGGCGCGGGCAATCGACCCAAGACCTTTCCGCGTGCGATCTCACGCAGCGACATGACCACTTCTCTGTTGTCCCTGTCATGAACCAACAGGGGTGCGCCTCTTTTCAATTCCTTGGTCCGTTTGGAGGCGAGAATGACCAAAGCGAACCGGTTTTCAACCATTTCCAGACAATCTTCAACAGTAACTCGTGCCATTTTGGGTATCTCTCATTACTCAATGTTTTGGGTCTGTTCCCTGATTTTTTCCAACTCAGCCTTGATGCTGACCACATAGGACGCGATGTCCGTCGAAGCGGATTTCGAGCCCAATGTATTAACCTCCCTATGGAATTCCTGTAACAGGAAGTCCAGCTTTCGTCCTAGCGGCGATCCTTCGGCGCCGAAAGAGAGGAACTGGTCCACATGGCTTTCCAGGCGGGTAAGTTCCTCAGTAACGTCGGAACGATCAGCCATGATCGCCACCTCCTGCAACAGGCGATCTTGATCCAGCTCCATCCCTCCCGTCAGTTCCTGCACCCTTTTCTCAAGCTTCTCTTTTGCTAATGCGGTGACCTGACTCACTATAGGAGCAATATGAGCGGCCATATCACGTATAGAAATCAGCCTCGTCTCAATGTCTCTCCACAGAGCAAACCCCTCTGCCTTCCTCATCCGGTCCAAGGCAGCCAAGGCGTGTCGCAAGCTGTTTTGCACAATCGGCCATTCCTGTTCAACCCCCTCCTCCTTTTCCAGAGGAACAACTATCTCCTTGAGCGTCAATATATCTGATAGGCTTATGTCACCAGACAGTCCGAATTTTTCCTTTAGTTGCAGTAGGCACCTATAATACCCTTCCGCCAGGGAATGGTCTACCATCACGTCCATCAGACCCGCCCTACCGCCACTCCGATTGATGATCACATCAAACTTACCCCGATCCACACTTTGAGAGACGATTTTGCGGATCTCAGGTTCGAACGCGGCATACATTCTGGGGGCTCTGACCGAAACATCCAGGAAACGATGGTTCACAGACCGAACTTCGGTCACGATTTCGACTTCACCGGCGGCATCCCTTCCCCGGCCGAAGCCGGTCATGCTCCTCACCGGACCGGTTGTGGCGTCTGTTCCGTCAACCTGCATTTATAACTCTCTCTGACCCTGTTAAGGATTGCTATTAGTTCAGGATCGGCGTAATCGGGATATGTCCATTCGAGTGGGCGATATGTGCCTGCTCTAAAAACAAGGGTGAGGTCGGCAAAAATTCCCTTCCCCATGTATATCCTGTGGGCGTTGTTCTTACCGGTTGCAAGGACGAAATTTCCCAACGTCATCAGGCCGGGATCCAGGTTAAACCTTCTTCTCCCTTCAACGGTATAGGCTTGTTCTATTGTGTTAGTCAAGCATTTGATACCGACGAGCGCTTCCCGGTCCACCAGGTCCGCGAAGCACCAGAGCCACCTCAGGATTCCCGGACCCATCTCACCATCGTAATAGGAAGTATAATTAAATGCAAACGGTCCTATTTCCTCGTCGATGGAGCCTAATTCCCTCACAAGCAGGGGTTTTACCGCTCCCAGAGCTTGCCTGTCCGCAGTGAGAACACTCACGATGACCCTAGCCGGTTCGGGGATACTGGGCAGGCTCAATGCAAATTCCTTAAAGACGGTGGGGCTTCAACCCGGGTCGGGTCACAAGATAACTGATCGAGAGACTTACAGATTGTTCTCTCCCATACGGCTGCAAATTCGCCGCGCATTACACATATTGCCAGCGATCTCAGTCGATCTGTCCGTGGTTATTCTCTCCCAATTCTATGTCGATCCCTTCAAGCATGGCTCTTGGAAAGGTCTTTGCGGTCGTTTCAAAAACTTTGGGGGTCTCCTCCCTGCGCCGCCTGATCACCTTCAACGGTTTGGGCGTTGGAGCCGATGCAACAGCGTCCACCTCAAGCTTAGGTCTCCTGGCTCGCTGTTTTCTCGGTGTGGGAACTACCGTGACCAAATGCTTGGGAGGCAACTCTTCAATCGCTGCAGGTCGAGCACTCGGCGCGGGTCGCTCTTGCTCTTCGACGACAGTCAAAGGCGCAGGCAAAGATGGCTGCACCGGCTCCGGTTCTTCTACGATTGCAGCAGAACGAGATCTCAAATTCGCTCGGAGAAGCTAAGCTCGACGCTTTGCGATTCAACGAACTTGAACAGGCGTTCCCGGTATCCGGTCACGTCGCCATTGACTTCGGTCAACGCAGGGAGGTCTTTGCCTTCGGTCTGGGTAACGTCGAAAACATAGACGGCCCGGAATCCGTACAGCGTCCGCTGACCCTCGGTTGTTGCGTCTTCACTCGGCTCGTCGGTTGCCACATCCCTCGTGTTTCGTCTTCCGACCATCGGGGCGAGAATGAAAATGCCTTTTTCTCCCCGTTTAACGAAGCGGCCAAGCGAGTTCCATGTCCGAAGTCCGGCAACGTTGGTAGCATCGGGCTTCTGACGTGCGATGAGCATGATATTGCCGAAGCTGTAGGTGTGAAACTTCGCCATTGCTCCGAGGTACGCGGTGAGGACTTCACTGTGACCGGACTCCAATGCTGCAACGAGGAAATCCACGGCCTCTTTGGTTCGTGTGTTGACTTCTTCTAATTTCATGTTTTTTCCCTTTCTGCCGTCTCCGGCTTGTTTCTTTCTTCACTTAAGCGACAGCGGGAAGAAACAAGGCGGAACGGTGAAAGGGACTGAACGGAGGCCGAAGGAGGGTGGCAGGGCGTGAGTGAAAGCGCGGTGAGTGCCAAACGGGGTTAAGGGTTAGTTTGGCGCGAAATCGGCGCAGTCCGAAACGCCCGTCCGAGCCGCGGCCGAGCGGCGACCACCCGGAAGAGGGCGCAGTGGAAAAGAAGATGGCGTAGCTTTCCGTTTGGAATTGCTACCTGACGAAGCAAGTAGTCCGGTGTGGGTTCCTGATCGGAAGAAAGAAGCCTCCGCGCCCGAGGCACCGACCGCGTAAGGAACTACAATCGCTGGATCTGGCCGAACTCTGTTCTAGGGCTCAGGATCAGCAAAGCCCTTTCTCGTTCTAGCCCAATAAATCGCGCTCTACAGCCAGGGTCGAAGGCTTCTAGCGAAGCATCCGCTGGCTCCGAATCAAAACTGCCCGAGCCGGCTGTCGCTTCAAGAAGGCGATGTATATCGAGTACAAAACTCCTCATCGCTCTTCCTCGAAACGCTTGCGAAAATACTCGAATTTCTGGTCGATCAATTGTGGAATCTTCACCAATGTGCCCTGCTCGTCTCTGAAAGTTCTGTTGGGATCGCCTCTAAACGAGAGCCAGTTAAAACTTGTCACAATGGCGAACCTGCAATCACTGAGCAAGACTTTTGCGTGTGTGT
>JBKQMK010000633.1:0-6586 GCA_052146735.1 Desulfomonilaceae bacterium | reverse complement strand
TTCTCCTCAGTCCATTCTGCCGGGTCCTCTATCCGGGAAGCTTTCGGCCCGAGGTCGTATGAGCCTGCCTTGAGAATAGCCTCTATGGCCAGCGGAGCAGTATCGTGTCCGTTAAGAACCTGGGTAATGAAATGATAAACGAAGTCCTCAACGCCTTGGACCATTCTCTCCCGCTCCTCGCGAGGGAGCCCGAGCAGCTTGTTCTCAAAAGGACGGTTCAGTTTCTTAAAGTCGCCCCCTTTCCAGGCTTTCTCTTTTGCGTACGCTGTCATCTGGTTCCACATAGCCTCAGACGGACCCTCATTGGGGATTTTAGTGAAGTTTCCGTCCTGGTCCAGTATGGCATTGCCGTACTCATTGACTTTGAGACCCCACGAAACCATCTGGAGCGCGGTGGCCACATTTGCTTTGGTGGTGTGAGTCTCCCGAGCGATAGCGCGTAGCCGTTCAAAACTGTTACCTGAAGTGCCATGTTGCGCGCCCGACACGCCGTACTTCCGAAGAGCCGCGTGGATCTTTCCGGTCAGCTCGACCTGAATACCCGCGTCGCTGGCCTCAATCCCGTGAGTGGTGCCGTTATTCAGTGCAATCCAGTCCGGGAAGATACTGTGCGCGTTCAAGCCTTGAATTAGAAACAGAGCCTCCTCTACTGTGGAAAGCCCTTCCTTACCTTTAATCTCACCAACCTCAGTCTCATATCCTGACCACGGGGGAAAATACTTGTTGAGAGCGATGTTGGCCAGCAGATTATCCACGTCGGGAAGATGTGAGGCGTCAATGGCAATGGAGGTGATCCCCGCGTCAAACATGCTGGGGATCTCCACCTTTGCTCTCTCCTCGTCATTGGCACTCTTGATGCCATAATGGTCCGCGTGAATTGCGACGGGGACGGTGATACCCAATTCGTTGCAAATCGCGTCCACCAATCTGGCCATGTTCCAGAGGCTGACGTCGCAGTACGCTTCTGCCCCCCCCTCGGACTTGGCGATTTCTATAAGGATAGCCGCATTAGCCTTTTGCGCTGCCCTCAACGCCCCACGAGCCACAAAAGAACTCCGTACGCTTGCGGCAATAGCTATGGCATGCCCTTTAGCGATCATAGCCTGGTCGATCACTTTGCCGCTGACAATGAGCGCTCTAGAATTGGGAAACAATTTCTGTACGTTAGGCGGACGCCCGATTTCAATAGCTTTGTCAAAATCACTTGTTTGAATGCCTGTCTGAGCTTGCATAACGCCCCTCCATTTAACCTCGTAAGACAATTGTGAGCTCTTCAGCCGGAAAAAGAACTGCTACTCGTCCATCTCTCGGCTCCACGCACCAAAACTGGAGCAGCGCCCAGTTGCCTTGGCATGGCACATCGCATGTTGTCAAACGCGATAGCTCACCATTCGGAACGTCAAGCATCGGCGCGTAGCACATCATCTCGCGCGACCTGACGTGACGGCCGCTCCAACGTCAGTAGAGTATAATGACTGAACGCGTCCTACACAACATTTAGATAGTTGACAGCCCGGTGGGTTCACAAGAGGCACCCCCTTTCCGTTTCTGGCACAAAAGTAACGGAGGGGGTCAGGCACTAGCAGGAATTCGATTTCCAACCGGTAAACCTTGGTGGTGGCAGGCAAGACATGCAGTGAACGTGTCTGAGGCTAATTATTTCCCGCGCGAGAATTGCTCGGTTGGCCTGCAATCTTCTTGGCGTTGCGCTCCCATTGCACTTGGGCGGGGGGATAACCCGAGGCCTTAACTATCCTAAGGTCGTAGTCGATCTGTTCGGGTCCGGCGGGAGTTTTTTTGAGGTTGCACCTGACGGCACCAAGATGAAGGGGTCGGAAGGCATCAGAATCTCGGATAACGTATCGAGTGCCGTCAAAGTTGAACTCGACCTTTTTGATCCACCACAAGGTTCCGTTATGTAATTCCACTTTCAAATATGCTGTTCCGTCGTCTTCGCGAAACCTGAGGTATCCTGTTGCAAAGATACTCTTGAGGTCTGTTCCGTTCAGCGTCTCGTAAGGGGGGGTGGCGACGGAACTTTGAAGCACCCACGCGACAATACCCATTGCCGCCATAAAAACGATACCGATCACGGCTGCAACGAGGTATATCTCATGTCGCCGGAATGTAGCAAGCAACCGTTTTTTCATCCTGCGTCGTCCTGGCTTCGCGAGACGGTCGTCATTTTCCCGGCCTCAGAGTCATAGCGATGCAGTATCTTGCTCCCACTGTAAAATGCATGACCTGTAAACGCGGTCTTGTCCTTTCCACGAGCCTTCAGGCTCAGGGTCACTTTGGGCGGAATCAGGACGGTCGTCGGCTTCCCCTCGGGGGTGGAGAGAAAGACATCCTCGCTATTACCGGACACTTCCGCGTCAAAGTAATGGTAGTGCTTGGCCAAGAAATCTTCTTCAGCCTTGGCAGCCAGCATCAGGACACGAGCGGCTTGCTCGCTCATTCTTCGTTCTCGATAGGAGTCAATTAGAAAGAAGTAGATTGCCGCCAACACCCCTATGATTGCAACCGCGCAGACCATCTCGAGAATCGTGAATCCGCCTTCGGAACGTGAAACGTTCATTGCAAAAAGTCTCCTCGCCGCATGGTCCGTCTTTCGTCTTTACCGACCTCAACCGGGCCAAGCAACTGGCCTCTCAACCGGTTTCCCGAGCCATGCCCGAGCGAATCTTGGCCCCAGTGATCGGGCTCCTGGAAATATGGTTACTAATTCAGTTTGAACCGCTTGTCAAGAGATATAAAGCGTAGATTCAGATAGTTATGTCACCATCAAAAACAAAAATACAAGATCCAGTCATAAATACTGGTAATCCAATACCTTTCCATTCTACGGTCAGTTCACCACCCAGCAACTCCACCGTCGTTCTCGAATTCACCAACCCCTTCAGACCAGCAGCAACTGCGGCCGCACACGCGCCCGTCCCACATGAGAATGTTTCGCCGCTCCCTCGCTCCCAAACCCTCATGACAATCCGAGAGCGGCCAATTATACGAATGAACTCGACATTGGTTTTTGCGGGGAACACAGGGAGGCTCTCGATGGTTGGGCCATACTGCTTCGGCAGGAATTCGGGGTCATCGTCCACTACTATGACACAGTGCGGATTGCCCATCGAAAGAACCGACGCGGAGAAGGTCCGGCCTTCGGCTTCCACCGGATGATCGAGTATGGGCGCCGCGGCCGAGTCAATCTTGGCAGGGATTTTTTCGGGCGAGAAAATCGGCTCACCCATATCAACCCGCACTGCGTCAGTCTTACCACCGGGACCCCGGATCAGTTCAAGCGTCTTTATCCCGGACCTGGTCTGAATCTGGAGAGCTGTCTTGTCGGTCAGGCCGTTGTCGTACACGTACTTGGCAAGGCAGCGTATGCCGTTGCCGCACATTTCAGCCAACGAGCCGTCAGCGTTCATGTAATCCATGAAGAAGTCAGCGGTGGATGAGTTCCTAACTACTATGACGCCGTCCGCACCGACTCCAGCTCGACGGTCACAGATGCGAGCGGTCTGCTCGGGGAAAAGGGTCAGGTTATCGTCAAGATCGTGAAACACAACAAAGTCATTAAGTGTTCCGTGCATTTTTTGAAACTTGATCATCATAGGACAAGAGTATTCCATTTTCGACCGCTGGACAAGCTTCGATCACCAGGGGGCTCTCCCAGGGTCGGCCGCGCGCCCTTGCCATCCGCGTGAAGGGCGTGGGATAATCGAGTCAAGGCACGAGCTTTCCGCGGCTAGCGTATTTAGGCCCCGGAAGGGGCTCCTGCAGAAGCTCGAGCCTCTCTTGCTGTCCGACACCGGTTTGCCCTCGAGAAAGGGCAGGTCGTCTTCATTTTCGAGGAGCGATGCGATATCTTCTTATTTTCTTGTTGCTTATGGCTCTCTGGTTGTTACTTGACGAGTTCCTTCTGAAGGATCGGAGGTCCGAAGGGCTCAATTCTCTCACGGAAAAGCTGAAAGATTTGGGTAGCCGCCTTCATTGGTCTATTGGCATTCTAGCGGTGCTCATGGTCGTCATTTTTGTATTAAGGTTTCTCTTTCGGGTTCTTGCCTCCCATTGAGTCCGTGTATCACGATTTTTCGTCCTATGAATGCACGCTCGGCTCTTTCATCCGGAGACATTGACGGCGAATTGTAACGGGGGTGGAGACTTATTCGAATGAACCAGTCAGGATCTTGGTCAGTTCCATAGTGTCGAGCCAATCAGAAACGTCATTGTGGCAACGAGGACATTTGGTGAAGGGCTCGGCAGAGCAATATCCGCAATATGAGCACGTTCGGGTGACTTCTTCTTTCTTACGAAGTCCGACCTGATTGCGGGCCCTGTTGTCAAAGTACGCACGCGTGGCAAGTTTGGCCTCGACGAGCTTGCCGAAGAGGTCTTGCAAGCCCTGGAAGGAAATGTTGTATTTCTCCATAAGTTCGGCGTCGGACATGCCGGACTTGAGGTCGAACATGATAGCCTTGGCACTTATTTTTTTTACAGGTTTCTTTTCAGACACCTTGTTTCTCGTTCGAAGCCCCTCTGTATTTCCATAGCCGTTTCCGACAAATGCCGGAAGTTTCTAGGGAGCGGCTTGAGGACCCCGCAGGGCGCGGGGTCCCTACAAGAGAGGCCCTCCCGATTCTTCCCGGTCTCAAAGCAAGCCGGTGTCAAACGATCTCCAGTGCGCATGCCATCGAAACCCCGCCACCTCCGCACAGGGTCGCCATTCCGAGACTCTTGTTCTGTTTCCTCATGGCATAGATGAGACTGATCATGAGTCGCGCTCCGGTGCACCCAACAGGGTGTCCCAGTCCTATACCCGAGCCGTTAACATTTGTAATGTCCCGGTTAAGCTGGAGTTCCCTCTCGCAGCCGATGTACTGCGCAGCGAATGCCTCATTGACTTCGATAAGCTCAAAATCTTTGAGGCTCATGCCCGACCGGCTGAGGAGATTCTTGACCGCTGGGACCGGGCTCAGTCCCATAAGCGTCGGATTACACGCGCCCATCCCCACCGCCTTGATTCGGGCCATTGGCTTGAGTCCTTCGCTTTTGGCTCGTTCCTCGGACATGATGATCACTGCGGCCGCTCCGTCGTTGATTCCGCTAGAGTTTCCCGCTGTGACGGTGCCGGTCTTAGGAATGAAAGCAGGGGCAAGCTTTGCCAGGGCTTCCATGGTGAGGCCCGGCCTGAAATGCTCGTCCTTGTCAAAGACCTTTGGTTCGCCCTTCCTTTGGGGCACCGCTATCGGGACCATCTCGTCCACAAAGGACCCATCGTTCGTGGCCCGTTCCACATTGTTGTGGCTGCGAAGAGCCACCTCATCCTGTTCCTGGCGAGTAATTCCTAATTTGAGCGCAACGAACTCCGCTGTATGCCCCATAATGTACGGTTTGCCCCTGAAAAATTCTACAGGGCCGTCCTGGGGGTAGGGTAGGATGTGAGACCCGCAGTGCAATCCCGTCATCATCGCATCCGTAATCGTGCCGTCGCCCATTCGGACGCCCCAGCGTGCTCTCTCCAGGGTGTACGGCACACCGGACATATGTTCTACGCCGCCCGCCAAAATAACGTCTGCAACTCCCGCCTTAATCATGGCCGCACCCGAGAGCACCGCTTCCATGCCGGATATGCAAACCCGGTTGATGGTGGCGGCAGGCACACTCTCAGGGATACCTGCCATGAGTGCACCGATGCGAGTGACATTCATTGCGTCCGTTGGGTTCAAACAACATCCAAAGCGAACGTCGTCAATTATGGCAGGAGATATACCTGCCCGCTCGACAGCGGCCTTCATCGGCACACTGGAGATGGTTGCCGCATGCATATCTCGAAGCGTTCCTCCGAACGCGCCGATAGCGGTGCGGCAAGCTGAAACGATCACCACTTCGCTCATAGAGACACTCCTTCCAGTTTTGCGCGCATTATCTCACTTGGGGGGAAAGTTACGACTGTCATACGCCCGTTGTCTAACGGGCGTATGAAATTCGGCAGAGTAATTCATGGGAGCTTACCGGTAGGAACGGATCTTCTAACGGATCCACTCCTCCCGGTTGCCATGACAGGAACATCATTTGATAATGGCCGCTTCATCCACCGACAACTTCTTTTCAAAGTCATCCCAGAACTCTTCCTGGGATTTACGCCAGTCCGAGCCGAATTTTTTATTAAAGAGGGTACCCACTTGGTCGAGGGCCTTTTTCCAGGCGGATTGATAGTTGAGCTTCAGGACGTCTTCCAGAAAGGGTACAAGGGAACCGAGCTTCTCCTTCGGCAAGTACGCCCGGGCTCCAAGTTCGATGGACTTCTTGAGGGCCTCTGGGGTGAAGGCGTGCGCAGTGAGCATCACCACCGGAAAATTGGCGTTGGTGGCTATTTGCAAGAGATCGAAGCCGCGAACTCCCATAATGTCCAGAATCACGAGATCGTAGGTGTACGAAACCAGGTACTGCTGGGCCTTCTCAAAGGTGGTAGCCCTGTGCAACGTGCAATTAGCGGATTCGGAGAGTTCTTCCTCGATGATATCCAGGACGTCCTCCTCGTCATCCACCGCCAAGATCAGCTTGTCTTGCAAGATTTCAGAAC
>JBKQMK010000632.1:0-5383 GCA_052146735.1 Desulfomonilaceae bacterium | reverse complement strand
CCGCTTGCGCATCGGTGTTCCTCCTCAGTCCTTTGCCAAAACGGCTATGGCAGGAACACCGATGATTTTCAAGAAGATCATCAACCATATCGGACTATTGAGGCAGGAAGTGCAAAACTATAGTAGGTATGAAACTGAAAATAAGCTCCACGCCGGAATCACTGGGACTTATTTCGCTCGTACCGGCCATTGCGCATGTGGCGGAAACCTTTACCCCGTCGATTGTAACTGTGTTTGTATCCACAATAAAGAAGTGATCATAGGCAGAAAGGAGAAGATCCGGGTGCTCAATTTTGAATTGATTGTCCATAGGTATTTGATTAATGGTTTTGAATCCCTTTTTTCTCTCGTACCCTGTGTAAGCGGAGAATACGTCAACTTTTATTGGGCCGTTCTCTCCTTCAAGCTGTATCCCGCCATCGGCCGAGAATCTAAATCTAATCTGGTTGGCGGATTGACGGGGACGGAACGCAATTCTGGTCTGCCGGGGCTTTTTAATCATGCAGCATCTCTTGAACTTCTTGCCACTTCCACATGGGCAGATCTGATTCCTCTGATTACCCGAACCCATGTCACCAAAACCCCTGCTGAACAATGGAAGACCGATGAATGAATAAGGAGAGATTGTCCTCAAAAGTGGACAAGGTTTTGCCCTCTGAAGCCCGACTTTTATGTGGAGACAAATCTACCGTACTCATAGCGCCCCAGGCTTATCACCAAAGCGCTCGTATGGCAAGAAGGCCCGTTAAAGAAATGGATATGTCCTACGCATCCCGAATCGAGTGTCCAACTGATGTTCATAGGAAACTAAATGGAGGGATTCTACAAAGTGGTGTCCAAATGGTGTCCATCGGGAGCGAAAGTTGGGGGGAGGTAGAAAGACAGGGTTGGGAAAGAAATGTGGACATTGTGGAGACGCTTTTGCAAACGGAGTCCGCTTCAAGATGACGGAAATCATCCCGGTGATTTTTGACAACCTGCGAACAAATCGGAAGTCCTGATGGCGAACAACGGGGCTCAATTTTACCGGGGCATTGCAGAAAGACAGCTTTCCCACTGTTTTCGCAGTTCAATTATTCAATCAACGAGTTGCTCCCAAGAAACGCTTGCCTGTCAAAATGGTTCGAGGTCCTGTCAACGAAACCGTTAGGTTAACGAGCCTTGATGTTTTCTTTCAACTGGGCGATCTGAATGCCCAGAGAGATGCATTGTTTTCCAGCCATGCAGACAGCAGCGTCTTCAGGTTCCAAATGCGTCTTGAGTTCATGCTGGTCCTTTTTCAGATCAACTATCCAGGCCTTTTTCGCTTCATCATACTCCACATCAACATCGATCCCGCATTCGCCAATATCGGGATAGATTTCTCTTATCTTTTCACAGAGTTCCTTTTTATCATACATGGTCTCAAGCTCCTTTCTCGACTCGGCCATCAGGTTGAATTGTTAATCCTCATTACGGTTTCCGAGAAAAGCCGCCAGCACGACAAGGCGATGGTTTAGACCTTGCAACCTAGTATACCTGGACCCTGAAGAAGGTCTGATTCTAGCCTGAATCGGGCGGCGATTCAACTTTGATGTCCATCGGAAGGGAAAGTTGGGTGCTTGCTCAGTGCAGGGACTTTCCGTAGACAATTATGATCGCCGCTTGCATGACTCTCAGAGCATCTTGCATAGTCGCACCAGGAATGAGTAGCTGATGTTGGGTGTTTGCGTCCTTTTAGGTCCAAATGGACATCGCATGGAGATTCGCCCCTTCTCTCTTTGCATTATGTTGTGGCTCGCGAGTCCCAACCTACGGCCTTCCTTTTGAATCTGTAGATTCTCTGACTCTAGGGTCTACTCGGATACACATGGAAATCAGAACGACAGTGAGAAGGATATCGACCAGGAAAAACACGATGGACGGAACCCGCAAACTATTTCCTATGAGCACGATGCAAAACACCATGGCGAGGGGGCCGAGGACATACCACCTCCACACCCGGCGGAACGCAACCACAATTAGCACTATCTGAATAAGAAGCAGGATGCTCATAGGGTGTTCTCCTACTTCGGCGCTATGTCTTTACCCGCCACTCTTTTACCTGGACCGTGACTTCTTGCGTTTCGCTGGAAGACACCGAGAGAGGCTCATTTGGCCTGAGTTCCATATCTATTTTCCCGCCGGGATGGATTGTGATGATGAGATCTCCTTTAGGGGAAGAAAGAGTTTTCTCAACCCAGTTCCATACAGTCTTGGCTGCGGGATTTCTGATAAAAAGCCAGCTCCAGGCCAGCGCCAAGAAAATGGCTCCTGCCACGATCCCTATGATCATGCTCATTTTGTTCACTCCTTCCTGAGGAAGACATTTAATTCTTCACCGCATCAAGTCCCTGATATGGCGTTGACCGAGGCCCATATTTCCGCAATCGACCCTTTGATTCGGATCTTGCACATGCCCTCTTGTTGTGCATTTGTTTCCAACAAGAAGACTCGGACACCTTTGGGCAGGTGAAAAGCTCGGCCGCTTAGGATGAATCGGTCCAGGGCCAATAGGTCATCGTCTTCAATGTATTGGAAAACACGGCGCATGTCTGCGAGCTTGTAAGCCGCAACAGTGTCTTTGGTCGTGATGGCGGGACCTTTAACAGTTGGAACGGATTTGAATTTGACCATGATTTTCCCTCTGTCTCCTTTGGAGAGGCGGCCGAGCCTTTTCACGAAGCGCTTTTGGCAACGTAATTTAGTTATATGTCAGATCAGGACAAACGAGCGGCGCTTTTTTCTCGCATGCTCAGATTTAATTGTCCCCTGTGACACATGCCGGCGCTATGGTTGGAGGGGGCTGGTGCCGAGCCTTTTAATTCAACTTCTGTTTAACCAGTAAAACCGCAAATCAATCAAGGCTTATGCGGCCTTACCCTGTTTAACAGAGAGTGATACAGTCTCTGGGGCCACTTGTTCGATCGTCCGCCACTCTGTACATTTTAACTCTCCGGATGTCCGGAGAGTTAAATCTCGTGCAAATGGTGATTGCAACAGCGGACCTGTGGCAGTTTTTGTGGCAATCCAGGGTGGTGAGTGTATAATGCCGTCCATGGGCATCCGGACTGACGGTCCCTGCTATTGTTGAGTTGCTTTCCTCTTTCTTTTCCTAAGACTTTATGGTCCTTGTGACGAGAAAATAGGGGTAATGGAGTTGACGTTCACGATCGAATAGAGAAATCATATGGCAATATAGTGAGTTGGTGGATCACACACGGGAACGGTGGTGAGCGCGAAAGGAGGGTAGCTTACTAGTTCTCTTTCCATGGGCTACTTGCCGTCTTTATATACGCTCGAAATGAGATATTGTAGGGGAGGACGAAAAGGTTGCAGATCTCAGACTTGCTCACGCGGCTATCGAAGAAATGGCTAATGGTGATGGCAGTCGTTCTCGTTGGCCTGACAGGAGTGGTAGACCACATTACAGGGGCCGAAATTCAGGTTGCAGTCTTGTATCTCCTCCCCGTAGCGCTGGCCACCTGGTACGTGAACCGAGGGGCCGGTATTACGATTGCGATGCTCAGTTCGGTTGTTTGGCTAGTTACTCAGTACACAGCGAGTCCAGTCTACGTCCGCTCTATCGTTGCTATCTGGAACGCCACCATCTTTCTATGTTTTTTCCTCCTGGTCGCAATCCTGCTGGCCAAGATACATGGCACATTACATAGGATCAACCAGGAAGTCCACGAACGGCAGGAGGTTGAGGCTAAGCTCGCCGGGAGCGAAGAGCTTTATCGGACCCTGGTGGAGACTGCGGGCGATGTGATGTGGGCGCTGGACCTGAATCTCAAATACACATATGTAAGCCCGTCAGTGACCAAGCTGCTAGGGTATACCGTAGAGGAGATAATGGTTTCCGACCCCTTGGACGGCCTCACGCCCGCCTCACGAGAGAAAGTCCTACAGGCTTTCAGGGAGGAGATGGAGAAAGAATATCCAAACCCTAGAGAAAAGCACGTTTCGCACTCCGTAGAAGTGGAACGATACCATAAGGATGGAACCCTGAGCTGGATGCAATATAACGCGACGTTCCTGCGCAACAGCCAACGGATCCCGATAGGGATTCTCGGGATATCGCGAGACATTACAGAGCGTAAGAAGGCCGAAGAAGTATTGCAAGAAGCTCATGAGCAACTCGAACGACGAGTTGATGAGCGTACTCATGATCTCGGGCTGGCTAATGAAAAACTTGTGTGCGAAATTGGTGAGCGTCAAAGGGCTGAGCGTGCATTGGGAGAATCTCTGGCTCAGTTCCGAGCGCTAGTGGAGCAAATCCCGGCAATAACGTATGCCGCTGCGTTAGGCGAAACCGGCAGTGCGCTCTACGTCAGTCCCCAGGTTGAGATGTTTCTCGGTATTTCCCAAGGCGACTTCAAGACTGATCCCGAAATGTGGCGAAAACGGCTTCATCCTGAAGACCGAGAGCGGGTACTTCGGGAATTCACGCACAGTCGTGAAACCGGTGAGCGGTTTAGATCAGAATATCGGATGAATTCCATAGACGGCCGGACTCTATGGTTCCGAGACGAAGCGATTCTGGTCTGCGATGAAAGCGGCCAGCCTATCTGCGTCCAAGGTGTGATGCTCGACATCACGCACGCGAAACTTGCGCACGAGGCGCTTAGAGGGAGTGAAGAGCGTTTTCGAACCATCTTCGAGATGGCCTACGATGGCATTTTCATAAAAGACAGGGACTTAAGGTTCATTCACGTGAATCCAGCTTGGTTGCTGGTACACAAACTTTCCCGAGAGCTAGTCATAGGAAAAACACCGGAAGAGGTTTTTAGTCCTGAAGAGGCCAAACGGATCAGGGGCTTGGAGCTTCGTGTCCTCAATGGGGAAATTGTGGAGACTCAGCACGAGTGGGTACTTGTGGGGCAGGTAGTCACGCTTCACACAGTAAGGGTACCCTTGCGTGATTCATCTGGCCAGGTTGTGGGACTCTGCGGCACTAGTCGTGACATTACCGAGCAGACTCCCAGGGATCTAGAGACGGCCCCCTTTCGAAGTAATTGGAACTCAGCGATTTTTGAAGAGACTTTGGCGAAACTCCACCTTGCCGCTGAGAGCGAGAGCACGGTCCTCTTGCTCGGTGAGAGCGGAACAGGAAAAGACTACCTGGCCCACCACCTCCACCGTGATTCTCCCCGTAGTGGTGGCCCTTTTTTCTCAATAAATTGCGCGGCGCTGCCATCAGAATTAGCGGAATCAGAGCTCTTCGGCCATGAAGCAGGGGCCTTCACCGGTGCCCAGAGGCGAAAACGCGGTCTCCTGGAGCTGGCTGAAGGGGGAACGTTGCTTCTCAACGAAATAGGCGAGCTTGCACCACGTGTGCAGGCAAAGCTTCTTCAATTTTTAG
>JBKQMK010000631.1:0-34018 GCA_052146735.1 Desulfomonilaceae bacterium | reverse complement strand
TCGAATGTTGCTTCAGGTTTGCTTATCATCATTTTCCGCCCATTTGGCGTGGGAGATTACATTGAAGGCGGTGGCTCTGCGGGTACAGTCGAGAGAATTGAATTGATGGCCACCGAGGTTTGCACGCCAGAAAACGTCAAGGTAATCATTCCTAATTCTAAACTGACAGCCGACAAGGTGATAAATTATTCCCACAAAGATACCAGGCGGCTAAGAATAGTGCTCGGAGTGAGCTACAAGGCGGATCTCAAGGCAATCAGTGATGTTTTGCAAAGCATCGTTGAGAAAGAAGATCTCATTCTGAAGGAGCCGCAACCGAGCATCACCATAAAGGAGCTTGGGGACAAGGGTATAAAGATTGAAATAAGGGCGTGGGTAAAATCCGAGGATTATTTGAAAGCCAAGGTCCAATTGAACGAGAAAATTAAAGAACGCTATGATTCTGAAGAAATCCCATTTCCTTGATCTACGGCTAAGGGCAGGGATATTGGTTTTGTTGCAAAGCCGATTGTGTTGCGCCTGTTTGGAAACTACGGAGCCCTCTAGGGCCGCGGCATAATTCTGGGTACATTGGCCAGATTGGCCCGAAAGGAAAATGACAATGAATCGAATCGCGATGCTCTTGCTAACACTGACAACGCTCGCCGTGCCGGTGCTGAACGTGTCGGCACAGGATTTGTCTCCCAAGGCACTGGAACAACGCATGCTGGAACGCCGCGCCGTGGACGCCGTTATCTGGGGCCTGCCGCTCGTCGGCGAGGACGCCGTGAAACAGGCCGCCTTCCGGATGGGAAGGCGAGCTACAACGACATCGTCTGGTGGCCCAAAGGCGGCGACTGGAAGAACCAGTCGCCCACTCCCAACGTCAACGCGCGTTACATGTATTTCTTCATCAACACCAAGCAGGACGGGCCGGTCGTGGTGGAATTGCCGCCCGCGGTCCCCGGTGCCAGCTTCTACGGCACCATCGAAGATGCCTGGTATATGCCGCTCGTGGACATCGGCTTCGAAGGCAAGGGAGGTAAATACTTGGTGCTGCCACCTGACTACACGGGCGAAGTGCCGGACGGTTACATCCCGGTGCGTCCCGCGACCTATAATACCATGACGCTCTTGCGTTCCATCCTGGCGTCCTACTCCGAAGCGGATATGCGCGCGGGTGACGAACTGGTGCAGCAGGTTAAAATCTATCCCTTGTCGAAAGCGGCCAATCCGCCCTCGCAACGCCTCCTCGACATGACCGGAGTCATGTATAACGGCCTCGTGAAGTATGACGACACCTTCTTCACCAGCCTCGCCAGCGTGCTCAATGAGGAGACGGTGCAGCCCCGCGACCTGCAGATGATGGGCATGCTCCTACCGCTCGGCATCGAGAAGGGCAAGGAGTTCAAGCCCGACGCCGCGACGGTGGCCCTGTTGAAAGCGGCGGCAGCGGAGGCGCATGCCTGGATAATGGATAAGGTTGCGACGGACATCACTCCGTGGTGGCCGGGAAGTCAGTGGAACATCTCCACCCCACCCATTACCATCCCGACCGAATTCAAGTGGCAGATGCCGAATTATTTTGGGGTGGATTCGCGAGCCATCGCTCTGTCGCAGTATTTTTGCCCCACGGCCAAGCTTGGCTCTGGCAGTTTCTACTTCGGAACCTTTCACGACACCGATGGCAACCCGCTCCAAGGAGGGAATAACTACCGCCTGCATGTTCCGGCGAAAGTTCCGGTGCGCGAGTTTTGGTCCTTCACCGTTTACAGTCTGGAAACGTCGAGCTTCTTTCTGAACTCGCCGCGCCTCACGCTCGGTTCACTGGACAAGGAATTGCGGAAGAACACCGACGGCTCGGTGGACATCTACATCGGCCCGAAGCCGCCCGCCGGTCAGGAATCCAACTGGCTTTACACCCCCGCCGGTCAGAAATGGTTCCCGTGGTTCCGCCTGTATGGCCCGGAGAAGGCGGTCTTCGACAAGAGCTTTAAGCTGCCGGACATCGAGCTGGTGAAGTGAACAAACCAATGAACCAATGAATGGATATGACCATGAAAACCTCACGCACATAAGCCCTCATCGCCCCGGTGCTCGCTAAACACCGCGCTGCGGCGAGAGTCCAGGATTTTGGGGCAGGATTAGGCATGGTTTGCCCGGAATTATATTTGGAGAGCTACCGCGGCTTGTCCAGCTCGTTGGAAAATATGGCAAGAACAGGAATGGCGGAGGTGCAGTGCCAGGGTGTGCAAACGATTGCACACCCATTTGTCTCAATAAGTGCCTATAATATCGAGTAATTACTGGTGGAGGCGGCGGGAATCGAACCCGCGGCACAGGTAGGTAAATTAAGTGATATCAACACAGTATCCCTGCCTGAATGTCGTTTGCATCCGATTTGCATCCGATGGCGACTTTGATCGTTCTCTCCGCTGAAACTGCTTGAAGCCCTCGTTGTTTAAGCAACAATGCCTACCTGTCTGCCGCAGATCCGAATGTCAGAGGAGGCGAAAACTATGATAGGGATTCATAGTCGCTGGGCGCAACCTCCGGTTTGGGGAAGCGAAACGTAAAAGTGTTATTCGTCGGGTAAGGAGATGAAAGCCTACTCCATCCCACGTCAGTGACCCGGCGGTCGGGATGGGCGACTTCGCTGTGCAGGTTGGGAATCCTTGAACGGTGACGCAGAGCCTTACTTTTCCCGCGAGGAAAACTCACTATGGCTCTAAGCCGACAAATGCTATAAGAATCTGTAGGCAAATCGAAATTACGATCAAACGATGGTTGGCGGTAGCGGGTCAACATCACGGACCAATCATCCAATTGGTAAACGGAGGCGTGGACATGAAACCGAGACGTCCCAGTTTTCGAATTGGGAAGGTAACGCTTCCACCAGATGGTGGCGGTGTAGTGGGTGGAATGGCTGTTTTCCTCCAATCTATCTACTCAATACTTGGACTGCTAGTAGGTCTTGTGTTCCTGGTAGTGGGGGTTCTTCTATTCCTGGTCGGAATCACAGGGTCAAGTCATTTCATAGCCGATTTCTTGGGAGGCAAGATTGATGTCTCTGACGCACCAGCAGGGGTTATCTTGGCTGTGCTCGGATTCTTAATCATATGGGTAACCAGGTTCATAGTCAAAATGCAGGGAAATAAGTAACGGGACTAATCGGCACCGGCCAGACCTCTGGCTCGTTTCATCGGGTAGGACTCAGACCAAATCTCGGAATGAAAAGTCCTAGGTTAACCGCCCAGCCACTTAGAGCCTGACGGCAGACGGTGACCAAAGGCTCGGTTCTAATTGCACAAACCGCATGTCCCGAGGGATTTGTGATGAGATGCCTGGCAAATCACCATATCTGCCTCACTTCCGTCCACACGAGTGCTCCAAAAAACACATCATGCCACTCAAGGCAAGGGCTGGTCACGGAACCAGCCGAGGATTCTCCAGACTGATTCGGACGATAAACCAGCCTCCACATTAGGCTCCTTGGCCTGAGTACGAATCACGGTCGAGAGGCCATCATGGTATTCAATGGCCCTCAGAAACAAGGGACCTTGCTCGATGTCAGTGGCGTCAAACAGCAATTCAAGAACCATCTGTCCCCCGTGCTCGGCTACTGCTCGCCAGATATACCGGGGCATGCTTTCTAAGAGGACTTCCCGTCGATAGGCGGGACCACCCACTCTCGCTGATGCTGTCAGTTGCTCAGATTCAAGGATTTCTGACTTCAGATCAACGATCGTCGTAAGAAATATGTCCCATTGGAGGCGGTCCATCAGGGCAGCCAAGTCCCGAACATGTTTCTTTTCAATGAAGTCGTCAAAAACAACTGCCAGCGACCAGATATCATCAAACGATATTCGTATCTTGTGGTAGAGGGGAACGAGGAGAAGAAGCGGTTCGGCCCGAACAAACTTGGTGTTACTACGAGGCCCCAGCCACGATGTGTCTAGGTACGGACGAGAAAAGCTCTTGTTATCATAACTGATTACGTCTTTTGAATCTCCGTAGAACTTCATCCTTGCGTGAGGACCAATTTGATCATCGTGGGCGTAAATTTTATCTATCCTGGTTGCTTTCAACAGAAAGCCGGTTTCTGGATGTGGAACCGGAGCGGCTTTTCCAAGACTGTACCCGGTTACGGCCACTGCATGATGCCCGAGGTCATAGTGGAGGGCTTCGTCATTCAAGACACCCTCTAATGACACTGCCATCAAGAGAGGGATACGGCCTTTGAGATATGAATAAAGATTGCCTTTGAAATTGTACTCATCTTTGGCTTCAATCGGAAAGGGCTCTAAGCCCACGCCCCGAATCGCACATGCAATCTCAGCAGGATATAATCCTTTGTTGGGGAGCGTCCGCGCCTCCGACTGTGGGTTTGCCAAGGCCAATCTTGTTATTTCTACAGGGGAGGGTATGCGATGGTGGAACAGCTTTCCCGTTCCCTGAAAAACGGCCCACAAAGCGCTGCTTGCGCAAGCAGCCACAACAGAATCTTGCTGTTGGAATGCGAGAGTATCAACCGTCAGAGTGGGGCCAAACAAGTGGGCCTCATAGGTTCTGGATATCGGGAAATGTCTCCGGACGGGGTCATCAGAGTATGTTCGCAAACAAGTTTTGCCTACAACGGCTACCGGGAGAGGCTTGACGACTATGAAACCAAGGTAATGGTCTTGAAGTTTGTCCGGAGTTATCGGTGATGTTTCCCCTCCTAACAGCGAGCAAAACTCGTCGCTCGTGAAGGGCAGATTAAAGAAATGCAGTCGGCTGCAGAGACGCCCGTACGGGCGAAAACAGCTAACATAGTAGGCTGAGAAGTCGTCAAAAAAGTCGTGATCAATGTACTCCTTTTCACGGATAATTGTCTGAGCTGATAAGTCGCGAAAATACCTGATAAAATAACGTATTCGGCGTTTTCGCTCCTGCTCGCCAACCTTGGCCAGCATCTTTCTTGAGTCGCCATAGAGCAAATCAGTGAAGGTCGTTTCAGAATAAGCAACGACTTCATAGAGGTTGGCCTCGTCTTCTGACCGACTGCCACTACTTCTTGTCATTTCCTTGTAATGTTCAATCGTTGCGTGATCGGTTCCTGCAAAAAGACTTCCTGTCAACCTGGAACGTAACTTCTTGAAAAGATTAACTGCCCATCTGACAAGAAGTAGCGGCACCCCTTCCCGCCTCACACCGTTATCGGGGCCTTAAAAATTTGAGGATCTACATTCTTGCTCTGCTCCAATCCTGCCGCAATCCTACGCGAGGTTTCCACGATTGCCGCGTTTTCACTCTGTACGTCTGACTTTTTAATCGTTTGTCGGGTTTTCTCAACCAGTTCCCTTAACTTGGCACGCCTTTCTTCCTCACGGACATTGTCATCCATCACGTCACCCCTTCTCGCGAAAAATGTAACTCATTAGTGGATATGCCTTTCACCCGATACCCTTGAGCGCTTTCTCCAGCATAAACCTGGTCCACAAGGAACTAGATCATTTAATAGGTTAGCCACCAAAGAAGTGCGCTCCTCATCCCGAATTTCGGGAATCGTTGGTATCGGCCCCATGGAGGCTTAAAGCATATCTTCCCCCTTTTGTCGCGGGTTTTCTGGAGGCAGACGGAAAAAAGTTCTCATAAATCCCTGCGAACCTCCACGCTACTGTTGGTCACTCCATACGTTACGACGCGCTGACCGCACAGTCAATTCGCCGTGTGCATAAGATGGCCCGGACTTTTTGGGGAATTAGTGAATTTTAGCACATCACACGGTATTTTGGCCACTCATTTTCGTGCTTAAGCCTGGAATTACCTTTCACTTCCTGTCGCTTGCATCCGATAAGGTTTTCGCACGTGCTTTCCGCTGAAGTTGCCTCAAGCTTTCGGTATCCAAATGCGAATATCTGGCTGTCTGCTGAAGATTCGAATGCCCAAGGAGTTTGCCGATCAGATAGAGACTCTTCCCACTGTTCGCATTCTGAGATGCGATGCTGTGGCGCGTGCCGGCGTACAGAGTTATAGGGGCAAGCTTCGCTCGCTTCCTGGCTTCATTCCACTTCTTTCGAGTCCAACTTTCCGAAAATGGTTCGCCATTGCGGGTGAACACGAAACCTTCAGCATTTATGCTCCTCGGCCTCTTCAAGTAAAGCTCTTTCCATTCCGGGTCGAGAGGTATTGTCCTAATGCGTTTGTTTTTCGTCTGCTCTCGTAACTGGTTCAGGCTAAAGCTGCGGCGGATGGTCACCTTGTCCTCTTTGAGGTTGATGTCCTTGTGCTTGAGAGCCCGTGCCTCGGCAGGGCGAGTCCCATGCGTGGCGAGGAAGAAAATAATGAAGTAATCGTCTTCGTCCAGATGCCTGAAAATCTTTTCCTGTTCTTCCTCCGACGCCCATGAAGTGTCGGGTTGGGGGAGTCTGCTGAGCCTGAAATCTATGGGGAATTTCGGCAATGCCTCGATAACCTGTTCATCCACCGCATCCGCGAAAATCTTGTGGAGCGCGCCCATGACGTTGAAGATGGTCTTTGGGGCCTTTTTGCCAAGACTGCCATAGAAGGCTTTCAGATGCTGGCCCTTGATTTCCCTCATGTTCTGGTTGCCAAAGAAGGGTATAAAGACCTTATTTGCGAATCTCCGTAGTTCCTTGAGGTATGACGGGGAGAGTTCCCCACGGCTGAGCAATATTTCGCAATGAGCGAGCCACTCTTCGGCGTACACGGAGAATGATTGAATGCTTTTCCGCTTCTTCGAGTAGAAATCTGCATCAAAGGTGTCGTTTTCAATCTCTCCCTGAATTTGGGAGAGCGTCCACTCCGTGTGTTGACGACTATAAAAGGTTCGGTGAGCCTTATCACAATATACGCGGACCGCTCCCGGAAGCTCGATATACCATCGGTCCCCTCGCTCCTTGCGAATCTTGCCGAGTCTCCTCGCCAAGAGCCATCCTCCCGCCATAGATTTCTGTGAGGATGAATTATATTGTGATGTGGCCTGTTTACGCAACTTAATTACTGTTCAACTCTCAAGATTATTTGTTAATTTCGATCCAACCCACCTGCCTGATACGTAAGGTAGATTTGGCCAAAAAAAATCAGGCTGATTCCTTAATTCTTTTCAAAACATACTGGTGAATCGAGCCGACATTTACCATGAAGTGCCCCTTCAGTCCCTTGGAACTCATAAGATCGTCAAGAATCCTCGGGATATTCTTCTGGCGGACGAAACGAATGTGGCTCTGGATGGACTCTTTACCCGCCGCCAAAACCTGCCACGAAATCCGGTGCATAAAGCATTCACACCGAGGATTAAGAAGTTCGAGGTACGCTTGTATCATTCGGCCTTTGTCAGCCTGCCTTTCTAGTTCGGTGTTCATGACCTCGGAAAATCCCTCCGTATCGAACGAAAAATTGGAGGCCGGCAATCTCGGAACATCGTCAAACTTGACGCCGATATTGAATAAGGCATGGAGAAGCCCCAACACTACGACGTCCGCAACCGAGAGCTGATGACCACGAGGACTTCTCGGCGGTGCGGTGACTTCCGGGACAAGGATTCGCCTGTTGATCCAGGTTTGGACTGTTTTCAGGCTTAGGCCCCAGACGGCTGCGGCTTCCCTGACAGTGACGTACATCTGGTCCATTTTTGTCCTCTCATAATAATCTACCTCATGCGTAAGGTAGAAGCAAGCATAATTTTATGTTCACCCGAAATTTATTCGAACAACCCACCGTTAGTGCGGTAACCTGGTGTGATGTCTTCCTGACTTCAACATCGTAATGCCCGGCCGCTCACACTGTTTTCGTTATACGCGCTCTTCAGGAAGCCACTTTTCACTAGGCGGTTGCAGGGAAAGTGCCCTGCCCGATACAGCTCGATCAGTTGGGGGATAAAGCGCTGCGGCACAGCGTCACCCTGGATAATGCCTAGTGTTTTCCGCTCTTTCGTCAAAGACTCTGTACCACTTGCGCCGGTGAGGAGCGCGACGATGCCGTGCGGATTCAACACGTCAATGGCGAGCCTGTGCATCTTCCACTTCCGGTGGTTTCCACCACGTAATGAACGCCACTGCCGGTAATATCGGTGATGCGGGAGGTGACGTCATCATGACGATTAACGATCACGTGGGTGGCGCCCAACTCTAGGGCCATTTCGAGCCGTTTGGGTCTAATGTCCACGCCTATAATCGGGTTGGCCCCGACGATGCGAGCCGCCATAACCGCGGCAAGGCCGACTGCTCCCGTACCGAAGATGGCGATGCTTTGCCCTTTCGAAACTTTCAACGAGTTCATCACGGTGCCGGCTCCGGTTTGCATGCCGCAACCCATCGGAGCCAAAATCTCCAGAGGTAAGTCTTTGGGAACCTTGACGAGGTTGCGTTTAGTGGCAAGAGCGTGGGTGGCGAAGGAAGACTGACCAAAGAAATGCCCGCGAACCCCGCTTCGTTGCATCGCATTGCTGCCGTCCAGTCGTTCGAAACCAAAGTTAGCCT
This sequence comes from Desulfomonilaceae bacterium, assembly GCA_052146735.1. GTDB lineage: Bacteria > Desulfobacterota > Desulfomonilia > Desulfomonilales > Desulfomonilaceae > CAWBBA01. The sequence goes on along the minus strand of JBKQMK010000631.1, from coordinate 25,556 downwards.
CCCAGAATCGCTCGCAATCTGTCGGATGTCCGCTTCGGCATTGCCGACACTGCCCTCGTCACTGAATGAGATCACTATATGAACACCGAGTACGACACCCTGCACACACTTGCCGATCTGTTCCACCACGCCCGCACCCTCATGACCCAGCACGATCGGGGTGTCGGCCGAGTCCCAGTTGTCGCAGAAGTCTATATCTGTATGGCAGATGCCCGACGCGACGATGCGCACCAGAACCTCGTCGTCTCGCGGACCTTCCAGCTCTAGGGACCCTATCTTCAAGGGGCCTCCCTCCTTCCGTAGAACGGCCGCGTGAATCTTGTACACTTGCACGTCGGGATGGTGCGCCAATGTTCAGTTCCCCTCTGCGTCGAATGCTTACTTTCCTCGTTGAAACCTGTTTACAGACCAGTGTACCACATCATGCAGCAGCCTCACGAGATTTGAATTGTAGGCAGCCCAAAATCGATTGTCAGCGACGTTCCCGGTCAAGACAGGAGTCTCCCCAAGTATGGCTATTTTCCGAACAATTGAAGGCCTTGGGAAGGCTATGATCTCGGTTTCGGATTCTCAGTAGGTTACAGAATCCACGAACGTTCAGCGCAATCTCGGTGCCTTTTCCTGGAAGAGTGGCCTTGGGGGCATTTCGATGGGGTTCCTAGCTGGCCATAGGACGTAGGCTGACCTCTCGCCCTTGGTGCCAGCCCCAAGAAATGTTTTTGTGGATTGTCCAAGAATGTCTGTCTGGCTCAGTAAGGATTTTCCCCAAGCTACAGGCCGAGGAAAATCAAAAGAAGGAAAAAAGCGCTCTGAAAGTGTCTCTTCGCGCTCCCAGACAGGGAAATCGATCAGCGGGTTCAGGGCCCAAAGGCTCCGTTCACTGGCATGGCTCCAGATTACGTGGGGCAAGGAATACAACACCTTCAGATCAACAGCTCATTGAACTACTGCCTGCCCGTTCCGAGGCCATACCCACCACGTGGATCGTCGGTACTACAGCCGGTGATCCTCTCACTATCCCAGGAGGTCAAGGTCCTATACCTCTTGTATATTGCCTAAGAAACTATTTGGTGATATTCGGGCGGCCGCCCTGGAACCAGTCTAGACCCATGTGGGTCTGGCCTGGACCAGCGAGAGATCGTTAAACCTCTCGGTCGTTTGAGGCCGCGAGTTAGCTAGATCCTCGCTGGTGCCTGGGTGCATATCCCGAACAGTCGCTAGTGTTGTGTTTCAGCAATGACTTTACGGTCCAGTCCTCGTAACAGGTAGTTCTTTGAAGATTTGCTCCCAGTTGAGACGTAAAGCTATTACCGCAACACTACACTAGGACCCTCTTTGGAGTCCGGATCTGCAAGAACGGAGAAGTGCTTATGGCTAAAGAAATTTTCGTTGGCATAGACATCTCAAAGGATCATCTGGATGTTCATGTCCTCCCCGATAATGTGGAGTTTAGCTGTACCGGAGACGAGAAAGGACTCAGGATTTTGGTCAAATCCTTGAAGGAAATGTCGCCGGTGCTCATTGTGCTGGAAGCCACCGGTGGGTATCAGAATTTTGTGGCGGCTGGACTCGGCGCAGCGTTGTTGCCCTTCAGTGTTGTCAATCCAGCCCGCATTCGTTATTTTGCTCGCGCAATAGGAAAGCTGGCTAAGACCGACGCACTCGACGCCTATGTGATAGCGCGATATGCAGAGGCCATAAAACCGGCACCCCAGGCCCTGCCTGGTGAGGAGCAGACTACTATGAAGGAACTCGTTGCTCGACGCAGGCAACTGGTTAAGATGCTCACTGCAGAAAAGAATCACCTGAAAACTGTGTCAACGGGGAGTATCAGGGCTCGTATAGAAAGTTTTCTTGTGACGATAGACCAAGAGATCAGAGCGATTACTGAGGATCTGGATGCTGTCATTAGGACCAGTCCAGATTGGCCTGAGAAAGACCAGCTTCTGCAAAGTGTCCCGGGAGTGGGACCAAACACCTCCAGGACGCTGCTGTCAGATCTACCGGAATTAGGCACTTTGAACCGGCAAAAGATAGCAAGCTTAGTTGGTATTGCGCCTATGAACCGCGACAGCGGCCAGATGAGAGGCAAACGGATGATCACCGGAGGCCGACCATCTGTTCGAAACATGCTGTACATGGCTACAGTGGCCTCTTTGCGATCCAATCCTAAAATAGCGCCATTCTATAGGCGACTGCGGGAGGCTGGCAAACCGGCCAAGGTAGCCATGGTGGCCGCGATGCGCAAACTCTTGGTCATGCTCAATTCAATCCTCAAATCAAAAACTGCTTTCATGGAGGTCATGACTTGACAAATAATACAGTCGCTAACTTAACAATGTGGTACATAATTCGGGGGCAGGCCATCGTGGGATGACATGGAGTTTTGGGATCCGTTAGATTACAATTTTCCCGATGACGATTGAGGAACTCTCGGATGGAAGGTTTAATTCACCGGCTGCGAGTGTTTCCCCGGTAAAGCCCCCCAGCCTCCCGAGAAACTTCCGTATAAGCAGCGAGATCGGGCACAGGTCAGCCTTCGAGAGACGCGAACACTGGGACCTGCATCTTGCCGGTCCATTGGGCAGGGCCTGTACTCGCCGATTTGAACACTTAGCTATGGGCTTCTAGTTTGCCGTCAGCCCAACGCAAATATGTCAGACAGTTGAAATGAAAAGTACCTGCCGGCAGCAAGGGGGCATCAATGAAAAAAGATTACAGAAAAGGCATGGATTCCAAGCTGCTCAAATTCAGCTCTCAGAAAGGAAGAGGCTGGATTGATGTAGGGGGGACTCGAATGTGTCTCCTCGACATCCTGGGTGGCTGGCTTAGTATTGCCCGCGCGATAACGCTTTTCGCAGGAGAGGATACTTCAAAAAGGGTGCTGTTCGAGGCCGGATTGGGGGAGACTTTTTCGGCAGCGGCACTGGAGGCAGGGATTCTCCGCAGGAATTCTCAGGGCTTCAGAGATGCAGTCGATACCTATTCCGAGGCCGGCTTCGGGAACTTTATCGTAAGGGAATTACGCTTCTCAGATGGATATTCACGAATATTATGTGAGAACACCTTCGAAGCCTGGGCACTGCTCCGCAACGGACAGGCCCTTGATTCAACGGTCTGTTTCTACTCGACAGGGGTCTTACTGTCTTTCATGAGGCATTTTTCAGGAAAAAGAGATCTTGTGGCCAGTGAAACAAGGTGCATCAGCAGGGGAGATGAGGAATGCGAGTTCATCATCGGCACAGAAGCACAATTGCTGCAACAGGGAATAATATTGCCTGAATGGGGCATGACTATTAAGAAAAAAGCGGAATTCCTTGAGAACCTTCTCGAAGAAAAGAAGAAGGTGGAAAAGGAGATCAGACGGAAAAATATTGAATTGGCCTCGCTGAACAAAATTTCTAGTACCGTCAGTCAGACTCTCGATCTGAAAGAGATCTCGAATCTCGCAATCAGCGAACTTCGGAAAATGGTCGGGGATAAGGCCGTTGTCATTTACTTGATTGATCCAAAAAAGGATGAGCTAATTGTAGCGGCTCAGGAAGGATTATCTCGGGAGTTTCTTGCAAGCGTCAAGAGGCTGGGTATTGGAGAGGGGCTAACGGGAAATGTTGCCCTTGAGCAAGTCCCTATGGCTTACGATGATTACACTCAGTACCCCAGGGCAATCGAGGCTGCCATAGAAAAAGAAAAGATCAAATCCCTCTTGTCTGTTCCTCTCATGGCCAAAGATGCAATAGTTGGAGTTCTCACTATCACCAGCACATCGCCATACCATTTCACAGATGAAGAAATTAGGCTCATGACCCACATAGGCAATCAATTGGGTATGGCCATAGAAAATGCACGGCTGCATGAAGAAATCAAGGAATCGGAAAGAAAATACAGGACGCTGGTAGAAGATATTAACGACGGGTATTTCGTGTCACAGAACGGCAGGATTGTCTTCGCCAATAATGCATTTCTGGCCATGAACGGGTACCTGAGAGAAGAGGTTCTCGGCAGAGATTTCAAAATGTTTGTCTCCTCTGAGTCTGTCCAGCACGTGGAAAAGACAATAGCCGACCGAATCATGGACACCATAGTCCCGGAGCATCTGCAATTCCTGCGAAAACATAAAGACGGACGAGGTCTACCGACCGAACTGAAACTCGATTTGTCGGTATTCGACGGTAAGCCCGCAGTCATAGGCATATTCAGAGACATAAGCGAACGCAAAAGACTGGAACAAAAAATCCTGGAAAATGAGAGGCTGGCATCCATCGGACGATTGGCGTCAACCATTGCTCACGAAATCAGGAATCCTCTTGCTGCGATTAAAATGAACATTCAGATCCTCTCAAAGACTCTGAACGTGCAAGGGTTCGACAAGGAGCGACTCGAAATTGCTGAAACGGAGATAAAGCGCCTGGATCGTTTCTTACACGATATGCTGCATTTTGCCAGGCCCGTTAAGATGGAGACAGACCTCAATTCCGTTTGGGATATAATTGACGAATGTGTGGCACTGCTCTCCGACGGGCTGAGCCACGGCAACATAAAAGTCATCTCTAATACAGCTGCAACTGTCAGGAAGATACCTCTGGACTTTGGAAAAATGGAAGAAGTTTTCCTAAACTTAATGCTCAACTCCATAGACGCCATGCCCCGAGGAGGCGAGATAGATATTTTTGTTTCCGAGACCCAATCTTCAGGAGAATCGATGATATGCGTCGACATTAGAGACAATGGAGGAGGGATATCCTCAACTCAACTACCTATGATCTTTGAACCTTTCTTCAGCACCAAGACCGAAGGCGTCGGCTTAGGCTTGTCGAACGTTAAGAAAATAGTCGAGGCCCATCGCGGAATCATTGAGGTAGAAAGCCGAATCAATGGTGGAACTTCGTTCAAAATTCTTCTCCCGATGAGGTGAAATACTGCTTTGAAAATCGTGATCATTGACGATGAAAGGTCCATTCGTAGGTCTCTTGAGATGTTCCTCCAAAAGAAGGGATATGCGGTACTCACGGCCGAAGACGGAGAGAAGGGACTGCTTATCGTTGAAAACGAACGACCCGAAATGCTCATTTTGGACATTCGGTTGCCTGGCATGGACGGGCTAGAGGTTCTCCGCGCGGTCCGGGAGCGACATCCATCTACCAGCGTTGTCATGATCACAGCGTTTCACGATATGGACACAACTATTCGGACTATGAAACTTGGCGCTTACGAATACATACATAAACCGATTGATATTGATGAGCTGGAAATCGTGATTGAAAAGGTCGCCAGGAATATCACGCTAAGCGGACGGCTGGAAGACCTAATTACCGAGATTTCCAGGGATTACAAAGTCCATAATATCGTGGGCAAGTCCCAGGCCACGCAAGAGATTTTCAAAATCATCGGCTTGGTCTCCGAGAACAGAGCCACAGTTTTGATCCTGGGTGAGAGCGGTACGGGCAAGGAGTTGATAGCCAAAACTATACATTATAACAGTCCATTTGCCAAAGAGCCTTTTATCCCCGTAAATTGCTCCACTCTCGTTGAGAACCTGTTTGAAAGCGAACTGTTTGGCCACGAAAAGGGAGCATTCACTGGGGCCTCGTATCAGAAAAAGGGGAAAATCGAGCGGGCCCAAAACGGCACAATCTTTTTGGATGAAATCGGAGATATATCTCCTCCCGTTCAGGTGAAATTGCTCAGATTTCTCCAGGAACGGGAGTTCGAGCGCGTTGGAGGAGAGGAGCGACTGCGCTCGCGCGCGCGAATCATTGCCGCCACTAACCGGGATCTTCCGAAGCTGGTGACCGAAAAGAAGTTCAGGGAAGATCTGTATTTCAGGCTAAAGGTAGTAGAAATCCAGGTTCCGCCGCTGCGTGATCGAAAAAGTGATATCCCGCTCCTCGTCGACCATCTACTGAACAAAATCAATCTGGAGCTGCATAAGAAGGTCACAAAAATCCCGGAAAACGTTATGGATTGTTTGACGAGTTACCAGTGGCCGGGAAACGTAAGAGAGCTGGAAAATGTGCTAACGAGGGCAGTGGTGCTTTCCAAAGGCGATGTTTTGTTTCCAGACCAGTTTTCGGATTTTCTGTCCACCGATGCTTGCACCACTGCGCCTCCCGCATTCAAGCGCCTGGATGATGTCGTGAAGGAACATGTTTCAGCGACGCTGCGGCATACCGCCTGGCACAAAGGCAGGGCTTGCGAGTTGCTGGGAATTTCGAGACCTACCTTAAGGGAAATGATCAAGAAGTATAGACTCTTTCCTGACTCTATGTAGCCCAGTTTGAGGCATTTCTTTATTATGAACCTGGATTTTGCAAGTGGCAATCTGGGACATTTGGACTGTCCGCCGGTATCACTTTCGAGAGTTCTTTGCCTTATCGGTGGAATAGAATTGGATGAGAGTGGCACGATGATGGCGAAACAGTGATCCGCCTGCCGGAACACCCGTTGCCGATTGAAGAAAAGGCGACTTTGGACGCACCACTCCTGTGGATCTTTGGGACCTTACTTAGGGGCCGACGGACTTAGGAGACAGTCAGAGCGGCCAAATGGCCTTCCATTCGATTCCACTCTTCTACGTGCGGGTAGCCTCGACTCAATGCCAAGACCCACTTTCCATCGGTATAAAGCAGCCTGGCAGCCAGGTATATTAACCACCCTCTCAGTGTGTTTGGTCTCTCACGCCACCGATGAGCATCCAGTGTCATGTGTTGAACCAAATCATGAGGTTGTAAGCGAATACCGATGCCTGCAGTAGGGCATGATTTGCCCAGAATTCGTGAACCAGCATGGATCCAAACGCCATCTGGTTTTTTCCGGCCCCGATGAGATTCTCCGCAACGGCTCTCTTGTTGTAGAATTGTTCGGTCTTCACCGGCGTCAGTCCGAGATTGGTCACCCAAAGGCCATATCTGTATTCAGGCACAGGGAACAACACCCCGTCCTTTTCCGGGGTCAGGATGCCCACCAAGCGCCGAACAGCGACAAATCGACGTGATCTCTTCCAACCGTCAACGGTGTAGAAGAATTCGGCCGTCCACAGACCCTCTTGTCCACGGGCCTTTTCCCAGTTTAGTCCTGCGCACAGCTTTTTCCAGTTCCGAATCTTCACTTTGATCACATATCCGCAGCCGAGTTTTTCGAGCATTCGGACGAAAGCAGCGCTGAAGAAGGCCGAGTCGGCGCGGACAACGACTCGCCAGACCTGTTTTGGAAGCATCGCCAGACATTCTTTCAAAAATTCGACGCTGCCGTTGGAACTAAATGTGTTGCCCGGACGAAGCCAGGCGTTGAGGCATTCCCCAGTCTGAGCAATGAACGCAAACAGCGGGTTGAGCATGGGCTTGTGCGAGCGCTCGGTATTGTGGCCTCTGGCCACTCCTTCCTGGTGGCCGTAAGCGCTCTTGGATGAGGAATCCAAATCCAGGTTGATCCGTCCATACCACTTCTTGTCCCAAACTTTCTGACGGACCTTCTTCTGGACCTCGCTAAGCTCGACACAATTACGAAACGTAAAACGCTCCAAGACGCGAGTAATGCTGCTCAGCACCGGGAAGTCGTCCCAACCCTGGGTTTTCATCAGAGCTTCATCCATGCCCATCCGAACAACATCCGACAGGTGTCGGCAACCGGAAATGACACCCAGCGTGATAGCGTTCATAATCATTCCCAAACCATAATCTGCGTTGGGGCCCCTGACAATGCTGACCATCCGATCTATCATCCTCTCAATTCCGAGTTTGTCCATAAACCGACTCATTGGAATCAGACCGGCACGGCTGGTCAATCGTTTCTCCGAAAACCGAGGCTTCGGAGTGATCCTCCGGCTACTTTTCCTCTTGCCACGGCCCTGCTTTTTCTTCATACTTCCAAAGTCCCCTGTATGACTGATGCATTCCAGCTTCTCTTTAGCCAGAATCCTATCAGATTCAAGGGGCTTAGAACAGCTGAATCGTCATATCCGGATCAGTTTCTTTCTTCACACGCAAAATCCAGGATGAACTCCAATTGAAAGAAACTTTCATCACTTTAGCCAGCAAATTGAAACTTTCTTTCAATCTACCAGCCCGTACGAATCTCATTCATAACTGACTGCCAACAATGTTTCATGATTAAAGCGCCTTAGATTCAGACTTGCCTATGGCATGGTTCTTGATCATCCCGTTCACAGTTTTAAGTGCACGTCCATCGGTCAATGGTCACACGGCCGCTCCACGCGTTTTCATGGACTGCCAGCAAGGTTTTTCCACGCCTCTCTGCACGCTGGAGACAGGCGCTCCGAGACGAAAATCTCCTTCTCCTGCCACCATGCAGGGGTTCACGGTCGGAGTGGGTTTGAGATCCGAAACCGGAACACAAGATTTCCTGAACGGAGATCGTTCACGATAATACCAGGAGGGCAATTGTGATGGCCGCAAGACAAGAGTTTCCTAAGCTCATGGAACCCGGAAAGATCGGGAACCTGACTGTGAAAAATCGTGTTGCCTCTGCTCCCATGGTGACTGGATACGCCACACGCGACGGTATGGTCACCGAGCGGATGCTCCGATTCTACGCTGAAAAAGCCAGAGGCGGGACGGGGCTGATAATTGTGGAGTATTCGTACATCGATCAGGAAGCCAGCAAGTCGGCATATTGTCAACTCGGGGTGTATGACGATGAATGCATCATAGGTCTGGCGCAGCTGGCAGAGTCGATTCAGGAAAATGGGGCCAAGGCGTGTTTGCAGATCGAGCATTGTGGAAGGCAGAAGTTCATCGGAACTTTTCCCATGGTAGCGCCCTCTCGCGTCCCCTGGGAGGCTCTACTGCAAATGGGTGCCGTGATCCCGACTGAACTCAGCATTGAAGAAATCCGGCACATAGTGGAATCCTTCGGGGACGCTGCACGCAGGACCAAGCAGGCCGGTTTTGACATGGTCGAAATTCATGGGGCCCACGGATATCTGATCACCAACTTCCTGTCTCCCCACACTAATCGACGCACGGACATGTATGGGGGCAGCCTCAAAGAGAGGATGAGATTTGGACTTGAGGTGGCAGAGAATGTCAGAAAAAAAGTGGGACCAGGCTACCCCGTTTGTATAAGGCTGAGCGGGACTGAATACATCGAAGACGGAGTTATGATTGAGGATACCGTAGCCTTCGCCGCAGCGCTGGAAAACATTGGCTTGGACGCTTTCCACATCTCCGGCGGAAATCACCACACGATGCACTGCCAGGTGGTCCCGTCAAACCAACCTCTCGCGTTTAATGCATGGGCTGCTGAAGCCGTGAAAAAGGAAGTGAAGGCCCCTGTCATTGCCTCTGGTTCCATCACTAGCCCTGAACTGGCCGAAAGCATACTCCGGGAAGGTAAGGGAGATTTCGTGTCTTTAGGCCGACCTCTTATTGCCGACCCATATTTCCCAAAGAAGGCGGAACAAGGTAAGCCCGAGGAAATTTGTCAGTGTATCAGATGCAATCAGGGTTGTCTGCAAAAAGGAATTATGGCCGGGAAGAGTCTCATGTGCTCAGTTAACGTGGCTGTGGGTAGGGAAGATCGGTTCGCACGCCTGCAATACGACGGAAACGATCCCGCGGCTCAGCCAAAAAAAATCCTCGTGGTAGGCGGTGGGCCCGGCGGCATGGAGGCTGCGCGGGTAGCTGCGCTTAGGGGGCATAAAGTCACACTCTTTGAGAAAAGGGATCAGTTAGGGGGCGCTCTCCTTGAAGCATCTGTACCCGAATTCAAACATGATCTCAAAAACCTGGTTGATTATCTGTCCAATCAACTGAAACGACTTAACGTGGCCGTGCATTTGAACACCGAGATTACAGCCGATCAGATTCTCCACAAAGCTCCCGACGCTGTCTTAGTTGCCGCCGGAAGTAAGCCGTACATGCCGGAGATTTCTGGAATCGACAGCGAAAAATGTGTCTACGGTGTGGATGTTTATAAGGGAAAAGAGGTCGGCGAAACCGTTGTCATAGTGGGCGGTGGAATGCTTGGTTCCGAATTGGCCCTTCACCTCGCAGAGAAAGGGAAAAAAGTCATTCTCACGACTCGGCAGGAAAGGATCGCTTATGACATGGAAATGGCTCACTACATTGTCTTCATGGGAAGGCTAGCGAACTCCGGCGTCCAGGTCTACACCAGTAAGCTGCTGTCCCAGGTTACCCCTGAGGGGGTTGTCATGCTGGATCTGACCAGGCTGGGAGAAAGAACGGAAATGAAAGCGGACACGATCATCGTTATGGGTGGTTTTCAACCAGACCAAAGCCTCTACGAACAGCTTAACGGCAACGGACTGCAAGTTATCCCGATAGGTGACTGCATCCAACCCCGCGGCATCCACGAGGCCATATATGAGGGCCATCTGGCGGCCAGATCCATTTGACACCCGGAAATAGCCTACAAGGAGCGTGCAAAATGAAGTACGTGGTCGGAGTAGACATAGGAGGAACTTTCACTGATTTGGTCTGCGCCGATGAGGTCGGAGAGATTACCATCGTAAAGACCCCATCGACACCCGAAGACCCATCTATTGCGGTCTTGAGCGCTCTCCAAAGGGCGGCGACCGAAGTGGGGCTTGACTACAATTCATTCCTCACCAACATCACACGAATATGTCATGGAACCACCGTCAGTACCAATACCGTGCTTACCTGGACCGGCGCAAAGGTCGGCCTTCTGACCACAAAGGGATTCAGGGATATCTTGGGGATGCGCTTCGGCATCAGAGAAACTCCCTACGATTACACGGTACCTAAACCCAGAGCACTATCCCGAAGGTATTTACGGGTCCCGGTTGGGGAGCGGATCAAATGGAATGGGGATGTCATGGTCCCACTCAATGAAGATGAGGTCAGAAAAGCGTGTAGGTACCTCAAGGAGCAAGGAGTTCAGGCGGTGGTGGTGGGGTTTCTCTGGTCATTCAAGAATCAGGCCCATGAAAACCGCGCCGTGGAGATCTGTCGCGAAGAGCTACCCGGTATGTACGTTTGCTCATCATGTGACATTCAACCCGAGATTCGGGAATATTGGCGCTTTAGCACTGCCGTGCTCAGTGCTTATGTAGGACCGAACCTTTCGGGGTACATACATAATCTGGTGAAATCCCTTGCCGGGGCCGGCTTCAAGGGGGAGCTCCTCATCACGCAATCCAATGCAGGCGTTATTTCTCCGGAGCTTGCAATTGAGCAGGCCGTCCGGACAATCCTTTCCGGTCCAGCCTGTGGTCCCGCAGCCGCGGCGTATCTCGCTTCGCCCTTAAACATAAAGGACGTGATAACAGTAGACATGGGCGGCACCAGCTTCGATGTATGTCTCATCAAGGACGGCCAGCCAGCCACAACCCTGGAGACAGCCGTTGGGGGTGTTTACCACATGCGGCTCCCCATGATCGACGTTCATACCATCGGAGCCGGCGGAGGCAGCGTAGCATGGTTGGACAAAATGAACGTACTTCACGTCGGACCCAAGAGCGCCGGCTCTGTTCCAGGGCCGGCATGCTACGGCCGTGGCGGCACAGAACCTACGAGCACGGACGCCGATTTGATTCTCGGCTATCTTAATCCAGAGTTCTTCAATGGTGGTGAGATGGTTCTCGACGCGAGCCTGGCCGAAAAAGCTATCAAGGAAAAGATCGCGGATCCATTAGGAATAAACATAGTGGAAGCGGCCAAGGCCATGAGAAAAATCGTCGATCACAATATGTCCGATGCAATATCCACGGTTTCCGTGGAACGGGGGGAAGATCCTAGAAGATTCACCCTCGTGGCGGCCGGTGGCGCGGGTCCGGTCCATGTGACGGATCTTGCCAAGAAACTTGGCATTAAACAAATCCTTATCTCTAGAAGTTCTTCCATATTCTGTGCAATGGGGAGCATCATTGCCGATCTCAGGCACGATTTTGTCACCTCCGTGGTCGCCAAGACGAACGCTGCGGATCTTGATGCTATTAACGCAGCATACCTTGACATGCGGGCCATGGGAGACCGCTATCTTTCTCGCGAGGGCATTGCCGAAACGGATAGATATTACGAAAAATCGGTTGATATGAGGTATAAAGGTCAATTCCATGAGGTTGAGCTTCCCTTACCCAAGGGGCCCCTCAGCGACGCCATGAGAGAATACATGGTAAACGAATTTCACAAGAAGCACGAGGAGCTCTATGGGTACAGAGATGAGGTGGAGACGGAGGTCATCAACCTCCGCAGATCCTGTTACGGCACAGTCGTGGCTCCCGAGAGAAAGGCTATGCCTTCGTCATCTCCTGATGCAAGGAAATTCATCAAAGGGAAAAGAGAAGTTTATTTTGAAGAGGAATTCGGCTTTGTCCCAACAAACATATTCGACGGGGATCGAATGCAGCCTGGAAACACAGTCGAAGGGCCTGCGATTGTCGAACAGAAGGCTACCACAGTGGTAGTTCCCCCAAAGGCCAGACTCGAGGTCACTACCTATGGGGACTATTTACTGAGGTTGGGAGCCGCGAGCCAATCCCTTTGATAAGGAGGAGAACAATGACTCAGCCAGAAAAGTTCAGACTAAAGAGTGATGCCGCGGATTTCTCGATCCTGACGTCGGCTATGTTCACCATTGCCCGAGAAATGGGCAAGAACATGGAGCGTACGGCCCGGGCCCCCATCTATTTCGCTGCTCACGACTTCGTTACCACCATAATCACCCGGGATGCAGAACTGCTCGCACTTGCAGAATATATTCCTGTTTTGATCGGGACTACGCCTTTCGCAGTGAGGGCGGTCAAGGATTACTTCCACGACGAGATTCACGAGGGGGACGTTTTCCTGTGCAACGATCCCTATACCCTTGATGGGGGCGGCCAATTGGCCGATTGGTGCATTGTGTATCCCGTTTTTTGGAACAACAAGCAAGTCCTCTGGATTGCGAATAAAGCACATCAACAAGATACCGGCGGTGGGGCTCCGGGCGGTTACAACCCGGCAGCCATCGATGTATACGCGGAGGGCCTTCGGATTCCTCCGATCAAGATTTTTGAAAAAGGAAAAGAGAGGAAGGACGTCTTCAACCTCATTATGACCAACGTCCGAATTCCTGAAACCCAACGAGGTGACCTTTTGTCCATGATCGGCTCAGCGCGAATAGGGGAAAGACGCATTGGGGCACTGTATGATACGTACGGTGAAAAGAAGATTGAGACCTTTATAGTCGATCTCCAGAACTACGGCGAATTCATGATGAGAGAAGAGATCGCCAAAATCCCAGACGGCACCTATCATAGCGAAATTGGGGGCAATGAGGGGGCATCCACTGTGGTCTGCGACATGACCGTCAGCGGAAGCGACATCACCGTGGATTTCAGTGAAAGTGGACCGATGTCCAGACAATACATCAATAGCCCGCTCGCGAACACGGTGAGTTGTGTCTACATGGCTCTCATGACTTCAATAGGCAAACGGATTCAATACCGCTGCGGCGGCTGTTACCGTCCTCTAAAAATCGTCACCAAGCCAGGAACAATCACCCACGCAATCTATCCTGTCACCCAAGGCAACTGTACCAACTTCATCGCCAAGCAAATCATAGAAGCATTCTGGAGTGCGGTCAGCCAAGCTGTGCCAACAGACGCCCCTGCAGGCTGGGGGTCCATCAACTACTGGGTATTTGCGGGCCTGGATCCCAGACGAATGGAAGGATACGGCAGCCCTGATTTTCAGGGTTGCGCGAGCGGCGCGGGCGCAGTCTGGGGCGTGGACGGATGGCCCACCAATGGCCCACAAATCTGCAGTGGAACCCTCTACTATCCAGAAATGGAAGTGGTTGAAGGTCTGTATCCGATAATTTGGGAAAAATGGCAATGGGCCACGGACTCTGGAGGGCCAGGCAAATGGCGCGGCGGATGCGGTGTAGACAACGTCTGGGTTTGTGATTCGGACCCCGAACCCATGCACCTGGCCTATGCGGCGGACCCTTTTGACTACATCCCTGCCCCGGCGATCGCTGGGGGAAAACTTCCTTTTCCCAACTCTAAGAGTCTCGTCCTTGCCGATGGAAAGGTGGAAACGCCCGAAGAGGTCCGAACGAAAATGATTTACATGCTGCGCACTGGCGACAAAGCTATTGATCTTGTTCAAGGAGGAGCCGGTGTGGGCAACCCACTGGAGCGGGATGTTGAAGCAGTGAGAGAGGATGTTCGCGACGAGTTGGTTTCCGTGCAAAGTGCTAAAGACGACTACGGAGTGATTATTGATCCGGCAACATGGGAAGTCGACGGGGCAGCGACCGAAAAACTGAGGAAACAACTCAACGCCTCCCAGCGATCATGACCCTGGCTTGAGGCTGAAATTGGCATGGTGCTGCGCGCCCGGCCGTGGCCCTGCCTGGTCCACATACTCACGGGAGCTAGATTGTTTCAATTGGCCAAAGCTCCTCCGGGCGTGGCGAAGGTGCCGACAACTGATACCGATGCGCTGTCAAGCAAGTGACATATCCGATTGCCGTTTCGGGTGGAACTCCGGTGCGCAGGCAGGCTACGCCGTTCGTAGCGCCGGAGATCGCCCGAAAAGGCCTGAACTGCCGTGCTGAAGCGTTATTCGTTCCAAAGCGCATTGGTATGACAGGAGAGCAACATGACAGTTGGGGATGAATTGCGGAGGGGCTTTGAGAATCACCCGAACAATCTTGCAATAAAGGACATGTATGGCAAGCATTTCTCGAAGGGTTTCAGTCTCACCTATAAAGAGCTTTTTGAGTCCGTAAATCGCCTAGCCAACAGTTTTGTTGTTATGGGGTTATCAAAGGGGGACAGAATTGCAGTACAGACGGGAACAGGAATTGGCCACATCCTTACATTGCTTGCCGCTGCCAGGGCAGGAATGGCTCTCATGCCCATCGACCGGTCCAGTATGCCTGATGAGATAACTTATCTCATCCAGGATGGTGGCGCCAGGGCATTCGTGGTCGATGCAGACATATACTCGGAAAAGATCGACCAGATTAGGCAACGGTTGACTTCAGTGGAATTTTACATTGGCCTAGGTGAAAACAATCCATGCCAATATGACTTTGATGCCCTTGTGAGAGACGCATCCTCTGACGAACCAAATATAAAAGTCGATGACGATGACATAGTAACCCTCATTTATACGAGCGGAACGACCGGAAAACCCAAAGGCGTTCCGCTGACGCACCGTAATTGGACCTTCAGTGCGTACATGTGGGCTGCTGAACTTGGAGTCCACCCCTATACCAGGTGGCTCCTCGTGATGCCATTGCACACCTCCGGCGGGACTGGTCTGACATTGGCGTCTATCATCAGAGGCTCTTCCCTTATCGTAACGAATCCTGATCCCAAGAAAATCTTGCACTTGATCGAGAAAGAAAAAATCACATTTACTCAGTTCAGCCCGACATTGCTTGCCAATGTGATAAGGCATCCCGATGCAAAGCAATGCGACTTCTCAAGCATAGAGCGCTGGTTCACCTCGGCCGCTCCCATCTCTGCTGAACTGTTGAAGGAAGGCGCCCAATACCTGGGAGAAAAGTTCACTCAACTTTTTGGCACGACCGAAACAGCTCTGTTGGGTACGGTTCTGCGTCCAGAGGACGTGTCGGTCGAAGGTGCGCTGTATAAGAGGCTTACTTCTATCGGAAAAGCCTGTTTGGGCTATAAGACCAAGGTGATAGACTTTGACGGCAACGAGGTTGAAGCGGGTGGTTCCGGGGAATTACTCATCAAAGGCGGCGGTGTGGCGGAAGACTATTGGAACAAGCCAGAAGCGGACGATTTTAAAGATGGATGGTGGCATTCCGGGGATATTGTAAGGATTGATGAGGATGGGTTCTATTACGTAATCGACCGAATGAAAGACATGATCCTCACTGGCGGCATGAATGTATGTCCTAGAGAAATTGAGGAGGTCATAGCCGGACATCCCGCTGTACATCTGGTCAGTGTAATCGGGGTTCCGGATGACAAGTGGGGTGAAAGCGTGAAAGCTGTCGTTGTCCCTAAAGAAGGAGTCAAAATAACTGAAGAAGAGATCATTGAACGTTGTAGAGCACGACTGGCTTCCTACAAGAAACCCAAGTCCGTAGATTTTATAAATATTTCGGATATGCCCATGATGGGCGGAGGTTACAAGATAAGAAAAAGAGAGTTGAGAGAACGATACCGAAAAGAATATGAGAAGGCCAAGAGAGTAAAAATCAAGAGCTGGGGAGCAGTCTCATGACGAGGGGCGGGCATAACGCACTGGAGACGGCGCCAGTATGCGCGTAAAGATTCCTCGGAGTAGGCCCCGTGGCCCTCACAAAATAGGAGCCGGCAATGGATTTTGAATTTACCGAAGAACAACGGGAATTCCGAAGGCATATAGCTCGCTATGTGGATGAAAAAATCATACCTGTAGCTGAGTCTCTTGATGACACTGAAGAATTTCCCCGTGATATCGTCAGGGAATTGGGTCGACTTGGGTACCTTGGGATCAAATATCCTGAAGAGTATGGCGGCAGCGGCTTGCAAAACCCTAACGTATTTCATTGCATCTTTTGCGAGGAGCTGGCCCGCGGCTCGCTAGGCGTTGCCTCCGTCATCGGCATGCATACGTCCACGGCAACCCATACGGTTTTCGCATGGGGAACTGAGGAGCTGAAACAAAAGTACCTGGTACCCGCTCTGTCAGGTGAGAAAATTGCTGCGTTCGGACTCACTGAACCCGGCGCCGGATCTGATGCGGCGGCAATCAGGACGAGGGCGGTAAAAACCGACAACGGCTACGTGTTAAACGGAACAAAGATTTTCATAAGCAATGGGACTGGCGCCGATTTTGTTACCATTGCAGCCAAAACCGAGCCGGACAAAGGTGTTCACGGCATCTCCCTGTTCCTGGTTGACACCAAGACTCCCGGATTCTCGGTTGGCCGCCGGTTGGAGAAATTCAGTAACAAGTGTTCAGATACTGCTGAACTTGTCCTGGAAGACGTTGAGCTTCCCGATGATTGTCTTCTGGGGGAAGAAAACAAGGGCTTTACCAATGTCTACGTCTCCTTGGCAATCGATCGGATTATGACTGCCGCTCTCGCTCTGGGTCTATCCAGAGCGGCATACCAGGCGGCTTACAATTACTCCAAGGAAAGGGAGCAGTTTGGCCGGCCTATTTCCAAGTTTCAGGCAATTCAGTTCAGGCTCGTGGACATGTTGGCGAGGCTGAAATCTGCTGAGCTGCACACATACTATGCGGCTTGGGTCGCGGATCTGCAGGACAATCCCACGGAAGCTGCGGCAATGGCCAAACTAGTGGCCACTGAAGCTGCAAACTACATTTGCAGAATGGCCGTGTCCATCTTCGGCGGTTATGGATTGATGAACGAATTCCCTGTTCAGCGCTATCTAAGGGATTCTTTCTTCCCTCTAGTCGCCGGTGGCACGAACGACATCATGAAACTGGTCGTGGCCAGGCAAATCGGCCTGTGAAAGGCACCCGGCAGGTGAAGCCGTAAGGGCACGAAGCTTCTGGACGAACAGCTCACCGTATGGCTGTACCCAATGAAACTTACGGGCCATGCCAAGGAGCCCAGGTCAAAGCAACTCTCGCACCGGTTCGACTTCAAATTGGAACCGTTCTCTCTGCGTGCCTCGGATGCGAACGATAACACTTGGAATCGCTTCTAGCACGCGCAGCCGATTCACTGCCGACGTACCACCCAAGTGGCCGCAGGCTCGCATCCTGCACCGACGTGCTTCGCAAATCATGTGATTTCAGCCCACAACGCGAAAATATTGGAGAGTCGGTTTTCGAAGCAGTTCTCGATAATTTTGAATACGCGGCGATTAGGGAAGCTGTTTATGAGACCCCATCAATAGATCCAAGGAGTTGGAAATGGTGTTGTAACAAAACAAAAAGGAGGTTCGAAAATGGGTGCCAATTCTAAATTAGCAGAGGCCACGGATTCTCTCACGGGAACCGAATCGAGTGGAGAAAGCATAGAGGATTATGCTCTCAGAAGTGTTCCCGACCACTTCAGAAGCACCAAGGCAGCCAACATGGCCATGTTCGGCATCCCCATGTGCATGTACTATCTTGCAGTGGGGAGCCTCAGCGTTGCCCTTGCCGGCTTTTGGATGGGCCTGCTTGCCACGCTCCTGGCATATGTGGTGTTTTGTCTTTTCTCCATGAGCTTCGGCTACGTCTCTTGGAAGGGAGGGTACTCCTTCGACATGATCGCGCGATTCAGTTGGGGGAAGACAGGCTCCTTCTTGCCATCCCTCTTGGGGACCTATCTCCTCATGTCCTTTTGGGCCATGGAAACCTACTGGCTGGCGACAGCACTCAAAACAGTCTGGCCGGATGTGAGCCTGTGGTTTTACTTCCTCATTCTACTTCCCGTCTTCATAGTGGTTCCGCTGTACGGGTATCGGGCTATGGCTAAGTTCAACTATATCGCGGTACCTGTCGGGGTGGCCGCCACCGCCTATGCACTCTTCTACTTCTATGGAATGAAAGACTTCACCGTCTCCGGGATCATGGCAATGACCCAAAAGCCCTTGATCCCCGGGGGCTTCGGGGCAGCCCTAGATTGGTCCCTTGCGGCCGTTGGGCTTTGGGGAATCACGGCGGGTGATTTCGGTCGGTTCATTCAAAAAGAGCATAAACAGTGGGCCCTTGGGTTCGGACCGTTTCAGGGTGCATTTTGCCACATCATCTTCCCCATTCTCGGCATATTCCTGGTCTTTCCCATGATCCAGATCCTTACTCCCCAAATCGGGGCCGAGAAGGCCGGAATGGCTGCCCTCAACGCTTCCGTACCGTTCGTTATGGCAATGGGCTTGGTGGGAGCGCTGCTGGTCATCACCTACCAGTTGCATATTCAGTTCATCAATGCCTATTTGCCTTCTGTGAATCTAGCTAACTTCTTCTCCGTAGTCTTCGGTGTGGAACCTGGGAGGAAGTGGTGGGTGGTGATTGTCAATCTGGCCGGCCTTGGTCTCCTTGCGATCGGCATTATTGGATGGATCACCGCCTGGGCCTGGGTCGCCGGTCTCACGTTGGGTACTGCCTGCGTGATATCGATTTCAGACATGGCCTATCGCGCGTACAGTGGCATAGCAACGGAGTACGACGAACTACCGATAAATATGCGGAAAGTGAATCCGATCGCCTTTGTCGTCTTCTTTATCAGCGTTGGCCTAGGCGTTCTGGATAAGATCTGGTGGAATCTTCTCCCATCCCCGTCGCTAATGGCGTACCCGACGGCATTCGTCCTCTACTGGATCATTTCTGCCGCAAACGGTGGAAGATTTCAGCAGGACATCGCTCAGTAGGAGGTTCCGCGATTTTTTCTCGACACGGGACCAGTTGGACCGTGAATGAGGGTAGGAAGGGACATAAATGTCCCCGAATGGGGTAGATAGTTCAAGAGGTCAGCAAAGGACTTGATGGGGGACTGACGGTCTTCCGGAAGGACCGGTGCCCGGACGTGTCCGTTTTGTCCCCCACGATCCGCGTGCGGTCGGCTGCGTTCTTGACGATTACTCATACACATGTGCTGCCGGCCAAGCAACCTCAGCAAGAACGGCGACATGCCTCGCCCACCACGTCCGGCCGTGCCCCCCTTCGTGGATGAAAAAATTTCCTGTTCAGCGGTACTAGCGGGATTCTTTCTTCCCTCTTGTGGCCGGCGGGACCAATGATATAATGAAGCTCATCATCGCAAGACAGATCGGGCTTTGAAAACGTCAGCGTTCAACGGGAAATAAGTCCCGGGTTCCGCTGGGGATCGACGTAGAGAAGCGAAGAGTGCACAGGGTAACTGCCGGACAGTGTGTCAACCCTGAACGAGGCATAATTCGTCAGGTAATCAATGAAAAAACGGATGTCTCTGCCTCCTCCGTGTCTCCGCGGTGAACGAGTACCGGTTCGAAGGCCCCGGAGCCCAAAAATCCGATTCGGAGAATTACCCATGCGCTTGGCATCTTTTGCCTACAATGCGCCGCATTCTCTTGATCATGCATTGAAAATCAAGGGAGAGCTGGGCGCCCAGGCTTCAGTCCTAGCCGGAGGCACTGACCTCATAGTGAACCTCAAGCATCAACTCTCTGCCCCGTCAGCGCTCATCAGCCTACGGAACATCAAAGAGATCAGAGGCATTCAAACGAAACCAGACTCTGTGATCGTGGGGGCGGCAACGACCCTGATGGAGATCCGTAGCAATGTGGCTATTCGAACTCACTTCCCCATCCTCATGAAGGCCGTAGAATCAGTGGGTGCGCTCGGGATTCAGGGTTTTAGGGGGACAATCGGCGGGAACCTGTGCTTGCAACCTCGCTGCATTCTCTACAACCAATCACTTTTCTGGCGAACCGGCAAAGCAAAATGCCACCGAACCGGAGGGAAAGAGTGCCTCGCTCTAGAGGAGTCGAAATCGTGCAACTCCATCTGCTCGGGAGACACGACCCCCGTGCTGCTTGCCTTATCCGCGCAACTCTCCGTTGCAGGGAGCGGCGGCAAACGGACGTTGCCGGTAGTGGATTTTTTCACAAGCAAGGGTGAGAGTCCCTTCAATCTTGCTCCTGACGAGATCGTTACCGAGATACGGCTTCCCATTCCGTGGGCGCCGCCGTCCTGGTCCTACCAGCGTCTTAGCCTGAGATCCGCGGTTGATTTCCCTCTCGTAAATGCTGCCGCAGTAGCTATAGTAACTAAGGAAAGGGTTGAAAGCTTCCGCCTGGTGCTTTCTGCTCTCGGCCCGGCACCTGTGGTGCTCAAGGAAGCCGAGGCCCTTATCAAAGGGAGAAAACGGGATAGGGCAATGGTGAGCGAAATAGGCGAGATTGCACTCCGAGCCGCAGAAGGGGTAGTTGTTGACAATGCTTCAACCTCGAAAACTTACCGGGTCAAGATGGCTGCGGTTATGGCGGTACGAGCCGTAAATGAGGCGTTGGGTTTCAAAACGACACAGGCTGCGGCACTTGAAGGTCGGCGATGAAGAAACAGCAACTTACTATGACGGTTAACAGCAATGAAATAGACATCGCGGTGACTCCCAACACCACGCTCCTGGAAGTTCTTCGCGATGATCTTGGGTTCACAGGCGTCAAGGAAGGATGTTCCGAAGGGGTGTGCGGCGCGTGCACGGTTCTCTTGGACGGAGCGCCTATAAGGTCGTGCCTCACGCTGGCCCTTGAAGCCCAGGGCGCGTCTATCACTACCATTGAGGGACTCGCTTCTGGCGGGGCACTGCACCCGATTCAGCAGGCCTTCATTGACCAAGGAGCAGTCCAGTGCGGGTTCTGCACGCCAGGACAGATACTTTCGTCCAAAGCCTTGCTAGATAGGAGCCCCCGCCCCTCGGACGAGGAGATCAAGACAGCCTTGGCCGGCAATTTTTGTCGGTGCACAGGGTACATAAAGATCCTTGAAGCGGTCCGGTCTGTTGCGACCCAGAGCGCTGTAGGGACTCGAGTGAAAACTTAATACTCATTTTCGCAAGGTGAGTGACGTAACTGAGGCATCCGGTCTGCTGAACCGGTAGGGCCGCGTCCCTGCCGGCCTTGGATCAATGACCGGCACAGGGGCCGGTCCTACTGTGTGTTGCTGCAGTAGATACGTGACCGAATTTGAGAAACGAAACACTGAGGTGCTGATCCGCGCAATCGGCCGGAGGCGACGATCTTGTCTGAATACAGTCTCATAGGGAAAAGCATTCCGCGTGTGGACTCCTTTTCCAAGGTAACGGGGGAAGCCATCTTCACGGCGGACTTGAGCCTTCCCAAGATGCTCGTAGGAAAGATACTTCGGAGTCCTTATCCCCACGCCCGAATTCTTAACATTGACACATCGAAGGCCCGGCAGCTTCGGGGCGTCCACGCGGTGGTAACGGGGAAGGATACACCAGGGGAAAAATGGGGCGTGTTCAGATACACGCGGGATCAGCAACTGCTCTGCGTAGACAAGGTCCGGTACGTTGGGGAGGAGGTCGCGGCTGTCGCGGCTGTGGATGAAGACACGGCCCTGGAAGCACTGAACCTGATCCAGGTAGATTACGAAGAACTGCCCTCCGTCTTTGACTGCTATTCCGCGCTGGCTCCGGACGCGCCTGTGCTCCATGATGTGTATCCCCGCAACATCAACGTAGCGGTAAAGATCGATGTCGGCGATGTGGATGCGGCCTTCAAGGAGTGCGCTCTGGTTCGTGAAGACACGTTTGTGGCGGAAGAAGATTCGTATTTCATGATCGAACCTTACGCTGTGGTGGCGAATTACCACGCAGACGGTTCTATCGAAGTCTGGATGCCGAACGCGTCTCCCCACACTAAGGCCAAGGCACTGTCGAATGCACTCAGATTGCCGCTTTCAAAGGTGAATGTTCGCAAAATAACCATCGGCGGTGCTTTTGGGGGCCGCTCAGATGTGTTCCCGGCGGAATTCATTACCTGTCTACTCAGCATTCGCAGTCAGCGGCCCGTCAAGCTCGTTTATTCCCGGGAAGAGAACTCCGTTGCTACCCGTATGGGTCATGCAATGATTACCACCGTCAAGACTGGTGTGGACAAGGATGGAAAAGCCCTCGCGAGGGATATAGTCTCTTATTTGGATGGCGGCGCCTACTCCAGTACCGGCCCCATAGCCACATCGGTCCCCTTCCTGTGCCATGAGCAAACTTATCGAATGGATCATGTCCGATTTCACGGGTACCGCATCTACACCAACAAGCCGGTCAGGGGCATGATACGCATTCACGGCCGTTCCTTCGCATGCGGGATCGACACACAACTCGACATGATTGCCGAGGAACTAGGGATCGACCCTGTGACGATTCGTCTCCGCAACGCCCGCCGCGCGGGCGAAACGACTCCTACCGGCTCTTATGTGGCGAGCTGCGGCCTCGTGGAGTGCATAGAAAAGACCGCGGCAGAGAGCAATTTCCTCGAGAAATTCCGAGATACTACTCCCAATCGTGGGATCGGCATGGGCTTGAATTCAGTGCAAACCGGGTTCCCTTTGGGCATTCGCGGCGGCTCCCAGGCCTTCATCAAATTTCACGAGGATGGCGGGGCTACTGTGATTTCCGGGGTCGTGGACAATGGGCAGGGCAATGACAACATGCTGGTCCAGATCGCGGCTGAGGAACTCGGATTACCCCTCGAGGATGTCAGACTCATATCCGCGGACACTGAAGTGACTCCGACTGATGCGGGCTCGTATTCAATGATCTCCACATTTGGAGGCGGTAATGCCGTGAAGACGGCCGCCGTGGATGCCAAGGCCCAACTCTTTGCGATAGCGTCGGGCATGCTCGAGGCTGATCCAGCCGATCTCGTGGCCAAGGACGGGAAAATATTTGTGAAAGGCGCTCCGGATGTCGGCATATCCATCGCTAAGGTGGTGCGCAAAGCTTTAATCCTGGGACGCCCTATAATGGGACGAGGCGCTTTTTCGCCGCAGGTGGACCAGCGGAGAGAGTGGATCACGAACCCTCGCGGGCAGCTCTCACAAGCGTTTTCATTCGGCGCGACCGTAACGGAAGTGGAAGTGGACCCGGAAACGGGCCACGTGAAGGCGCTCGAGGTGACGTGCGCTCAGGACTGCGGCTTCGCATTGAACCCCTTGGTGGTGGAAGGTCAGTTTGAGGGCGGGGTGGCAATGGGAGGCCAGGGTGGGATGCTCTCGGAGGAGCACCGTTGGAGCGGTGGACATCTCTTGAATCCAACAATACTGGAATATAAGATCCCGATAATAAAAGACATGCCTAACATCAAGCCGATCATAGTAGAAAGCATAGATCCTGCTGGGCCCTACGGCGCCAAAGAGGCCGGCATGTCCGTCGCGATGTCAGCGGCCCAGGCATACTGCAACGCGGTGGGCAAAGCTCTGGGGATCTACTTCAACCACTACCCGCTGACCCCTGAGCGAATCCTGGACGGCATCGAGAATAAGAAACCGGGTATCAAAACCGCGTGGGAATTCAAGCCAGCAAGGATAATCGAAGCCGAGGAGGGCGCCCAAAAATAACCAAACTAACCGGTTCCGGGATACCTTCCGTAGTATCAACTGGAGCTATCTTATGCCCCCGCTAAGAACCGAATCTCATAGAGAGGCTCTGCAGTGAAAGTCAAAGAAATCGATCACATTTGCTTTGCAGTCCGAAGTCTGGACGAAGGCCGCAAGGTCTATGAAGGGCTTATGGGGCTGGAACCGGCATGTGAGTACGTCGCTCAGGAAGAATCCATACGAGTGATCCGCTACTACGTGGGAAGCTTGGCGCTGGAGATCGTGGAACCAACCGATGCGATCTCCGAATTGGCCAGATTCCTGGAGAGCCGGGGCGAAGGCGTTTTTCTCATCTCCTACAGGGTTGACGACGTGCAAGAAGCCCTCGAGGAACTGCACGCCGCGGGACGGCAGACCATCGACCAGAAGCCCCGCTGCCTCATGGGGAACCGGTACGCGTTCATCGATTCCCCTAGGACGCTGCACGGGGTCCTGATTGAGATATTAGACGGGGAATTCATCAATCCTACCTCTGGTGGGTCTGAGAAAGCTCGGTGAGCTTTTTCTTTGGAGTCCCGTGAGTCAAGGACATGTCCACTGATCTATTCGGGTAGGCGTTTCGTCGGCCCGCTTCCATGCACACCCGCGGCCGCACAGAGGAGTTGTCTGGGGCTCTCACGATTCCGCGGAGTTGCTGAAGACACTATCACGATCAAGTGACTGCCAGGTTTTGTAACACATTATGACGGCTGCGTATGAGAAGCGTCACAAATACCGACTGGAAAACACCGGAACAGGGTAGGGCGGCGAAAGGAATTCCATAAAGAGATAAGGAACAAGGGCAATTGCCCCCGTTTCCCTAAACAATAGGCCGTCAAAAGGTTCAATAGGCCGTCATATGCCGCGATATCACACTGGTTTTTTCGTAAGCCATTGAAATAATTAGCCCACAGAAAGGCCTTTCACGCCGGCGACACAAACTCTTCGCCTTGGACTCTGATCCGTGCTTCCACCCATTTGTTGGCTACAATGTTTGCTGGATCATGTCTCATCAAACGAGCGTTTAATGAGGCCAGTTGTCCGGAGATCCCTGTCACGATTTTATCCCCTTTTCCTGGCCTCATTTTCCCGTCTCAAAATCAAAGTCTCAGCTTCTTGACAAGTGCCTTCATTTATGAGACAGCTCGACGTCCCGAATCAGGAGGCACTGCATGGGACGTTACATTGGATATGCACGCGTCAGCACGGACGGCCAAGAACTGGACCTCCAGATCCGTGATCTCAAAGCAGCCGGCTGCCAGCCCATCTTCACCGACAAAGCGAGCGGGAGAAAAAACGAGCGGCCAGGACTCGACGGCTGCCTCAAAATCCTCCAAACCGGTGATACGTTGGTTGTGTGGCGTCTTGACCGGCTTGGGCGGTCAATGCAGCACCTTGTATCAGTGGTCACGGACTTGAAAGTCAGGGGCGTAGGATTCCGCTCCCTCAGAGACGGCGCCATCGATACAACAACTGCATCGGGCAGCTTGATTTTCAATGTTTTTGCATCTCTCGCAGAGTTTGAGGCCGAATTGATCCGCGAACGGACCCGAGCGGGCTTGG
>JBKQMK010000630.1:0-12587 GCA_052146735.1 Desulfomonilaceae bacterium | reverse complement strand
TGGCCGGGCTAGCTGGTTCATTTTATGCGCTTTTTTTTAGCTTCGTCGCTGTGGATGCCATTTCCATTGCTATGACCACAACCGTGTTATTGATCACCTTTGTAGGGGGTAGCGGATCGTTTGCCGGGCCAATCTTGGGCGCATTCGTCTACATCTATCTCCAGAACTTTTTGAGCGATGTTACCGACAGATGGCAGCTTATCATGGGACTTATTTTTATTCTCATGGTTCTCTTCGTTCCTGGCGGTCTTACAAAGCTAATGGAAGACGCCCTCGCCCGATGGCGAGCCCGCTGGGAGCCCAAGTCCAACACGCCGGGAGGTAGTTTGTGAGCTTCCTGGAACTACGAGATGTGTCGAAAAATTTCTCCGAGTTGGTTGTGCTCAGAGGAATAAATCTATCAGTGGCCACCGGGGAAAAACATGCAGTAATAGGCCCCAACGGAGCGGGCAAGACTACCCTCTTCAACGTGATTAGCGGCAAATATCGGCCGAGTGGGGGGTACCGTAACGTTCCAGGGCAAGGACATCACAGCCTACCCTCCCCACAAACGTAATCGTTTGGGCCTGTCGCGCTCTTTTCAGATAAACAATGCTTTTTTCGGATTAGATGTTTTCGAAAACGTTCGATCTGGAGTCCGGTCTCGATCCGGACTTCGTTACAGCTTCTTCAAGAAACCCGGTGGGTTGCCTGGTATCGATGAAGAAACCCGGACAATTCTGCAGCAGGTGGGGCTGACCGATTTTGCTTCGGTACCCGCGAGGGAGCTGTCCTACGGTCAGCAACGAGCCTTGGAAATCGCAATCGCCCTGTCCACCAATCCCGATCTAATCCTGCTGGACGAGCCGACGGCGGGGATGACTCGGGAAGAAACCACAGAAGCAGTAGAGCTTATAAACCGTGTAGCCACGGGCAAGACGCTTATCATCATCGAGCACGACATGGATGTGGTCTTTTCTCTGGCGGACAAGGTTACGGTGCTGCAAAACGGCTTGGTGTTGGTTTCCGACAAGCCGCAAATAGTCCGGGACGATCAGCGAGTTAAGGACGCCTACCTGGGGAACGAATAAAAATGATCGTGGAAGTCCGTGATCTTCACAGTTACTACGGCAAGAGCCACATTCTTCAAGGCGTCGACCTGCACCTTGACCGCGGTGAAACGGTTTGCCTGCTCGGGCGCAATGGGGTCGGAAAAACCACCACTCTCAAGAGCATCATGGGAATGGTGCGGCCTACAAAAGGAAGTATCGTTCTGGACGGCAAGGACCTGGCAGGGCTCTTGCCATACCAGATCGCTCGACTGGGAGTTGGAATAGTCCCTGAAGATAGGAGAATTCTGCCAAGCCTCACGGTCCACGAAAATCTTTTGATTGGCATGAAACCCCCAGGAACCTGGCAGAAGACGGACGAAGAGACTTGGGAACCAGATCGGGCATATCGGGCATTCCCTGGCCTCGAACAGCGGCGTCGGCAGATGGGAGGCCACCTTTCAGGTGGAGAGCAGCAGATGCTCAGCGTAGCTCGCACGTTGATGGGTAATCCGCGCCTGATCTTGGTGGATGAACCTACAGAAGGTCTGGCGCCCTTGCTGGTAAAGGCTGTCATGAAAATGCTGGCCGACATCCAGCGGTCCGGCGTAACGATTCTTTTGGTGGAACAGAACCTCAAGGCAGCTATTGAGGTTGCAACCCGCTTCTACATCATGTCCAAGGGCAAAATAGTTTTCGAGGGCGACAGGAAAGCCCTCGAGGAAGCAGAAGAGGTCAGAAGGAGATACCTGGAGGTCTAACAGTTCAATTTTCAAGCAATTCAAAGGAGGACGGATCTTGATGATCAGCAAGAATGGCAGGTTGTTCTTAGCGGTTCTCGTCGCACTGGTTTGGCTGATCCCCGCAAATGCTGCGGACACGATCAAACTGGCCGTTGTGGAACCACTGTCAGGTAACTTCAAAGACATTGGAGAACGGTACCTTGAGGGTGTAGAGTACGGGGCAAAGAAAATCAACGAACAAGGCGGACTACTGGGCAAGAAGGTTGAGGTGGTTCGCGTTGACTCTGAAGTCAAACCTGACGTGGCGACTCGTAAAGCCACCAATCTAATCCTAAAGGATAACGTCAAGTATTTCTGCGGCGGCACAGGTTCGAGCGTAGGCGCTGCGATGTCCGTGTTGGCAGAGAAAAACAACGCACTCTTCTTCAGCTACGGAATGGACGCAGCAAGCCTGACCGGTGACAAGTGCAGCAGAAATTTTTTTCGTACAGCTTGCAATACCGATACTCACTCCATCGCTCTGGCCAAATGGGTTGCCGACAAGGGTTTCAAGAAAGTTTGCACGATAGCTCAGGACTACTCCTTCGGCAAGGAGGCTACGGCAGCCTTCATAAAAAAGCTTAAGGAACTCAACCCATCGGCCCAAATTGTCGCGGAACTCTACCATCCACTGGGTGAGAAGGATTTTGCGCCTTACGCAACCCAGCTACTCGCAGCAGGCCCGGACATCATTTTTACATCCAACTGGGGAAACGATCTCAGTTTGTTGCTCAAACAGGCGCATCAATTAGGGCTCAAGACCAAGTTTGCATGCTATTACCTCAATGACGAGAACGCCATCTCGGCAGTGGCTAATGATGACGCGGTGGTCGGCAGCATGGCCAGTGAAGTTTACATGCTTACAATTCCCACTGAGGCCAACAAGAAGTTCGTCGCCGAATTCTACAAGGACCAAGGTCATTACCCGAGTTGGCTGAGAGGAAAGGGATACATGGCTGTCATGTTTTGGGCCGAGGCCATGAAAAAGGCGGGCAAAGAAGATGTGGATGCGGTTATTAAAGCTTGGGAAGGTTTGACCTACAATGGTCCCGCAGGCGAATGGGTGATGAGGGCTTGTGACCATCAGGCTCAGGTGCCGATCTGGATGGCGGAGATAGTTCCAAAATCTGACTTCTACAAGCATGCGTTTGTGGGGCCGGCCGTGGCCATGCCGGCCAAAGATGTAGAAGTGCCGTGCGACCAGACTGGATGTACTAAAATGAAAACCAAGTAAAACAAAGGGGCTGAACTGTAAGCCTTCAGATGCGCGAGGCATTTCGTCCCCTTGTCATTCCGAGGAGTGGAGCGGCGAAGCAATTTCCGGCACGCGTAAACGGAGATTGCTTCGCTTCGCTCGCAATGACACTCTCTGCCCCGCGATACTGAATGCATGTCCTAAGCCGGGCTTGGTCCTTACTGGCCTGACTTTTCTCCCAATCTTTACGCTTTAAACGGAGAGGCGACTCTATGACCACCCTTATCACCGGCGGGACTGGATTTGTGGGCGCGGAACTTGCCAGGTTGCTCATCGACCGAGGTGAGCGACCGATTGTTTTGGACGTCTCGCAATTGACGGACCCGCTCGCGGAACACAAAGACCTCTTCGATTATGTGAAAGGTTCAGTTGCAAATCTGCCGGAAGTGCTCAACGCACTTGATGGGCGGGCGGTGGAGCGCATATTTCACTTGGCCGGAATGCTCTCTTTGCCTTCGGAAGAAAACCCCTGGGCAGCGTTCAATGTAAACGCCGTTGGAACTTACAACGTTATGGAGGCGGCGAGACTATTCAAAGTGGGCAAGGTAATATTCTCCAGTAGCATTGCAGTCTATTCCGAAGACTTGCCGGGAGGCGAGATAACCGAAACCACTTGCTCACGGCCCAGGACTATGTATGGGTCATGTAAAGTATTTGGCGAACTCATGGGCCGATTTTATTCTCGCCGTTTTGGCCTGGATTTCAGAGGCATTCGTTTGCCCTCTGTAGTGGGGCCGTTTTCGACTGCGGTACACATGTCCAGCTATAATTGCTGGGCAATAGAAGAACCTCTGCGGGGCCGCGGCTATGCACTGCCCGTGGAGCCTGAAACGAAGGTGCCGGCAATCTATTTCAAGGATGCTGCCCGAGCGCTTCTGCTTTTAGCTGATACCGACAAAGAGAGGATCACGACTGGGGTCTACAATCTGGCAGGCATAACTCCCCCGTACACGGCTCGACAGTTGGTGGACGCTGTGGCAATTAGAATTCCTCAGTCAAAGCTCTCCTTTGCTCCAGATCCTCAGGTAATGGCCTTGCTGAAAGAGATCGGACAGATGCAGATCAGTGAGGAAAAAGCGCGCAAAGACTGGGGTTGGGGAATTGCTTACAATTTAGACGAAATGGTTGACGATTTTATCCAAGAGTTCCATCGTCACTCTTCCAGCGGGAACCAACGTCTGACATGAAAAGGGTGGGAGTACAATGAAACTGGGCTCGACTCGGATGGTGGACCTGAGCGTCGCGATTGAGGCTGGGCTGCCCAGCGATCCACCGATGATGATTCCCAAAATTGATTATATTGGGCATTCTGAAGGTGCTCAACAAATGAAGGATTTCTTTCCGGGTCTTTCCGTCGATCAGCTTCCCGATTCCCTGGGATGGTCTCTAGAGTTCGTTCACTTAACGACCCACAGTGGAACACATTTGGATGCTCCATACCACTACCATCCGACAATGGACAAAGGAAAGCCGGCCATCACCATCGATCAGGTTCCTCTCGAATGGTGCTTTAGCGACGGAGTGGTACTGGATTTCAGACATAAAGCCGATGGAGAGCGGATCACCGTTCAAGACGTAGAGATGGAACTCAAGAGAATTAATTACGAAATCAAACCGTTTGACATTGTTCTTATCCAAACCGGCGCCGACGCTTTTTGGGAGACCCCCGAATATCTCGTGAAGGGCGCTGGAATGGATCGAGACAGCACAATTTGCTTGACGGAAAAGGGCGTCAAGGTTGTGGGAATAGACGCCTGGAGTTGGGACAGACCGCTGCCCTTTATTGCCAAAGAGTTTCAAGAGAAAAAAGACCCTCGAGTGATTTGGGAAGCCCATTTTGCAGGCATCGAGATGGGGTATTGCCACATGGAAAAAATGGCGAATTTGGAGGCAATAGGAAGGCCCAGCGGATTCAAAGTTTGCTGCTTTCCCGTGAAGATCAAAGGGGCAAGCGCAGGATGGGTAAGGCCCGTGGCTCTCGTCCCGGAGGACTAAGTTCAGCTTTCCATCGATGGGATGACGTATTCTCCGACTGGATACAATGAGGGACGGCTAGAGATCACTTTGTCGGTGGGACAGGCATCTTGCCTGTCCCACCAATTCCGCCCGAAATACGTTACCGAATTAATGAAATGGAACGCTAAGTTTGCGGGCGCTGCCTCGTGGCTGGGACCAATTGTTGGAGCAAGATCGCTGACCATCATCGATGAGATTCTCTCGACGTTTGTCAAGGCTGAACTGGTTCGGGTCTTGTACGGATGCCTCTTCATCGTTGTAATCATCTTCATGCCGAACGGAACAACGGAATTCTTGAGGAAAAAACGGGCACGACCGTGATAACCATTGTAATCGTTCACCGCAGAGATCGCAGAGGATTCTGATTTCTGTTCATTTTTCGCAGTTGCGCCATACATGTTACGAGCCTGTGATAGTGCAGACGGGCTGGCCCGGCCACTTACCTATGCGGCTTATGCTGCGGTGTGTAAGCCGTTTTCTAGCTCCGCGTTCTCGGCGCACTCTGCGGTAAATCTGGCTTGCCGGCTGAAAGCTCGCAAACCATTTTCAGAAAGGCCTAAACAGGAGAAACTTTATGGAAAGAACAATCATCACTGCCGCAATTACTGGGGCCATACACACCCCCAGCATGTCCTCCTACTTGCCTGTGACTCCGGAGCAGATAATCGATGAGTGCATTGCGAGCGGCGAGGCCGGGGCTGCGGTGGCCCATATTCACGTCCGTGATCCGTTGACCGGCCGTCCTAATGCCGATCAAACGGTGTTCAGGCACATCGCTACAGAAGTCAAGAAAAGAAGCGACATCATTTTGTGTTGCACGACAGGAGGCGGGCTGGGGGAATCCGTGGAGAAAAGGGGCGCTGTCGTGACCAGCCTCAAGCCCGAGCTTGCTTCATTAAACGCCGGCTCATTAAATTTTGCGCTTTTCCATGTCGCATCAAAGGTAGAGAAATGGGATTTCGATTGGGAGAAAGTATATCTCGAGGGCACCGAGGATTTCATATTTCCCAATACGTTTCGTACAATGCGTCAGTTTCTCTCTCTTATGTCTGAAAACAACACCAAACCTGAATTCGAGATCTACGACGTAGGAATGATTAACAATTTAGCCTATCTGATCGACAACGGCTTAGCGAAAAAACCGGTTTATTTACAGTTTGTTATGGGAATCTTGGGCGGAATTCCGGCAACGGTTGAAAATTTCGTGTTCCTCGTGGACACCGCGAGGAAGCAGATCGGCGATTTTCAGTTTTCCGTGTGCGCAGCGGGGAAAGAGCAGATCCGCATGTGCACGACGTCCATTCTGATGGGCGGGAATGCCCGTGTGGGGTTGGAGGATAGCCTTTACCTTGAAAGGGGTGTGCTCGCCAAAAGCAGTGCGGAACAGGTAGCGAAAATCATCCGCATTGGCAGGGAACTTGGTGTTGACCCCGCAACCCCGGATGAAGCCAGATCGATACTTGGCCTTAAGGGCTTGGATCAGGTCAATTTTTGATTTGTTATTGACAACGTTTGATAGGGGACATCATGCTTATCTCGCCAGCGAGGAAATCCCGGAGCTGCGATTCGCGCTGGTCTGACCATAGGCTGAGAATAACGGAAATTCTGACACAAGGCACCAATTAAGTATGGTGTCCCGAGAATTCACAAATCTTTGATTGGCTCCATTTCAACTTTTAAGTTCCGAAGGTAGTCAAGCCTCTCCTTTACCTCGGCGTTGTACCAACGGCCAAAGTCTTCACCGGGTCTGAACTTTTGAATCATCATGCCCGTGGCAATGCAGAGAAAACTTATGGCAAGCCACGTATAATCCTTCAGGTTTTCTGGATAACGTAGGGGATGAAATCCACCGCCACCGCCGCTTGTTTTTGTTAGAAAACGAGAAAGGTCAGTTGCATGCGTTACAGAAGACCAATCTCGATAGAGAAGGTCATAGTATCCTTCCTTGGACACCTGATGAGCTAGGTCACGCAAGTTCGCAGGTCCACCAAATAGGGAATACCAGTGCGGTCTTTTGTTCTTTTGACTTTTGTATTCCGCGTTAATCCTGCGGAGTTCACCGGCAAGCAGTCCTTGCAGCCCTTCAATATTCTTTGAAGAAGAAAACCCCGTCACACCGTAACCGCCTTCTCGTTCCAGCGTTTTCCCAAGTTCTTTGCCTCGGTCTGTTGTCGGGTCCACTCGTTCGTAATTCTCTATCCGCTTATGTACATAAGAGCAAAGCCAAGACAAGGATCGCGTCTTGTAATCTTCTTTGAGCATGTACTCTAGAGATAGAAGAGCCTCTAGCGTGCTGCGCAGAAGAGGCAAAGTTGCTTCTGAACAACTGCTGGAAATCAAGACTTCTATGCCGTCAGCCATTTCGATGATTTGTCGGTACAAAATGAATGGAGCTAGGTGCTGCCCTTCGTCCTTCTCCATTTCGCTATCGCCTCCCCGACCAATAGAGACCTGGCAACGCTGAAAAGACGTCGTCGCTTCATTTACAACATCTATGAGGAGAGGGCTGGCAATATCTATGATAGGCTTCGCCGCGACTTTTGCGAAATCTCGGTCCAGGAGTTTCTTGAATGGCTCTGTCGGCATCTCTTGAATCCTTTCTCTACAACTCCTCATTTCCTTCCAGGGGAAAGTCACCGCTTCACCCCTCCGAAGATTCTTCCTCCAAAGGCGTCATGAGGTCGTTCTCTGTCAGGACAACCGGTTTCAGAGGGCCTCTTTTGGACGCGGAGGGCTTATCCGAGATGTCAATGGTAATCATGAACAAAGTCTTCCCGTTGGCCGAAAAATCCCGAATTGCGGATCCGAGCGTTGGGAGGAAAAGCACAACTGCTTGTCGCCGACATTGAAAATCGCCAGGCATCCGAATGGCTGATTGTAGGTGGTGCTGTAGGTTAAAATCTGATGAAAACCGGCTTTGATGTTGGAGGTGGTGTCACTGAAGACCTTGGCATCCACCAGCAGGCGATCCTCGCCGACCTGCTCTGACATCAAGTCAATTTCCCCGGTAGCCGATTTCGGCTCAATATGAAAATCTAAACCCTGTGAGTACAGGAATTCATATAAGTCGTAGGCGAGAACCTTTTCTCCTTTCCCAGAGTCCTTAGCCTCAGTGCACCGTTCTAAGAGAACCTTGCGCCGGAACCATTCACTGGTGTGCTTGTAACGGACCAGGAGGTAGAGCAGAAGGTTTTGGCTGTCTAGTTGCTCGTCGAGATATTCATACAAGGGCATCACGAACGTCTCGGTAAAGATTTCGGCGAAATTGTCCGAGCGGCCATCCATTGCGTACCTCTTGCCTATGAGGATTTCCTTTTGATTCATGACATGACCAACTTCCGCGGCTACACAGGCTCTCAAGACGAAAATGCAAGCGGCAGCCTGATCTTTTTCGTTTTTGAAGTTGACACACTGATCCCTCGGCAAACTACCGTCTATAAGCCCCTGCACATCCCCCACGATCGCCACCTTTTCCTGCTCAAGTAACCTCATAATTGCGCTGAATATTTCTGCCGAGTTCAAAAAATCCCAAAACTGGGCCAACTGCCAGTGATAGCCTTGCCAGGTCGCCGTCTTTAGTCTTCGGACCCTATTTTGTAACCTGTATCTAAGCGTCTGTAACAATTTTGAATCCATGCAATTTACCTCCCCAAGTTTTTGAACATTTGCTCTAAATCCTGGAGGGCTTTGTTAATCTTCCTCCGGGCTTGTTGGGTCTCTCCCATGTGGTCCGCGGGCCGAATCAGGCTCTTACAGCCACGGCAGATGACCGGCTTCTCAAAGGCAATGTCCTTTACCAAGAATGGGTTGTAGAAGCCGCACCTTGGACACTCTGCCTCGATCTCAAGATTGTCTAAAGAAATCGTCATATTAATTATCCGTGAGTATCGGTGTCTTGGGATAGTCGCTTTTTTATGCAGTTCCTGCGACACCATACTTATCTCGTCAGCGAGGAAATCCGGAACTACGACTCGCCCTAGTCTGATCATGGGCGGAGAATAACGGAAATTCTAACACAAAGCACCAATCACCCGTAGTGTCCCCAGGATTAGAATTACAAAATGTCGGGCTAGCCGCATAATTCCAGTTAAAGAGGTTGACATCCGGGAGAAGATGGACATCTACCGGACATACAAGGTCTCGGTAGTTCACGTTGCACATGGGGTTCTTCGTATGTTACCAAAGGAAGAGTATTTAGAGATGCAGTCCAGATTCTATGACTCGCTTGTGAACCTGCCACCCTCCATAAACAAGTTATTACACCTGAAACGCTCACTAGATAGCCATAACATACCAATTGATTTCTCCAGAAAAGAGCCTGAAGTGGGGTGGCAACTCATCCTAGACCGTTTCTTCCTCAGTGCTGTCCCAGTCTGGTTCGACTGGCTCAAATGGATTATGATAGTTGCAGCCCTCATGGTGATTGCTGAAAAAAGTGAAAACGTTATGGTTAGGTGGCTGTTGTCGTTTTCCTCTATTGCAATGTGTTATTACTTCATAGCCTTCTTCTTCAGAATAAGGATTAAGGGTTGCCATTTATGGCGTCAGAAAGGAGGCAACTTCTGTTTTCTCTGATAGTGGCAGGTCTACTAAGTGGTGGGGCTTATTGGTGTGCAATATCTCTCGCCGCGGCTGTGGCTGCAATGCCAAAATGACTAAGTTCTGGGGACACCTTACTCAATTCTCTGGCTGAGGAGCAAATTGGCTGTGGTGTCCCAGGAATTCCCGCACGGAATGAAACTATTCCTCGGACTCGGAACCGATGATTCTCTCTAGGGCTTGAATCAGTGGGGGGAGGTTGCTGGTCACCGTGTGCCACAAAATGTCCAGGCTAATGTCCGCGTAGGCGTGAATGAGCCGATTGCGCATGCCCACGATCTCCGGCCAAGGTATCTCCTTGAGGCGCTCCTGTGAACCGCGCGAAACCTTTGAGGCGGCTTCTCCGATTATCTCAATGGTTTTCATCAAGGCGAAGGCCAACACAGGATCGTTATCGAGATCAGCCCGACTCTTGTTTGCTGCAAACGAGACCGCTTGTCGTCCTGCATCCAGCATGTGATGTATCCGGATGATGTCATCCTTCCGCATACTGTACCTCTGCCTGCGCCACGACCTCATCACGAAAATATCGGCTGAGATCCTCAGCGGTCCTCAAATCCACTTTTCTGCCCAGCATCTCAGAGAGTTCGATTTCCATCCCCGCAATGTCCAGCAGGCCAGGTATGTGATCCGGATCGAACTCTACAAGGAAGTCTACGTCGCTTTCAGGCCCGAAATCGTCACGTAGATAAGACCCGAAGATGGATAGCTTCCTAATATGGTGCCTACGGCAAAAGTCTTTGATCAAATCTTTAGCAATAATCGGATGTTCTGGGCTCATAGGATTACTCCTGCATCTGAGACTACAATAAAGGTACCATTCGGAAGGTGTTGCTTCAAGACATTTCGTCTCGTACAGCCACTTGCGCGACCGCAAGAGTCTCTAATGTCGTGAAACTGGCAGCCACAAGAAAAGACCGTTTTGATTATTGTTCAGCTATCGACAGGAGGCTCTTGACTCGCTCCACTTTTTCATCCAGTCCGGCCTGCCTCCCTATCATGATTCTCTGAGCAGCCGGTGGGCCGGCCCCGTGCATAGACTCGATCAGGTAGCCCACCGCACCGGCTCCGGCAGTCAGGTTCTCGATCAATCGGAGCACCTTCATGCGATCCACCACTTGGTAATCGGGATTGGCTGCCAGGTACTTCTTGATGTACGGTCCGACTTCCGGGTCGTTTAAGTCCGCGGCCGAAGGCATGGTGCCCAGCAGACCTCCTGCAACATCAGTGGCCAATCGGGCTATCTCGTACGGAAAGCGAGTTACATTGAGCTTGCATACATTTGCCAGCAGCAGATCAACTTGATAATTTCCCGCGGGCGTGGGCTCTCCCTGAGTCGAGCACGCTAATCCACAAGCGTACAGGGTCTCATTCAGGTGGACCATTTCGACAATCTTTTCTTTGATGTGACCCGCCTTCTCCACACCGTTCATGCGTGCGATCAACTCAGTGGCCCCGATTAGCACGTCTCCCACACCCACCTTGCAGCCGCCATAGCTCTGGCGGTGGTAAGAAGCGAAGCGTTCCACGAGGGTCCCGGAAAAGTCCACCTGTCCGTCCAGGAATATACGTTCTTCGGGGACGAACACGTCCTCGAAGAACGTCATCACTTCCTGGCCGCCAAAGATCGGATTGCCCACATCAAGCTTGTCGTACTCAAGCTTTCGGGTATCGCTGGCTTGGCGGCCGTAGATGTAGCGCACGCCGCTGGCGCCCGTCGGAACAGCACAGCATATTGCCCAGGGCTCCTCACCCTGGCGCAGGCTCATCGTGGGCATGACGAGGATCTCGTGGGAGTTGAGCATGCCCGTTTGGTGCAGCTTGGCCCCGCTGATGACTACTCCACCCGAACGGCGCTCTTTGACCCGCAAGAAGAGGTCAGGGTCGATCTGGTCCTTGGGCCGGCGGCCCCGGTCGCCTTTGGGATCCGTCATGGCCCCGTCCACAACAAGGTCTTCCTGCTGGACCCACTTCCAAAACTCCTGGAATCGTTGGTGGAATTTGGTGCCGTGCTTGCCGTCGCACTCGAAAGTGGTGCTGTAAATCGCATTGGCCGCGTCCAAGCCAACGCAGCGTTGGAAACAGCAGCCGGTCACGGCTCCGCAGTAGCGCTGCATTTTTATCTTATTAACTAGGTCTTCTGTGCTCTGGTGAAGGTGTGTGAAGCGGTTGACCTCGTCATTGCACAGGTGCGAAACAGCTCGGAGCAGCTCTCGGCTCTGGGCCGTGTGCGCTGCGTCATAGGTGAAGGCTACGGCTTGTCTAGAGGGGTTGATGAGTCCGTGCTCGGCCAATTTGTCGGTCTTTTCGCCCAACACGTGGGCCTCAAGGTCTAGCGATTCCAAAGATTCGAGGTACTCGCCACCAGTCTTCAGGGCCATTGCGTGCCTCTCTTTCTGTCGAAAATATGATCGGCAAGGCGCTTACAGTTCGTCGCCGTCATGAAAGTAATGAACGTTCGTTCATGCTAGCTTCGGTGGTATTCAGAGTCAAGTTTTTTGGCGACACGTGCGATGAGATCGGTGTGAGACGCCTGCTATACATAAAGAAATTATCTTAAAGCACCTCGTGACGTTGAAGTCGTGCCACGATTGGGGCTATCACGTATTTTGCCCTCACCCCAGCCCTCTCCCAGAGGGAGAGGGAATCCGTGCTTCGATCTCCGTTCCTCACATTAGTTTTGAAACAGTTTCCAAATGGCCGTTCTAATGGCAGTCAACAATTCGCTATCAGTTGGCGCTATTCTATCGTATCTTGTGGTCAGAGCCAGTGGATTGCGCTCCGCAGCTCAACTCCAGGGAACCGACTATGTCAACCGAACCAAAGAGAACAATAAACGCGAAGCAAGCCGTGATTGACATCAGGTCCGGGATGACCTCTTCAGACCTGATGCAAAAATACCACGTC
>JBKQMK010000629.1:0-4533 GCA_052146735.1 Desulfomonilaceae bacterium | reverse complement strand
TTCCAAAGTGAGGAGGCCGCCATGCCCAAGTACCTGACCATACACAATGAAACCAACCTCGACAGGGTGCTGCTGGAATCCAGGTGGACCGAAATCTCAAAAGATCCCCGGGCTGATTGGCAAATGTCGCTGTTCAACCTGGAGTTGGGCCTGAGATACTGCGAATGGGATGCTCCACACCGTCTGGTGCTCGAAACGATCTTCCGAGAGCTTGGGATCAAATGGTCTGAGATCTTGGAAGTCGACGTCACTTCTGCGTCGCAATGGCGGCTGTGGGAGCTAAAATCCGGCCAGCGAATGCTCAATTGCTGGGAAGCAATGAATTGTGGCCGAGCACCAGGAGGGTCGGCCATCGACGAGAAGGGAGTTTGTCCGGTCGCCGTAGAGGGGCGCCACTGGGGCAGAAACAGGGGCTTGCACGCGGGCAGGTGCTGCTGGAAAGTTGTCGGAACGTTTTGTGAAGACAAACCCCAAGAGTCCTTTGCGGAAAAGATGAGAGATTGTGCGATGTGTGAATTCTTCAGAAGAGTCAAAGCCGAAGAAGGCGACCGTTTCGAGCCGTAACAGTTTTCCGGGAGACGACCTCCGAAGGAATGGAGCAGAAAATGCCTCATTATTTATCTACACATTACGAACCGTCCGTTCCTAGAGAAAAGCTTGAATCCAAGTGGGCTGATCTGGCCCAGGAACGGGGCGGGATATGGGTGAAGACGTGGTTCAACTTGAAGTCTGGGAGACGTTTTTGCTGGTGGGATGCTCCGAGCAAGGACGCCTTGAGAAAAATCTTTCAAAAGCACGACGTCTCTTGGGAAGATATTATTCAGGTTGAGCTTACCACTCCGAGTGAGTGGAGATGGCGTGAGGACTGAACGATTAGGAGTTAGCTTCCGGACTGTTCCCCGGCATATTGTTTCACTGACGTATGACTCTTGACGCAGCTCCCAATGCCTCGCATTATAGAAGGGACTTTTGAGCGAGGCGGACAGGAATTTGAGAGCCCCTGATTATCGGTTTGAGAATACTCTGAAATTGAATAACAGGTTTGCATGCGTCTCCTCCTTCCTGGCTAAACGAAGCTTCAGGAGATGGGCGATGCATGTGGGCATTGTGGCCGTTCTCACGCTCTATATCGGTGCGTCCGCGACCTGGGCCGGGGACAACGCGATATCGGCCAAGGAGGATTCGCGACCGGCCGCTCCGGTCGGCCAGGACCATGGGCAACCCTCGCCCAACATTCTCGACTGCCCCTTCTTGCCTGGTTGCCCCGGAGGCACGCCTGTCCCCCTCCCGCCCTCGCCAAAGCTCGAATCCAAGCCCAGCGCGCCAGCCCCTTCTGTAAACGGGAATAACCTCGCGGACGGGCGAGGCAAATACAGCGGGATGGTTCTTGTTCCTGCGGGACCTTTCGACATGGGGAGCGCGGAAGGCGAAGGAAGGCTGGACGAACGGCCCGTTCACAAGGTTTTCTTAAAGGACTTCTATATAGCCAAGTACGACGTAACGGCGAAAGATTTCTGTCAGTTTCTCAACGCCCAGGGGGAGAATGCGAAGGACGGTCTCCCCCGAGCCAAGCTCGACAGCCCCGATTGCCCTATCATAAAGGTCGGAAAGGTTTTCAAACCCAAGGAAGATTGTTCCGATAAACCCATGGTTTGTGTGTCCTGGTACGGGGCTTCTGACTATGCCGAATGGGCGGGTGGCCGCCTCCCCACTTCCTCTGAGTGGGAAAAAGCGGCGCTCTTGATCACCTCGTATAACGTCGGAGACTATCTGACGATCCTGCCGAGGGAGGGCGCCGTCCCCGTGACCATTGCCGTGCCCGGGGCCAAAGGAGTTACGGGATTGACGGGTAACGTCTGGGAGTGGTGTTTGGACTGGTATTCCCACGACTACTACGGTGAGAGCCCCCTGAGCAATCCAATGGGGCCGGCGCTGGGCGAAGAGAAGAATTTAAGAGGAGGCTCCTGGGCTTCTCCAGAAGCCTCCAAACGGATTCGGAATCGCCATAGGGCTTCTCCCCGAGGCTACTATCGCACAGTAGGCTTTCGTATCATAAAAGAGTAGCCCATGCATCGTATTATATCTGGCAAGTTCCACGGTGCTACGTGAATCGAGAAACTTCCAACCAAATACGTAGAATAAGAAGCGTGCCGGATCTCCTGTGCAAGGAAGGGCTTGCAGCATTGATCGCTCTGGCCGCGGTCGGCCTACTCTCCGCTCTGTTAGACGCCCCTATTGAAGGCCCTGCAGATCCGTCGGGTCTCGCAGCAGAACACGTCAAAGCCCCTTGGATCTTTGTGGGAATCCAACAGATGCTCCGGTATCTCCCTCCTATCCTAGCGGGAATCGCCGTTCCCCTCGGCGTGCTCCTCGCGTTGGCGCTTGTCCCCTATGCTGATGGCAAGCGAACCCTGACGCGGGTGGTTTTTATTGGAATTGCCTCCGCCGTGATTCTTTTGACGGTCTGGGGCTACTTTGCATGAAACCGGCAGACTTTGGCTTCCGACTCGCCGTGATAGCGGCTGCAATGGCACTGGTGGTTGGTTTTGTGTATGTCGAGTACCGCAGCCGCAACCCTGAATGGCAAATCTTTCAAACAAGGGGAATCAGTCTAACAATAGAGAGGCTGGAAAAAGAACTGGCGGCCGAGACAAAACGAGACAAAAAAAGAGAGATTCTTTCGCAGATAGAGCTGCTGAGAAACAGACAGCCTGAGATCATTGAGATCAGCCCTTTTGGCGGCAAGTTGGCGCCGGAACGCTGCATGACATGCCATTTCGGCATAGAAGACGTGTCGGGGTCTCATCCCAACAGCGTTTTCGGCTGCGTGACCTGTCACGGGGGTAACGCAGTGGATCTTACAGTTCGAGGGGCTCATCGCGGTCTGAGGGGCGGCCGCAACCCCGCTCGACTGGACTTGGCATCTGCTACTTGCGGCAACAACAACGCCGGCGTTGGAACATGTCACTCTGAAAGGGAGCATCCGCTCCTCAATCGCGTCGAGAACGTTCCCCGGTCTCTAATGGCTACCAACGCGGGCATAATCAGCATATTGCGCTTCCAATGGGGCGTCGAAAACGACAGCGACCCCAGGTTCGCTATTAAGTCTATATCGGATGGCGACACCAACCTCAAGGCGGTGCTTCCCGAAGTCGACCAACATGGGAATTTAAGCCTTGCAGACAGCCATTTCCGAAAATTCTGCGCGGCGTGCCACTTGTGGAGTTCACGGCACAGAGAAAAAATGGGTCGCCTGGAAGGTTGCGCTGCATGCCACGCACCCTACGGCGAAGAAGGCCGCTACGTAGGCTGCGACCCCACTGTCAAACGGAATGAGGTCGGTCATCCGGCAACTCACACCCTGACGAATATGATTCCGGACGATCGCTGCAGAGCCTGCCACAACCGTAGCGCAAGAGTGGGTCTAAACTACCACGGCCAAATGGAAAGCACCCAATATGGGACACCCTTCGTCCGGGGCGGACTCAACGATGAAACACTGAGCGACGAAAGATTCGTTTGGAAGCTGGTTCCTGATATCCACCATGAAAAGACGATGGCCTGCATAGACTGTCACACCGGTCAGGACACTATGGGCGACGGCAAGATACACGCGCACATGGAGGATCAGATAGAGGTGCGATGTGAGGATTGCCACGGCTCCTACTCAACCCCCCCGAAGACTATGACCGTGGCCGGGAATGATCCTCTGGTTCGCACGCTGGTAAGGAGTTCCCCGTTCTTGAAGCTTTCTGATGGAGACACGATTCTCCAGACGTCCAAAGGGCGGCCGTTGCCCCACGTCCGACTCACGGAAAAAGGTTGGCGCCTTACCGGCAAACTCACGGGCAAAGAACACCCGGTAAGCATCATAACGAGAAAGAAGAACGGACATACCATTGAAGGCCACAATCGTCTCGAGTGCGATTCCTGCCACAGCGCTTGGAGCCCGCAGTGCTACGGGTGCCATCAGGTCCTGGATTTGGGGGCAAAGGGCTTTGATCACATGTCCGGCAATATGACAGAGGGACGATGGGCAGAGGGCCGCAGCTACTTCCGATTTGAACGCAACATCTACGGCATTAACTCACGAGGCAAGGTAGGCATTCTGGTCCCCGGATGCCAGGTATGGAATACGGTTGTCGATTCACATGGCAAAGTCGTTCCCACGTACGATTCTAGAATCATGAAGCTCAAAAACGGTCAGTCTTCCATGGCAATGGGGCCGACGCACCCTCATACGACTCGCAAAGAGGTTCCCCGTTGTGCGGACTGCCACTTGGACCCAAAGGCGCTAGGCTTGGGAGACGGAGTGCTCAGTTGGGACCCTCAGACCAAATC
Organism: Desulfomonilaceae bacterium; assembly: GCA_052146735.1. Classification (GTDB taxonomy): domain Bacteria; phylum Desulfobacterota; class Desulfomonilia; order Desulfomonilales; family Desulfomonilaceae; genus CAWBBA01. The sequence goes on along the minus strand of JBKQMK010000629.1, from coordinate 192 downwards.
TTTGGAAGTGCAACGTATATACGATTCTCAGGCTTCAGGCTTAAAGATACCGTTCCCCATTGATTCAGTGGTCGACAGTTCAGGGAACGTTCTCCAGGGCACGTCTCATCGGCTGTCACGAGGATTCAATCAGGAGGAGATCCGAAGAATAGTTGGCATAGCGCCGTGCCTCCCCTGTCATGACCGGTACGA
>JBKQMK010000628.1:0-4444 GCA_052146735.1 Desulfomonilaceae bacterium | reverse complement strand
GAAATCGAGCCCCAGACGGATCTTTCCTACATTTTGTACACGGGGGGCACTACGGGCTTTCCTAAAGGGGTACCCGGCAACCACTGGGGGCACACTTCCTACGTCAATGATGTCAGCGACCACGTTTTCGCTGGTCACCTGAGGCCCGGCGAAGACGTGTACATCGCTGTCAACCCTTTGTTCCACATTATGGCCCTGGGACTAATGATGGCCGTGGGACTCAATCAGGGGAATACAACTGTTTTGATGCCGGTGCCTCAAGTGGATGCCATCCTGGCTGCTATAGAAAGGTATCACGTGCGCATGATGTTGGGCGTTCCCGCTCTCTACCGCATGATCCTGGAAAACGACCGTCAAGCGACATATGACCTCAGCTCGCTGACGTACTGCTATTGCGGAGGCGACGTCCTGCCTAGAGAAGTCCTGTCCCGGTGGAAGCAACGTGTCGGAGTCTCCATCTATCAGGTCTACGGTTCAACCGAGGCCGGACACGTAACCTATTCTCGGCCGGACGCAGGCGAACCTAACCCCATGTCCATAGGGATTCCCTTACCATCCAGAAAGGTCAAGATCGTCGACCCCGCCACACTGGAGGACGCACCTCCCGGTGAAGTTGGGGAGCTTCTGGTCACCTCGGAGTTCACTCTCAAGGAGTACGTGAATAAGCCTGATGAATCAGAAGCGTCCTTCATGCCTATCGCGGGCGAGATCTATTACCGGACAGGCGATTTTGTGCGAGCCGGAGACAACGGCGAGATCTTTTACGTCGAACGATCTGCCGACATTCTCAAACATAAAGGATACCGCGTATCTGCGTCGGAAGTCGAGGCTGTCCTACAAGATCACCCGGTGGTTGTGGGGGCCTGCGTGGTGGGAGTCCCAGACCAGAAGGTGGGCGAACGTATCAAGGCTATTGTTGTAATGAAGGACGACGCGAAAGGTGTGGGAGCGGCCGAGTTGATAAAGTTTTGTTCAGAGCGTCTCGCCTCGTACAAGGTGCCATCGTATATTGAGTTCCGTGACATGCTGCCCAAGTCCAAGGTGGGCAAACTCCTGCGAAGGGAGATCAGGGACGAGGAGCGCCGCAAGATGGAAAAAGGTAAGAAAGGGTGAAACTGAAGTCATTCTACCTTTGCCATCCATCACTGTTGAAGGAAATTGGTAAGGCAACGTGAATTCGCCATCGTTTTTTCGCAAGTTTGGGGCAGTCGATTCAATTCAAAATGTGAGAAGCGGAAATGGCTCAATCTGAAATATGGAAAGACAAGCTGGTGCTGGCTGTGGATGATGAACCGGACGTGTTGGAAACCATCCAGGAACTGCTTTCTGAATGCCCTGATGTGACGTTGCATACTGCCACGACCTTCGAAAAAGCGAGGCAACTGCTGGTCTCTTATACGTACGATCTCGTCATCCTCGACATTATGGGTGTTAGAGGTTTCGAATTATTACAAATCGCTTCCCTCGAAGGATTGCTGGCAGTCATGCTCACAGCCCATGCCGTGAGTCAGGAGGCGCTCAAGAAGTCTATCGAGCTAGGAGCGAGGGCTTATCTTCCAAAAGATTTGCTCCCGTCTTTGGTTCCATTTTTGGAAGACGTTCTGAAACTAAGCTACCAATCCGCGTGGAAGAGGACCCTGGACCAGTTGGCATCTCTATTTGAATCACGATTCGGGTCTGATTGGAAAAAGTCCGAGGACGACTTCTGGAATGATTTTCAGAAAAAACTCTCATTGGACCAACCGACTATCATCAAATGAGGGACGGGCACCTTGCCCGTCTTGCGTAGACAGACCAGACGCCGGCCCCACGAACTATGGTTGCGTTTGGGACGTCTTCCGAACGCAAGAATCGGACAAGACTTTTGGCAAATGCAATAGAAGTCTCTTGCGTTGACAACGGTGCCCAGAATCGCTGCACCAAAAGCTTCAATCACGCGGATGATCGGTACCATCTCCGTGTCCGACGCTGGTCAAGTGGGGATAAGAGGGCCTTGAGTATTCAAATGAGGGGGTATCATGAAAAGATGTGTTCTTCTACTTGTGGCAGTCATCCTTTTCTGTTCGTCGCCAGCACTCGCGCAGGATCCTATTAGAATCGGTTTCATGTATGTCCTTTCAGGACGGGGCACCGTTTTCGGTGACGTGGCCAAAAATGGAGCAGAATTAGCTATTGAAAATATCAACTCGTCGGGAGGAGTAAACGGGAGAAAAGTGGTAGGCATTTTTGAAGACGACCAAGGCAAGCCTGAAATTGCTTTGGAACTGGCCAAGAGACTCGTTCAAAAAGATCGTGTGGACGCCATCATCGGCATAGTTACGAGTTCCGTGGCTGAAGCCATTGCTCCTCTGGCTGCGGAACTCAAGATTCCCTTGATCATAACGACGGCTACAACACCACTGGTAACCGGCGAAAAGTGCAACAGATACACCTTTCGGGTGACGTGCACAACGGACCAGCAGCTCAAATCGGCGGCTCTGATTGCAGCCCAGACCAAAGCCAGAAAATGGACTACCATAGGGCCGGATTATCTACTGGGACATGAAACCTGGGAGCTTTTTCAGCGCCATCTGTCCAAGGCACGCAGTGACGCCACGTTCCTGCCGACGTCAGACATCGTCTTTGCTCCAATGGTCACCACAGACTGGGTACCTCATATTAGAAAAGTAATGGATTCCCAGGCCGATGGCGTAGTTGTCTCTCTCTGGGGAGGTAATGCTCTCGATTTATTCAAGCAAGCCAGCCAGGAAGGGTTTTTCATTGACAAGCGTGTAATTATCATGACGGTGGCCGGATCAATGGATGTTTTCTTGCCTCTGGGACTGGGGATGCCCAAAGGAATTTGGTTCATCAATCCATATTGGTTTCAGGCGAAGACTGGCACAGCAAATGAATCTTTTGTTAACCGATACCAAAAGCGCTTCGCCGGAGTGCCTCCTTCTTATATGGCCGCCACGGCGTACACGGGTGTAATGGCGTACAGCGAGGCTGCCAAGCGTGCTGGCAATACTTCCCCTGACGCCCTGGTGAGGGCGTTGGAGGGGCTTGAATTCGACGCTCCTCTGGGAAGGGTCACTATTCGACCGGAGGACCATCAAGCTTTGTTCAGGCTCGTCGGCGGTCAGACTGCCCAGGCTCTCAGATTGAAAGGAGGCAGAGTGATCAGAGGTTGGGATCCTGTCCTAAGCTTTGGGCCGGAAGAAGTTCTCTGGTCCCGCTGATAATGGCTGCAAAATGAAATAAGCTTAGCGAATGCTATAGTACCCGCGTTGGAAATTGAGGCAACAGTGAGCACACGCCGGCAGCCTGTCATTTCGAGAGCGCAGGCCCAAAGAGAAGCAGGAGACTAGGATGCTCTGGGGAGCAAGAAAATAGATGAGAGACCAGATGGCTGAAAGTGATGAACAGAAGGCCCGAAAAGAGGAAAGCCGATCACTACATCGCCCGGGAATAACTGAACATGCGGAACGAGCAGAATACCGAGAGATCAAATTCGAACAAAGAGACGCCATTGCAGTTCTCACATTGAATCGACCAGATATTCGAAACGCCTTCACCCATCAGGAGATGATCGATGAAATAGTCGATGCTTGCCAAAAGGTGCAAGATACAGAGACGGTGAGCGTCCTCGTCGTAACCAGAAAAAGGTAAGCCCCCGGCTTTGCCGGGGTGACTCCCCAAGGTTTGACCGTGTGAGGCAGTAAGGGGCAACCTCCCAGAACACACCAAATTTCAATTCTGGGAGGTTTTCATGAAAGACTATCAGAGCCTAAACCACACAAAATGGGATTGCAAGTATCATGTGGTTTTCATTCCCAAGCGGCGCAGAAAACAGATCTACGGTACCGTCCGGAAATATCTCGGGGAGATATTTCATGAGTTGGCTCGGCAAAAGGAATCGCGAATATTGGAGGGACACCTATGCTCGGATCATATTCACATATGCATGAGTATTCCAACCAAGTTTGCGGTGTCCAGCGTGATCGGATACATCAAGGGCAAGAGTGCAATCTCAATTGCAAGGAATTTCACAAGGAGAAAGCGAAACTTCGCAGGAGAAAGCTTTTGGGCTCGCGGATACTACGTCTCAACCGTGGGATTGGACGAGGAGGCAGTAAGAAAGTACATCCGTGAACAGGATGCCGAAGACGTACGGCTCGAACAACTCAACTTAATTCATGACGAGCCGTCCCCTTCAGGGGACTCATGATCTGTCCCCCTTGGGGGGCTAACAGGAATAAGCCCCCGGCTTTGCCGGGGGTCATTTAACTCGTCCAACACAACTTTCCTCGTGAGATGGGTGCCATTGTTCTTGTTGTTGCTCTTGGCCGATTCTTACCGTCTGAGAGCTAAATGGTATCATTTCTTTTCCGTCAGCCGTTCGAGGTCAGTACGCAAACGTGACACAAGGCCGCCATCCACGGCGAACATTGCTCCCTGTTCG
>JBKQMK010000627.1:0-7875 GCA_052146735.1 Desulfomonilaceae bacterium | reverse complement strand
CCCGTGGTGCATCCGGATCATCCATGATCAGAGCAATACTTTTCGCCTCGGCAGGCACGCCGCTCCAGGAGAGTGGAGGAGAAATGTCTTGACCGTCACATGTGTACAGCTTCGGTATCATTGCTCCGTCTTGAAAGGCTGTGCTCTTCACTTCCATATTCATGACTTGTCCTCCCTTGGTTTCCGAGCAAAACAGGCTTTGGCCACCGAAAAGCCCGAAGAATAAGAGTGCGCAGAATAGGAAAGAGATCCTGTGAATCATCTCAACCCCCTGTCCCACGGTTTTGAATCCCGCCCTTCTTGAGATTCTTCCATACGGCCTTGCAAAGAACAACCTACGTCTCCCCACGCGTTTCAGGAGCGGGTTGCAGAGGCATCGTGTTGCTACCGGCGGCATGGGCGGGATGGACAATTCTGGTGAAGAAGAAAATGGTGGTTCGTCAGTCCTCCTGGAGTTTCATTCTTTAATTTGAACCAGGTCGGTCCCGTTTACTTGTCCCTCCCCGGTCCCCTTTTGCCTGACCGACAATGGTACAACTCCCCCTCGGACCGGAACGATCTTCGTGTCCACGTGTACCATAGTCACAAGTGTCCGATAGAGCGTGCCGTCCAGAGTGAAAGAAAGTCCCTTCTTCGGAGGATAGGAGGTTAGTAAAACTGATCCGTCGCGGAAACTCGTGTAGGAGAAGTTGCGCACCTTGCTGTGCGTTTGAATCCAACCAGGAATCTCTGAGTCCGGTTTCCAAGAGAGGTCATCCATAATCTTATGGATCTCCTCGTAATGCGCCGGGTTGTCCCGCTGTAGGGCTTCAAGAGCGCCTGGCTCGTCAAGGTCAACCGTGTGTCTAGCCCAATTGTCTCCCGCATTCGCTCCCGCGACGCCGAGGAGTGCAATAAATGCGGTCATTAAAAATCGAGTCATATGGCGTCAGCCTTCCGCTTGACGATGATTGCACAACTCTTGTGACCCCGCAAACAGATGCCGGTTCCCTATGCATAAATCGTCCTCACGTTGATGACAAAGCCTGTCCTGTTCTTTTTTTCGGCAAATCATCGCACGGTAAGGGCTCGAAACACAATCTTAGCCGCGGCTGCACACCGAAATGCAGTCTGAAAGCGCATCAATGGGCTTCCCTTTAATGACTCACTCTGATGCCTCAAAGGCTCTAACGAGTAAGACACTACCAGCGTCCCAGGTCATCACAGAAAACTAACAGCCCTCCTGAAAATCAGTGTCGAATTACGCGGATTTCTGCCGCTGGGTGCTCCAACGAACTTCTCTGAGAACTGAGGCTCTTCGTATCCCAATGTTCCAGTAGACTGGAACACTAAAATTCCTCGAACTCCACTCGTGTGCATAGAGTGGTGCGCCTAGCCTGGACGAGACACATCTTCATCTTCCGGCGCGCTCCTTTTCTCCTTTCAATATCCCGTCTCCTCAGGTGCCTCTGCTTCCACGCCTGGGATATCACATGGGCAATAGCTCACTAATATTACAGGCCTAACCTTTCCCATCCTATATTTACAAACAAAATCGTCTTTCGAACTAGGACAGGAAATCCCTGACCTCTAATCATTATCACTATCGAATAAAGGAGTACTTACTATGGGAAGTTTACGATCATTTAGAAAACCACAGGTTGAACCAATCACGATACCCAAACCATCCGATGCAGAATTCATTGCCGCGGTCGATGTCGGCAGTGTCAAGAAGGTAACAGACTTGTTGCAACGAGGAGCGAATCCGAACGCAGTGGACAAGAACTTTGCCAGTAGCAGCGCGCTTGGAGTAGCGATTTCTAGGGGAAACATTGGATTGGTTAGACTCCTGGTGGCACAGGGAGCCAATGTTAACCAGCGAGATGCAGGTGGAGCAACCCCTTTGGCAGCGGCAGTGTTCGCTCCTTTGCAAACAAGGTTGAGAATCAGCTTGATCCTGTTGGATCACGGTGCAAACGTGGATGCTACCGATTATTCTGGCGACACACCCTTAATTCGAGCGAGGTGGTTCAAAGCTGATGATCTGGCCAGACTGCTGATCGAACGAGGAGCTGACGCAAACCGCAGAAACATTGAAGGGGAGAAGGCTCTGGAAATCGTTAGAAATAAGATCAATCAAACAAGATTGAGAAATCTCTTGGCACAAGGTTCAAAGCGACGGAGAAAGGCGAGCAGGTGAGGTTAGGAGCACTTTAATACACACTCCGACCTATCTTAACGACCAAAATCGTCTTTCATCCGCTCAGCTTTAGCTACACACAAGGTGACACTATCGATTCCCTCTATCCTACAGGAAACTGTTCAAACGCCTGTCGGTTGAAGAAAACCTCATGCTGGGGGCCTACATTGTAGAGGAGCGTGAGCGGAAGCAGGCCAATCTCCAATTCGTCTACAACCTGTTTCCCGTCCTGGAACGGCGCCGAAACCAGGCTACCGCCACCATGTCCGGGGCGAACCACAAATAGTGGCCATCGGCCGAGGACTGATGAGCAACCCACGAGTGCTCATGTTGGACGAACCTTAGCTGGGACTGGCCCCAATGCTGTTGGACGAAGTCCTGGACACGGTCAGACGACTCGAGGAACAGGGACTGACCATCCTTCTGGTGGAACAAGACGGTCGAGAAACCCTGGAAATCTCAGCCCGAGCTTATCACCTCCAAACAGGACGCATCACCAAACACGGCCCATCCAAGGAATTCCTTCATTCGGACAAAATAAGAAAGGCGTTTCTCGGAATGTAGTGTACAGTTACCATAGGGTTTGTACGAGGTTATGCCAATTCGCTCTCAAACGAGTAAGAACCCCGGCGGGAAGGGGGTTCAGGGATCACCGGAGCGAACGTTCAAGTGCTGATGACCGCAGCGAAGGGGACCCCGGAACCAGAAACGGTGCGATGTTAACTTCTTGAAAGCGAATTGGTATTACAACGCTAGGAATATCAGGAGGGAAGTGTCGTGAAAACAGGAGTCGCTTTTTCTGTGATCGGTCTGGTTACCGTTCTGACCTTGTCGCTTTCTTGTTTCTGTGCGCCGGACGCGGGGTGGGCCTCGGAGGAGGCCAAAATGCCGGTTGATGTGGCCAATCGTCTGGTGGACCTCACGGCATGCATAGAATACCTGGAAAAAACCGGCAACCTGGTTCGAGTAAAGTCTGAGGTGGACCCGGTACACGAACTGGCCGGCATTGCAAAGAAGTACGAGGGAAAGAAGTGCGTACTTTTCGAGAAGGTCAAGGATAGCCAGTACCCCGTATTCATCGGCCTGCTCTGGAATCGAGATACGGTGGGGAGTCTGTTCGGTGTGGCCAAGGAGCAGGTGCCCTTCGTCATCGCCAACGGCATAGGCGCGTGGAAGAAGAACCCCGAAGCCATGGAGTCTAGCATTCTGGAAAAAGGGCCCGCCAATGAGGTGGTTGAGAAGGACGTGGACCTTCTAAAGATCCCTGTTCCTGTTCACGCGTTAAAGGACGGGGGAAGGTATTTCGACTCCTCGGTGGTGATGGTCAAGAATCCCGATACCGGCGTCCTGAACATCTCGATTCACAGGATTATGATCACCGGGAAAGACCGGGCCACCTTCCTGATCGACCCGGACAGGCACCTGGGCGACTTTGTGGAGATGATGCAGAAGAGAAATCAACCTCTGCAAGTGACCATCAACAACGGGTTAGGGTTGGCGCCGTGGCTTAATTCGGCAATACCGCGCCAAGGAGACGGCAAGTACAAGATCGCCAACCGCGTGGTCGGACGCCCGATCAATTTCATCAAGGCTCAGACTGTTGACGTGCCGGCCTATGCCGATGCCCAGTTCGTGATCGAGGCCGAGATCCTGCCCAACGTCAGGGAGAACGAAGGCCCCTTTGCTGAGGTCACCGGCTACTATGCCGGCAAAGACAAGCGGTGGGTCATGAGAATAAAGGCCATCACGCACCGCAAGAATCCAGTTTTTCATACGGTGCTCTCTGGCCAGGAGGTCTGGAACGCGGTGGGATTCACTGCCGAAGCCAAGATATTCGCAACGGTCAAGAAGACCGTGCCCCAACTCAAGGCGGTCTACTTGGCCCCTGGCGGATGCGGCTTCTACGGCGCGGTCGTTCAGGTGGACAAGGACGGCGAAAAGGTCGGCCGGGATGCCGTCACCGAAACATTCAAGGCTTTCCCTCCCCTGCAGTGGGTGGTGGCGGTAGACACCGACGTCAACCTCTACGATCCCATTGACGTGCAATGGGCTGTAACCACGCGTTTCAACCCGGACACCAACCTGATCATTCTGCCGAATCAGGTTGGACACATCCTCAACCCCATGGTCAAAATCAACCCGGACGGCAAAGGTGGCACCGTCACCAAGATGGGAATGGACGCCACAGCGCCTTTCCCCAGGACAGAGAAGTTCGAGCGGGTGACATTCAAAGAAATAAAGCTGAGCGACTACCAGATCAAGGAGTAACCGGTCGAGCGTGGGTGACTTCAGCTGTTCTTTACTTAGTAGCGGTTTCGCGGATTCGGTTACAAGTGATTTCATCCGACGTGACCCCATTGGGGCACAACGATCAAAGAAAGCGCTGCGGTGCAAGACCCCAGAAAGCCCCGCGGCGGCCAGAGGGAGCCCCAGCGGAATGAAAGTTTCTTGGAACGGGGGGTCGGGGGAAGGCCCTTCTTTCAAAAAGGGCCCTTCTCCGAGAGCGCATTCTGCAGTTGACGTCCGGCTCATTGAGAAGTTCTATCCTTCTGTCTGGGGAAAGCCCCCTGTCCACGCGCTGAAGGGAATTGATCTGACCATCAGTAGCGGGGCCATATTCTGCATTCTCGGGCCCAACGCCGCGGGGAAGACCACGCTTATCGCGATTCTGGCCGGCCTCCTTTATCCTGACGCCGGGAGTGGAAGGGTCCTGGGATTGGATCTGATCAAACAGCGGCGTAAGATTCGAGCGGAGGTGAACTTCGCAGGTGGCCATGCGAACTTGCCGGACAATTTCACGGTCCGGGAGACCCTCAACTACTTCGGTATGCTCTACGGCCTGCCCAAGAAAGAACGCGTACGAGTGGCGGAGGAATTGACTTCCTTCTTTGATCTGGAGCGGTACTGGGACGTGCCGTTCAATCAACTCTCTACAGGATTCAAACAGCGGCTGGCGCTGGCCAAGTCCCTGATCAACGCGCCCAAGATCCTTTTTCTCGACGAACCGACCAGTGGTGTGGATCCTGCAGTGGCTCGGTTGATCAGGTCACGCCTCGTCCGGTGGCAGAGGGAAAGTGGGGCGACAATCATACTCACCACGCACCAGATGGATGAGGCCGAGCAGTTGAGCGACAATATCGCTTTTCTCAAGGAAGGCCGGATCATCAGGATCGGCAGGGCTGAAGACCTCAAGAACAGCGTTCCGTTTCAGAAGAGGCTGATCATCCAAGGCCGGAATCTGGGGCAAATGGCTGGCGTAGTGGCCGGTCTCTCGGGTTATACTCTTATCGAGGCCAATGACGAGCAAATGATCTGCCGTATTGAGCCCGGGATGGAAGACCTGAATTCCCTTCTGGCGGCCACGCTGGCCGTGGGTGTGATCATCGGAAGTGTGGAGGTAACCAGCCCCACATTGGGAGACGCCTTCCTTGAACTGGCAAACCGATCTCATTCAGATTGAGGGTTTCTTTTACAAGATCTGGCTGATCACCAAGAAAAGGGTGTATCACATATTCGAGATCCTTTTCTGGCCGGTCGTCGGGCTGGTATCGGTCGGACTGTTGACCCGATTCCTGTCCCTGGAATCCCAGAAGACTGCATTCATTCTCATTGGCGTCATTGCTCTCAGCGTGGTGCAGATAGGCCAATTGGACATCTCCTACCTGGTCTTGTACAGCATTTGGAATAAAAGCCTCAAACATGAGATGGCCGCTCCAATTACCGTGTTCCACATTATTATCGGAACATGGACTATGGGAGTGGCGCACTCGGTTCTCGTCTTCGCTCTCTTGTCGGTGTTCAGCGCGTACGCTTTCGACTTCCGTTTTCTGCAACCTGGACCATTGCCGCTCCTCATCTTCTTTGGCGGCTTGACCCTAATGTCGGCCGTAGTGGGCGCGTTGGTCTGCGCGTTGGCTTTTCGTTTGGGAGGGCGATCCCACGTTGCGGCCAACTCCATCGTGAGCGTACTGATTCTGCTCAGTGGCATCTACTACCCGGTGGAGGTGCTGCCCGGCCCCTTTAAGATGCTCTCCGGGTTGATTCCCCTCACGTATTTCCTGGAGTATTTTCGCTCGTTCTACGGATTCGCGCCGACCAGCGCTCATCCTGCAGTCACAGGCTATGCGCTGGTGACGGCGTATCTTGCCCTGGCAGCGCTGGCTCTTATCCACTCCCTGCGCCACGCCAAAAAGAGCGGCATCCTCTTGCGGATGTCTGAATAGGCCTATGAGATTCTCTAGTCGATTCAAACGACGCGGCGGTGAGTTGTTGGCAGGAGTGGTTCTAGCCCTGGACCTGACCTGGTGGGGAACCCATTTCCTGGCTGCTTGTTCGGTTTGCCTGTTCTTCTTGTCATATGCGTGGTACCGGCGTGAAGCCGTCTTGAATTTCAGCCGTTCCGAGCCTGTTCGCGGCCGGATGACCCTGAGCCTGATCAGGGCCCTTGAAAAGGAATACACACAGCGCCTCGATTACAACAGTCCGGAAAAACGCGCCATGGTTCGCACCGGTGTGGACCGGTACTTCTATTTCGTCAGATATGAACGAGTGCAAGCCCTGCTGAACGTTTTCCTGGGAGATGCGGAAAGGGTGCTGGATATGGGTTGCGGGTTCGGTAAGAACACCGTGTATGTTTCGGAGCGACTCAATCGGCCGGTAGTGGCCCTTGACTTGGACGAACTCAAGCTGGCCTGGGCCAAGAACGATTCGCTGGCGCGTGATCTCCCAAGAAACATCGATTTCGTTTGCGCGGACGCTGCGTGCCCGCCGTTGCGGCCGCGCAGCTTCAACTGTATCGTGATGACGGAAACCCTAGAACACCTGATCCGCCCGAATGAGTGCCTGACGGCTTGTCATGAGTTGCTGTGTGAGGCAGGGATTCTCATCATAACAGTGCCCAGCTGCCACAACCTGGCTTACAGCAATAACCCCTTCATAGTCCTGGAGAAAATCCTCAGCTTGTTGGACGACCGCGTGCTTCCTACGTACCACAGCCTGCACGCCAAGTTCGAATACAACTGGAGAAGGCCGGAGCCGGAGTACGGTGTGCACTTCAACTTCTCCCGACAGCAGCTAGGCCGTTTGCTGCAGGATGCCGGTTTCACGGTCATCCGCAGGGAGAGCTTCGAAGTGGAGGTCTTTCCGTATCTCGTCATAGAACTGCTTTTCCAGGGAGACCTGGAACGGGTAAGAAAATACGTGGCTCCATTGGAGGCGCTCATCACAAGATTGCCGGTGATCGGCTCTCTGGGTCAGCATTTGGTTTGGGTCGCTCGCAAAGAGGATCGGAACGGTGATAACTGAATGGGAGGAACTTGGATTGGTCCCTCAAGGATTTTCCCACCGTCAAAGTATAAAGAAGAAGGGAAGATGCAGGCGGAAGCACATAAAAGGAGCACGCTGTAGGACTTGTTGGCAGGGGCAAGTCGGACAGTGCGGCACGGCAGGCAGCCAAATCAAAATCGGAACGTGTGATGATAGGAAAAGCAATCTATTCACATTGGCACGCAATTCGGTGAGCCCCGGCTAAGAACCTGGACAGTTGTTGGGGGCAAGTCATTTTCCCAGATCGGAATCTTTTTCACGGTATGGGCATCCACATAGTTACGAGAGTACCCTTTGGTCTGGACGGAGTAAATCGATCAGGGGAGAGGGAAAGTTCACGCCGTCGCAATTCTTGGAGCAGCAGTCTTGGC
>JBKQMK010000626.1:0-3755 GCA_052146735.1 Desulfomonilaceae bacterium | reverse complement strand
CTTCAAAAGTAGTGGCGCGATTAAAAGAACCTCTTATGAGTCCTATCGAGGAAGAACGAAGCGGCTACGTACCCAACGTGGTATATTCCTGCGGCGCGCTTATTCATCGTGATATGCTGGTAATACCATACGGAATCAGCGATATGGCCTCCGGCTTTGCAATTGTCAGCCTGCATGAATTAATGAGCAACCTGAAATAGCTTCATATATATATAGACATTTCTATCTGTGTGTAAACCGAGGTACAGAGCTAAAGTTCTGGATTAGAGCAATGGAAATCTTCACCAGCACCTGGGTATATTCGCTCTTACGAGGAAGCAGGGCATGTAGCTTTGCGTCTACTATCTAACACCCTTGCCCGACCCGGATCGCCGCTCTACTGAGTTCTCAGGAGGTCGTGTCCTTGCCGGAGAATGTGGCCCTGGTAAATCCCTATGTTCCAGCCAACTGGAACACTGGGATACGAAGAGCTTCAGCTATGAGGACAAGCTCTTTCGAGCGTTCCGCGTCATAAATCCGGATCGTGCGACACTGATTTTCAGGTGGGCTGTTTGGGCTCTGGTCTAACACTCGTTCATTTGGCCAATAGTGAAATCACCCTCACTTTCTCAGGCTTGTGAGTTTCGGCAGCTATTTCTGTGGCGATTACGCTACCGGCTTTTTCCGCCAACACCGCGGACTGAAGGCTTACGCCTACTCGTAGGGCCATCAAGCCTTGAACGCCTGGTAGATCATCGAGTTCCAGGGATTCAAGGTCATCATCGAGGTAGCCCATGCCCTGAAGGAAATCAATGTGATGGGTCATCTCCTGATACTCATTAGGCCTTGAATAGACAATGGCGATCTTCCCAGGTTGAGTCAGCCGTTCGTTTCGGCCTTTGACCATGGCCTTGTCTATGCGAGACCGGATAATCTCATGGCCGACGTCATAGGCTCCGTCAACATCGAAGCGTTTTTCATCAAATCGGAATCTTATGGATACGGGGCTGTGACTGACGAGTATTAGGTGGGTGGCATCCAGTGTGAACTTCAGAGACTTGCGGATGTCCTCCGCGTGCCAGGCGATGCCGCAAGCAACCATTAGCTGCCAGAGACGAAGGTTTCTCACGTAGAGCGCATCGAAGGCTCCGTTTTCCACCATGGACTCACCCGCATAGATTATGTAATCCACTCCGTCAGTCTGATGCTTATTGAAATAGTGCGGAAACACGGGCTGTGCATGAGCTTCTTCCCGTTCAAGGTAGGTAGAAATGCGTTGATTGAATAAAGAAATGCTTCGCTCAAAATCCCTGCGCTCACGATAAACCGTTCCAACGGTGGTGTCCATGGCCTGCGCATAGGCCTCGATGCGGTCTGACACTCCGGGTCCGAAACCCCGCAGCAGTGGAAATAGCGGTTCCAGCTCGTTCCGAAGGAACTTCAGGATCAACGTCTGATCTCCGGTGCCGAACCCATTGCGAATCATCTCCAGGTGTCGTTCGGTTCGATAGGACGCCTCACTTAGAATGGGAAGAGATCTGGCTTCTGCAGCAGAGTGGACTACTTGAAGAGCCAATTCGAGATGCTCAGCAAGGTCCGACTGGATGGCCCGGTTTCGAGCCTCGGAGGAGCCCCGGACATCTGATGCGCCGTACAAGGGGAAGACGTCCCTGAAGACTATGGGTTCCAATTCAGATGACCCCCCGTTTCCGGATCGCTCCAAGTGGCGAAGTGCGGCCCCTCGGAAACGCCACTCCACAGACGGGTGAACAGCGGTGCACTTTTGCTTAATAACAGCTTCCACGTTGTGTTCAAGGTCATCTAGCGACCTCTTAAGAGCCATTGAGAACAGAGGAAGGATCTGGCTCAAAACCAACTCCTCACCGGGACCGAAGTCATCCGGGTTGGGCGAACCAAGGTTCAACGCTCCAATTAGCTCTCCCTGAAAGCGCAGTGGCGCAATCATCATCGAGCTAATACCGAACTCAAGGATTTCCTTGTCCATTTCTGAGCATGCCGACTCCTCGGTCACGTCTCGAATGGTGGATATTCCATCGCCTTGCATGGCTCTATCGAATACTGACCCTTTAAATTCGCTAATCGGCCGGTGCCGCGAGTCAGCAGGCACAATGCCTTATTCTGGTCGTCCGAAGTCGCGGTCCCCACCTCGGCCAAAGTGCTGGTGACGGTTATCATCCACTTCCTATCAAACCATTGAGCGCTCGGTTTCCTGGATTCGGCTACGGGTTCCGATGGGTCGGACACTCGTAAAGGGCCACTCTCAGGGGCTAAGCCGGCCTCCATGCAAGCGTTTGATTCTCTGTTAGCAGGCCAAGCAGGCCCTGCCAATCGGAAAGGCTCCGCATGTATGAGCGACGCTGTCGAACTTTCAGGCTCCGCCTGTCCGATGCCCCTTGATCGCATTTGGATTAGACTTGAGATAATTTCGCAAATGGGGCTGCTCGTGAACGACGCCGCATTTTAGGCAAGGATGCTGCAAATCAGTGGGCAGGTTATCGGCTGATTGAGTGTCAAACAGGGATCTAGCAGTCGTAAATGCCTTGTTTTGGCGAATTTTTGCGATGGTGTCTCCTGAATACTCTCCCACGTCATCTTGCTTGAAGTACAAATAGCAGCAAGGCGCTATCCCGCCATCGGACTGCAAGACCACAGCGTGCCAGAGCTGATGACAAAACTTCTCAGAAATGTGGTGTCCAGCGTTAGCTTTCCCCTGGACTAGCGCTTCGTCAGGACCGCCGGCATGCACCCATCTGAAGAGATCCACACCGAGTTCTCTGGCCAACTTTCGCGCGGATTCAACTTCCTGCAAATTATGACTAAATGCTAAGAACTTCCACTCCACCACCGGGTTCCTGACGTGTTTTCTTTTCTTATATTCAACGATGTGCCTTGTATTGTCCAACACCAATGCGAGCTTGCCCGTGCGGTGATACTGTTCATAAATCTCCTGCGAACCGCCGCTGATGCTGACAGCCAGGTGATCGAGTCCGGCATCGCATAGTTCTTCCAAAACCTGCTTTCGGCCGACATTCAAATTGCTCGATATGGCAGTGAATACGCCACGTACATGAAACATGTTCACCATTGCTGCAATTTGAGGATGGAGCAGAGGTTCACCCCAATTGAACAGATGTGCGCTCATCAGATATTGGCCGAGTTCTTCCGCCAACCGCTGAACTATCGACGGATCGATAAGGCTCTGCGTGCGTCCGCTGTTGCGGTGAGCCCCTGTGGGGCAATAAGGGCATTGCAAGTTGCAGCGGCTATTAACATCAACAATGGCCACTAACGGGAATGAAGTAGGCCGGGCCACCCGTCGCAGCTTTTCCACTTCGCACCTCACCAAATTGATTAGCTTGCGGAGTGTCAGATATGGCCTCAATCCCAGCCCGAGGCTCGTTAGTCGCCTCACGGAGCCAAAATGATATGGAATGAGTTTTGTCACTAGCAGAAGAATTCTCCTTTACCTAGACATCAAGAAGGCACGTCATCGATTCACACGATGAAATTCGTAATGTCGCCCTTTGCCCCGACTCCCCTCTTCGTATAGGCCCAGCGCTCATGAGCAGTACTGAAACCTCCGTTCAGTGTGCTTCTCGTCAAGTGAAAAGGGAAATCAACAATTTAATTTATCATAATAAACAAGGGATTTTTTAGCAACAGGGGTTCCGCCGAACTAGAATGCAACTACTTAGTACAAAAATCCATCTCTACTTAGTCTTATGTAATTTCAGTATGTTGAAAATTCTTCGACC
>JBKQMK010000625.1:0-6726 GCA_052146735.1 Desulfomonilaceae bacterium | reverse complement strand
TATACAATGGAACGGCTGTTCAATGCAAGCGCAAAATGCTACTAACTCCCATAATATCAGTATCTTGAACAAATATGTGTCGCTAAAATGGGGGCCGGTCAGGTTAAGTCCGACAGCCTCCTAGGAGTATTGGCCTTGAGTGAGGCCAAAGCGGCGGTGGCCTTCTCGGTGAGGTCCTTTGCAGCGGCAGCCGCTTTTTTTTCTTCCGCTTGTACGGCCTTCCAGGCTTGCCGTAGCGAGTCCCGGTTGCCATCCTCGCCTCCACCTGCTAGCACAAAGCCGGCGGGCAAAATAAACGCCATGAGAGTCAACGATAAAACTAGCTTTTTCATTATCCATTTCCTCCGGTGCAAGTCTACCCCCGGCTAACAGCCGTTTCGGGGTAGTATTAGACTCATTTTGTGTATAAGTAGCCGGCGGGAAAATACTTTTAGTCAGGCATGCTTCGTGATGAGAGTTTGACCCGACAGCCTCTACGGTAACCTTTTCCCGCCGGACACCCAAAATTACTTATTAATAGCAATGGTCGTGCCAAATCTAGCACGCGGTGGAGCAGACCAATTGCTTGATATAGTGAGACATTATTGAAGGGATGGAAAGATCTGATGATGCCGTCTAATCTCGATCATGTCAACTTTTTTGACAATATGTCAAAAGATTCCGGCGAGAATCGTCTGCACGACAAATAATTGGAAAAGCCCCACGTCTCAGAAGGCTCCGGAACGAGGTCGGATCGAAAAAAAATCCACACACTAGGCCCTAAACCGCGCCGCTTCTGTTCAACCCTGAGCGCTCCGGGTCTTCCTGATGAGTTCACGGGCCTTGGTCAGGTGTTCCATGATCTTCTGTAGGTTTTCGTCGTTTCTCTCATTCAGGTAGCTGATTATGGCATCACATGCTTGGTAGGTCTCCGTTATTGATTCGTGTATCACGGCATGAAAGGGGCCATACTTGGGCGGGGGGATTATGGCGAACGTCTTCGAATCAAGGTTCTGAAGTTCCCTCTTCATTGAATCCATCTTCAGGTAGATCTCCTTGGGCACGATGGGGGCGTCGGCGTCGGAAGGGTCGTAATCGGCGAGGTTCAGCGACGGGGCCCTGGTCATGAGCAGGGAGAGCTCCTCCAGCACGGGAGCTGTCTCTCTCAGGTATTCCTTGACTTCGAGGCTGTTTAAGGCTTCCTGTGCGAGGGGGGAAGGCAGGACCTCTTTCGCGGGCGGAGCGGGTCGCTCGACAGGCGGAAGGCTTGGTTCGGGTTTCGCGGGTTCCTCGACGGACGGAGGCGTAAGGGCTGAAGGCACCGGCTCTCTCAAGTCAGGTTCGGGCAAAGCTTCTGGGGCCGGAGCTTCCGGTGGCGGTGCGGCTTCCGGTGGGGGCAATACTTCCTTTGGCGCTTCCTCCTGAACCCCTTTCGCGGGTTCTTCATGAGTTGGAGCTTCAGGTTCTACGGCAGGGAGTGCTTCAAGCTCCCGACGCGGATCAAGTGGTATCCCCTCCTTGGAGCCGGCTTCATCTTGCGCCTTGGTCGATTCCAGTGGCATAGTCTTCGAAGGCCTTTTCACAGGTTCCAGGCTCAGCAAAGGCGGCATTACAGGAGCGGTCTTTTTGCCCAGAAGCTCTTTTTTAGGCGCAGGGGCCTCCATAATATCTTCCGGCACTACAGGGGACTGTAACACGGGAGGGCGGTACTCTTTGTCAGGAGCCTCCTGGTAAGGTGCCGGCTCCTGAGGCTTCTCTACCGCAGGTCTACGGTCCACCGGCTCAAAAGGCAACTTGTTAACATCAGGCCCATCAGGCAGTGAGGTCGGACGCTCCGCGGGCGGAGGCGGCCCCACTTCCTCCCGCGGAGGAAGTTCTTTCGCCGGGGCCGGCGTGACAGAGGACGGTTCCTTTGGCGGCGCCGGAGTAGATGGGGGAGCAGGCTTGTCCCCTATGATCCGATTCATCCTGATCTCTGGTAAAGGGACCATATACCCGGTGTTTCCGATGGGAGCAACGCTCTGACTCGGCGGAACGGCACCTGCCTCAGAGGATTGAGACTTACCTTGGCCACCGGTTTGGGCTGTGGCCTCAAAGCAAAGGGACTGGCCAAAGCAAGAAACAACGATAAGTGCGGCAAACACGAGCCGCCTGGGAGTGCATAAAGTACGCAAGCGGAAAGTTATGATCGAGCAATGGATGGTGCGGATTCTCATGAGCTGTTGCCTCTGACTATGATGCCAGAAGATTACATTACAATTTTAGACTGTTGTGCCGTATTCGTCAAGTTCTGTGATAATCTTGTGCAATTGTGCGATAGAAGAAGGCCGGGGTTCCAAGTTGTGAATTCGGTCCAGAATTCCGTTGATAAAAGCCGAGGAATTGTCGGCGCCGTACTTCTTCCCGATCTCAACCGCCTCGTTCAAGATAACTCTGGTCGGAATCTCCGGAAAATTGGTAATCTCTGCAATAGCCATTCTCAGGATGTTCCGGTCCACACGGTTTATCCGGTGCAGCTTCCAATGGTGGGACAAATAGGCTATCAGTTCGTCGATGACTTTCAAGTCGCGGGATACGGCCAACACGAGATCGTGCGCAAAATCCTTCATGACCCGATGCATCTTGACGATTTCTTCCGGGTCGGATTCGAAATGTCCCTCCAGGAAGTCCCACGCCTCAGCCGGGTCTTGTTTCCTGGCATCAGCGGCGAACAACACCTGAAGTACGAATTCACGAGTCTTGCGTCTGGAAGGCACTGGAAATTGAAGAGTTTCCGTAGAGAAATGTAAATATTATCAGACCCTGAAGACCTGGTTTCAATTACATTTGCTTGAGAAGATTAGCCATCTCAATAGCGGACATCGCTGCTTCGGCACCTTTGTTACCTGCCTTGGAGCCCGCCCTCTCTATAGCCTGTTCGATCGTATCCGTGGTCAACACGCCAAAGCTCACTGCAATAGAGGCTTGCAAAGCTGTCTGGGCCACTCCTTTGGCGACCTCGGCTGCAATATAGTCAAAGTGTGGGGTCGAGCCTCTAATAACGGCTCCCAGAGCTACTACAACGTCGTGCTTTCCCGTGCGAACCATTGCGGACACTACCTGAGGAATCTCGAAGGCCCCTGGGACTCTCACAATTGTAATATCTCCCTCGGAAGCTCCGTGTCGCACCAGAGCGTCGATGGCGCCTGAAATCAACCTAGACACAATAAAATCATTAAAGCGGCTTGCCACTAGAGCTGCCTTCAAGCCGCGGGCATCGAGACCTCCTTCGATCTGTCTGGTCATGCAGCCTCCGATGTTTCATTCGAATGGGCAGGTTTATTGCCAAGTGTCCCTGCGCCCACCGTCACGGTAGATTCTTGAGATCATAAAGGTGACCCATCTTGTCTTTCTTGGTCTTGAGATAGCGAAGATTCGTGGCGCACGGCTCGACTACTATGGGTACCTGTTCCACTACCTCCAGGCCGTAACCCTCCAATCCCACTATCTTGGTGGGATTGTTGGTCATCAGGCGCATTTTGCGGACTCCGAGGTCCGCAAGCATCTGGGCTCCTATGCCGTAATCTCTCAAGTCAGGTTTGAAGCCCAGTCTCAAGTTGGCCTCGACGGTGTCACACCCCTGGTCCTGAAGGGCGTATGCTTTTATTTTGTTGAGCAATCCGATGCCACGGCCCTCCTGTTGCATGTAAAGGATGACGCCCTTCCCGGCTTCTTCAACCATGTGCATGGCTTTTTCCAACTGACTCCCGCAGTCACACCGCTTGGAGCCGAAAACATCACCGGTCAGGCACTCGGAATGGACCCGGACAAGAGTTGCTTCGTCCGGATCGATTTCGCCCTTAACGAGGGCCACGTGGTTATGTTTATCAACGTCGTTCTCGTACACAATGAGCCTGAAATCCCCTCCGAAATCGGTCGGGAGGGTTGTCTCCGCGCCTCTTCTGACGAGCCTCTCGTTGCGCATCCGGTACTGAATCAGATCCTTTATGGTGCATATCTTGAGTCCATGGCGCTCAGCCATGACGATGAGGTCAGGGAGCCTTGCCATCGTGCCGTCATCGTTCATCACTTCGCAAATCACCCCGGCAGGAGTAAAGCCCGCAAGTCGCGCCAGATCCACGCTCCCTTCGGTCTGTCCTGCCCGCACCAGAACACCGCCGCTCCGCGCCCTCAGGGGAAACACGTGACCGGGTGAAATCAGGTCCTTGGGTGTGGCGTCCTTGTCCACAGCGGTGATAATAGTTATCGCGCGGTCGTGAGCGGAAATACCCGTCGTAACTCCCTGAGCCGCCTCAATGGAGACGGTGAAGCCTGTTCCAAAAGGGGACTTGTTGTTATTAACCATCATGGGGAGTTCCAAGGACTCGATCTTTTCCGGGGTCATGGAGAGGCACAGCAAGCCCCTGCCGTATTTTGTCATGAAGTTGATGGCCTCTGGAGTAACCTTCTCAGCGGCCATAGTGAGATCGCCTTCATTTTCACGATCTTCGTCATCAACGAGTATTACCATTCGGCCTTGTCTAATTTCTTCAGCGGCTTCTTCAATGTCGACCAGAACGCTCATTAAGCCGTCCTCCTTCAGATAAATCCATGCTCTCTAAGGGTTTGTTCGTTTACGCCGGTCTTTCCTCCGCGCGCGGAAATGAACTTTTCAATATACTTTCCAATGACGTCAAATTCCACATTAACTCTATCATTGATCTTTTTTTCGGTCAACCCCGTCAACAGCGCAGTATGCGGGATGATCATCACCCAGAAGCGCTGACCCTGCACTCGATTCACCGTCAGGCTAACCCCGTCAACAGCAACACTCCCCTTGTCAACCAGATAGCGCCCCGAGTCCACGAGAAATCCCAGAAGGAACCCCTCGCCAGTGGGACGCTTCTCGATCATCTGCCCCACACAATCCACGTGGCCGGCCACCATATGTCCCCCGAGTCGTGAATCCAGCCGCATGGCTTTTTCCAGGTTTACCCGGGCACCGGCTTTCAATACACCGAGAGTTGTCACCCGAAGCGTTTCCGGGGAGGCATCCGCAGCAAACTCATAACGCGACGAATCGACCAGGGTCGCGGTTAAACAGGCCCCGTCAACAGAAATGGAGTCCCCCTCTTTCACGTCCGATAGGTCGAGGTCCGAAGCGATGCGAATCCTTACGAAGTCGCCTCTGGGTTCCACGCCTTTTATCTCTCCTCGCGCCTCAATTATACCCGTAAACATGTTTCCTTCCTGGAATGATTCGCAGATCTTGCCGTCGCCTCAAGTAATTTACACCTTCCTCTTTCCGTGAGGAAGCCTAATCGCCCATAGGATGCTTCCAGGCGGTCAGCAGGTGTCTGTGACGAACCCTTCCCATCGATGCAAGCAGGTTGGATCGCACGTGAGGGACCTCCTCCTCGATATGGTTCAGCAGCTCCTTTACCCATTGCCTCCGCGAACCGCTCATCCCTTGGTACGCGCACGAACATCCGACAATGGGGACCCCTAAACTTTGGGCACATTGGCGGGTCAACTCTTCCTTCACATAGAGCAGGGGGCGAATTACGGTGTTCTTCCCGTCATCCGCGAGAAGGTGAGGGCTCATGCCCTTAATTGAGCCGTTGAAGAAGAGATTGAGCAACAGAGTTTCCACTGCGTCATCAAGATGATGCCCGAGGGCTATTTTATTCCAACCTTCACGCGCTGCGAACGTATAGAGCATGCCCCGGCGCAGCCGCGAGCAGAAAGAGCATGGGTTGGTGCCCTCTGTAAGATTCTCGTTCACCACACCCACTATGTCACCTGGTATGATCCAATGAGCTACTCCGTCGCGGGCAAGGCGCTCCGAGAGGCGGGTGCAGTCGAACACTTTATTCCCTGGATGGATTGTCACCGCGGCCACCTCATACTTGATCGGCGCCCTGCGTTGCAAATCCTTGAGCGCATAGAGCAGCGACCAGGAGTCCTTTCCACCCGATAAAGCCACAAGGACACGGTCACCGTCGTCGATCAGCTTGAAATCGCCTATGGCTCTGCCCACCAGTCGTGTTATGCTCGTGAAAATGCGATTCTTCATGGATCACTTGTCTGAGCTGTCAAGGCAAACTTTCAACGCGTCATAAGATTTCAGTTACTAGCGGGGAAGGGTTGTCATTGCGAGCGAAGCGAAGCAATCTCTTCCTTTAATCGCTTAGATTGCTTTCCCGCGGAACCCGGGATTTCACTCCTCGCAATGACAGGAGCCCGAAAATTTCCCGCGTACGTGAATGGATACAACGCTTCATGCAGTCTCGAAAACGAGAGTACACCCTGTTCCCGGATTTATGCTTGGTAATCATTTACTTATAAGATTATTCGGCGATGATGTCCAGACGGGGGCTCGGCGGATGCAGCCTGAACAGTTGGGAAAGAATATCAAGAGGTCTATGATGCCCTGAAGTTCAGGCAGGGTTTCGAGGAAGTTCAAATGGCTGTGAGAGATTCCGACGACCTTATTGTCCCTGCGCCGCAAAACGAAGCGCCCTTGGTGCCGGGAGCCGAGGTTGCGAGCTACGTCCTAGGGGTAATTGCTGTTCTGGTGGTGCTGCACTTTCACTTGCTGCCGACGGTTTTCGCGGGACTTACCGTTCATGTGTTAACTGTCAAGCTCGGCCGACGGCTCCCTGTACAAAGGCGAGGGCTGGGGCACAAATTCGCGTTGGCTGCGTTAGCCATTATTGTTGTGTTGGCCCTGCTCGGCGTCGGCCTGGGACTCTGGTCGTTCCTTCA
>JBKQMK010000624.1:0-4234 GCA_052146735.1 Desulfomonilaceae bacterium | reverse complement strand
TGGGCGTTCCAATCTCATCCGGCTCCTGAAGGGCTTTATGCGCATCAACTGGCTCACGTGCTCTTCATTGTTGCTATGGGCATACTCGCATACTGGCTCCAGGTGAACAATTTCGTGCAACAGAGGGGGTGGCGCCTCATCCAGATATCGTGCATCCTCTTTGTCGTCTGGAATCTCAATACGGTTTTCGGCCACTGGGTGGAGGAACGAGTTGCGGCAGAGGCGGTCATCGGCGAGCCGGATTGGACGCAGCGGATAATCCTGGATTCTGCGATGACGCGTCTCTACTACGCTCTAAAGCTGGACCACCTCTTAAGCGTTCCAGCCATGATTTGCCTCTTCCTTGGGATTAGGTCTTTGTACAAGTTCGCGCTGAAGGAGGAGGGGAATGCCCGCGAATAACTCCTATCCTCTCTCGCCCATCTGGTTCACCGATGTGGTGGGCTCAGCGTTGATGATCTTGTTTTCCTTCCTGTCAGTCTGGTACGCGATGCGTCTCGTAAAGACACAGCCGGCCAATGTGCTCTGGACATACCTTCTGTGGCTTTCAGTGGCTCTTGCGGGCTTTGCTATGTCTCGCGGAGTCGGCCACATTGCCAAGCGCGCATTGTTGGTCCTGGACATGCGCGATGTTTGGTTGACCTTGCGGCCGTACAGCGGTGCGATCAACACCATGGCTTTCGCTCTGGTCGCCTCGATAACCCTGTTCTTTCAGCGCGTCCACAGGATCAACAAGGCGATTCTCAAGGACAAACAGGCCCTTGAAAAAGCTGGACAGGAGGTCATGCACCTCAATCGGAACCTTGAATCGCTGGTAGCTCGACGCACGCAAGAGTTGAGCCGATCGGAGAAGAAATATCGGCGTGTCTTCGAAGGCTCCATGGACATGATTTTCATTCTCGACGACCAGGGCCGCTTCGTCGATATCAACAAGGCCGGGTTGACAGCTCTCGGATACGGGAACCGGGACGAAGTGATAGGAAAGACGAAACTCGCTGACCTGTTTGTATCTTCCGACGATTACCGACAGCTTGTGAGAGACCTCCAATCTGACGGATACGTCAAGGACCGGCAATGTCATTTGCAGGCAGCGGACGGGTCAGACTTCTTCATT
Source organism: Desulfomonilaceae bacterium (assembly GCA_052146735.1). GTDB lineage: Bacteria > Desulfobacterota > Desulfomonilia > Desulfomonilales > Desulfomonilaceae > CAWBBA01. The sequence continues at coordinate 3,120 of JBKQMK010000624.1, read as the reverse complement.
CTTGTGAGCGCAACGGTACGAAAAGACGTGGGAGGGAAGGTGATCAGCTACGAAGGAATGGCCAAAGACATTACGGCTAGGCTGCACATGGAGCGGCAGTTGCAGCAGGCTGACAAACTCGCATCACTGGGCCAGATATCCACCGGTCTCGCACATGAAATCAATAACCCGCTGGGAGTAATGCTGGGGTACACGCAGTTGCTTTTAAGGGACAATACCCCGGGAACTCAAATTTTTGACGACCTGAAGACTATCGAAAAGCACGCCCGTAATTGCAAGACGGTGGTGGAGGATCTTCTCAAGTTTGCTAGAAGCACCCGGACGACCAAGTCCTCCATTGACGTCAATGACTGCATAAAGGAAGTGATCTCGCTCCTGGGTCATCAATTAGAACTGGACAATATTAGTGTGGACAATCGGTTGGACCGTAGTCTGCCGCCGCTGATTGCAGATGGGGAGAAGCTGAAACAGGTGTTCATGAACCTGCTCATGAATGCCAAGCAAGCTATTTCAGGGGAGGGCCGGATCGAGGTGAACACTCGCCTGGATTCCTCCGGAAGAAATGTGCTCGTCTCTATTTCCGACAACGGTTGCGGAATCCCTGCTAGTCAGATCGACAAGATATTCGACCCCTTTTTCACTACCAAGCCCGTGGGAGAGGGGACCGGCTTGGGCCTTTCAGTGAGCTATGGTATCATCCAGGATCACGATGGTCGGATCGAGGTTGACAGTCGGCCGGGCAAGGGAAGTACATTCACTCTCGTACTCCCTGTTGCGGAAGTAGCGGAATCGAGCGATCAAACGCCACGAAGGGTTTTGCCGTAAGCCTCTCATGCATGCCAACTCTTTGAGCCCCCTGAGACGGGAACCCAAGCACCCCTGGAGACTGTGAACCTCCGAAAAACTACAGACATGGAACGCCAAGGGAAGACGAGACTGCTTATCGTTGATGACGAAGAAGACATGCTGAGGCTCCTGAAACGCAGCCTGTCAGCCGACTTGGATTGCGAGGTCCAGACGGCGTCTAACGCGTACCAGGCCATAGCACTTCTGGAGGAGAGTCCCTTTGATGTGGTCCTGGCAGACATTCGCATGCCCGGCATGGACGGGATGGAGTTTCTTGGCCGTATCAAGGAGGGGTTTCCCGGGCTCAGCGTGGTCATGATGACTGCCTTTGGCACCATAGATATCGCGGTCCAGTCAATTAAAGAGGGGGCCTACGACTTCATCACCAAACCATTTGAGCACGACAAGTTGGTGCATTTGCTCGAAAAGGCTTTTGAAAGAAGCAGGCTGGTGCGGGAAAACCTTCTGCTGCATCGGCGGATCAAGCAGCAGGAGAGCCTAGATGAAATCGTAGCGGTCAGCCCTAAGATGCAGAAGATCTTCGACACCATACACATTGTCAGTGCGGCTGACGTAACTATCCTGCTCACGGGTGAATCAGGCACCGGCAAGGACATGGCGGCCAAGGCTATCCACAAACTGAGCCATAGGGGAAAAGGTCCTTTCGTCGCGGTGAACTGCCCGAACCTTCCGGAAAACATTCTGGAAAGTGAGCTGTTCGGTTATCGAAAGGGGGCCTTTACCCATGCCACCCAGGATAAGAAAGGCCTGTTTTGGGAAGCCCGGGGTGGCACCATCTACCTTGATGAGATAGGTGATATTTCGGTGACCCTGCAGACCAAGCTCTTGAAAGTGCTTCAGGACAAGGAAATCAGGCCTCTAGGTGACACGAGGAGCATCAAAATTGACGTCCGAATTATTGCCTCCACGAATCAGGACCTCGAAGCAAAGATCAGGAACAACATTTTTCGAGAAGATCTCTTTTATCGCCTCAACGTCATGTCTTTGCATATGCCCCCGCTCAGGGAACGTCCTGAAGACATTCCAATCCTCATAGACCACTTCCTGAATCGCCTCTGCACTGAGTTTCGTCGGGAGCCAAGGACCATGCAGCCCGACGTGATGAGAATGCTCATAGCTCACCCCTGGCGCGGTAACGTGCGAGAACTGGAAAATGTGATCAGCAGAGCTGTGCTCCTCTCGCCGGACACCGTGATCCGTTCAGAAGACCTGGGGATGAGTCTAGCAGATTCGGAGGAATGCCTGGTCACGAATGAATTCAAAAGCCTCCCGTACAAGGACGCTAAGGGCCGCGTTCTGGAACGTTTTCACCAGGAGTATTTGACTTCCTTGCTCTCCCGCACGACCGGCAATGTGACAAAGGCCGCCAAAGAATGCGGCCTGGAACGCCAAGCGCTCCAACAGGTCATGCGACGCTACGGAGTCAAGTCGAAGCACTTCCACTCCGAGGACGAACAGGAGACGAATTGAGCGTTGTGCAAGCTCGAACAATTGGAGGCTTTGAAAGCTGTCCGTTTGGTGCAAAACAAATATTGCAGTGCAAGTTTTTCACTATTCACCCATAACCACCTAATATCCTGTTAACTAGTTGCTGTGCGAAGCGAGGCGACCTGACTTTTCCTTGCGCCGTAGGCCGCGAGATTGCCTTCACGGGGCGGCTTGCGCTGCACCCCGCCACATGCATTCTCTTGTATTTTCAATACGAAACGGTTTCGAGGTCCCATCCTTTTTTTGTGGCACGCGTCTTGCCTATATGCCCCGCTGAGTTGACAACAACGGCTTAACTCTTTGCTCAGTGACGGAACGACGTGGCAACCATTCTCATTCTCGACAAAGAAGCTGATTCCTGCATGTTACTCAAGCGGCTCCTAGAGCGCAACGCGCACCAGGTTTTGGCGTTTGTAAACGCGAATGATGCTCTGGAATGTGCTGCGACAAAAAATGTGGACTTAGTACTCGTGAACCTCGCCTCGAGGCACGACGCCAGCTTGGCGGTTTCCTCCGAGTTGAAGAGGGTCAGTCCTGGTATCAAGGTCCTGGTCATTTCGAACTACGTGCTACCGGAAACCAGCGAGGCCATTTCGGCAGACTGCTTTCTTGTCAAGCCGATGGACATCGACACAGTGGAAAATAAAGTCCGGGAACTTCTGCAACACCGAGCCCCGAACCTGGGTTCGGGTAACATGATTAACTGCAACATAACAGGATCGTTAAATAAATAAGGAGGCTTTGTATGACGAAAAAGAGTTGGAT
>JBKQMK010000623.1:0-6109 GCA_052146735.1 Desulfomonilaceae bacterium | reverse complement strand
GGCCATTTAAAGCCATTGTTTAGGTTATATGGTCAGTTGTTTAATAAAATTCAAGGACTGCCTTGACAGAGGTTGCACAGTATTATAGAATATTGCAGGATAAGGTTGAAATGCCTCTGCCTGTTCTTCTTATACACACCTCAGCTCTCTGTTGAGCTGCAAGGAGAATGAAAAATGTTACGAACAGGACTGTTAACAATAGCAATGATCGTTGCCCTGCAAGGTTTCTGTTTCGGACAGGGGTTTCTGGACTCGCTCCTGGGTCCCGGCGGGCTTGGTCTCTGGGGGGGCGACCCTGCTGGGCAGCAATACAACAACCCCCAAATGTGGGGGGGCGCCCAAGGACCGCCACAGCAACCCTACCAACAGCCCGGTGCGCCCGGACAGCAACAGATGACCTATCCGCCTGCGGGTGCCCAGGGCTATCCGCAGCAAGGATATGGCCAGCCTCAACAGGGAGTTTATTCGGACTGGCAAAACTATCCCCCGGCTCCCGTTGGCGGAGATCAGCAGCAGTATGCCCCGCCGCAGGAGCCTTCTGCTCCGCAGCAGTACGCCGCTCCGCAACAATACCCGACCCAGCAGCAATACCAAACCCCGCAGCAATATCAGGCACCACAGCGGTATACGGCACCTCCGGTCCAGGCCGCTCCTGCGCAACCTACCCAGGGAGCCCCGGGACAGCCTTCCTTGCGAGCCGGACAGTATGTTCCCGGTCAAGCACCGGTTGCCGCTGATGATCTTCCTCCCGGAGCCGTGAGAATGACCACCACGACCCCTGAGGGAACAAGAGTCGAGTACTATCCACCTGCTGATGAGCCCAGCCCAGCCCAGGGTGCAGCCCAACCCCCTGTACGGCGGCTTAAGGCCAAACCCGCCGCAGCCAAGGCTCAAAGCGCAAAGCAAGTCCGGCCACGCGAGCAGACCGCGGGCGGAACCGAATCTCCGGGCGGCTCCTCTATAGCAATGCCGAAACCTGTGGAGATCCCCCAGGGCCAGGATCCTCGGTACGGGTGGGGTGCGGCGGTTAACCGAGGGCCGGTTGCCCCTGCCGCAAGGTGATCCGGAACAATAAAGAACACGTTCGGATGAGACACTGCCCAAGCCGTGCCCTTGCTTGACCACAGACAAAATTGGATCTGAAAGGCCGGTCCGGACCGAGTTCGAAAAGGACCGGCCAAATCGCGTTCACCTGGAGAGCTTGAAGTCTGTAGGACACCCTTCACAAACCTCAGCGTCCACCTTAACTCTCATCGCCCCAATCTCTTGACGACCTGAGTATCCTGGGATACCTTGTAAATATCCCCATCAAGATTGAATCTCGCGTTGTTCGGTAGAGGCAATGATGTTTGACTCCCCTTCCAAGAAAGAGGCTTGCGGGATATTCGGAATATATGGAGCGGATGACCCTGCTCGCCTCACATACTTGGGGCTTTACGCTCTGCAACATCGAGGACAGGAGTCCGCAGGCATAGTTGTCAGCGATGGTAACACCGTCAGATCGCACAAGGGAATGGGCCTGGTCCCGGATGTATTCAAGGAAGGAATGCTCCAGGACCTCAAGGGAACGATGGGGATCGGTCATGTCCGATATTCCACTACAGGCAGCTCGATGTTGCGTAATGCGCAACCGTTCCTCGTCGAGCAGATCGACCGGATCTTCGCGCTGGGCCACAACGGCAACATAGTGAATGTCGCGAAACTCAGGCGGAAGCTCGAGTCCCATGGCGCGATTTTTCAAACCTCCACTGACTCGGAACTGATAGCCCATCTCGTGCTGCACAAGAAAGGACCATTCGAGGAGCGCCTGGTAAAAGTCTTTGAGGAGCTGAAAGGGGCCTGGTCGGTGGTGTTTCTGACTCCGGAAGGCGTGCTGGCAGCGCGGGATCCTTATGGCTTTCGGCCTCTGTGCATAGGACGCAAAGGCGATGCAATTATTTTCACTTCCGAAACGTGTGCCCTGGACATCATCGATGCAGAATACGTTCGCGACGTCGAGCCGGGGGAGATCGTCATAGCGGATCACAACGGTTTGCGATCCGTTCAGGGTCCGAGAAAATCTCATTCCGCCATGTGTATATTCGAGTACATATATTTTTCGCGCCCTGATTCGATGATTTTTCAACACGGCGTGTACAAAGTCCGCAAGCAACTCGGTTTGCAGGTAGCTCTGGAGAGTCCCGTCGAGGGCGCTGACCTGGTGGTTCCCATGCCTGCTTCCGGTAATTATGCCGCGCTGGGGTATTCTCAAGGAAGCGGCCTTCCGTACGAGTATGGCGTCATCCGTAATCATTACGTGGGACGCACCTTCATACAACCATCGCCTTCCATCAGAAATCTTGGGGTAAGGCTCAAGCTCAACCCCGTGCGCGAAATACTCCAGGACAAGAAAATAGTAGTCGTGGATGATTCCATTGTCAGAGGAACGACCAGCAAATTGAGAACGAGGGCGCTGCGAGAGGCTGGAGCTCGCGAGATACACATGCGGGTAAGCTGCCCGCCCATACGTTTCCCTTGTTTTTACGGCATAGATTTTTCCAGCAAAGGTGAGTTAATCGCTTGTTCCAGCACAGTGGAACAGATATGCGACTTCATTGGCGCAGATTCTCTGGCCTATCTAAGCTTGGAAGGTATGTTCCGGGCCATGCCCTTCCCCTCCAAACATTTTTGCAGCGCCTGCTTCACCGGAAAATATCCTATCAAGGTCGATGACGACTCCACCAAACTCTGCCTTGAGAGCGGGACTGCCGAGCCCAGCCGATGGCCGTGAGCAGCCCCGAGCTCAGGCCATAGTTTTTCTTCTGGTCCTCCCATTCCGGGATAATGCTTGATTGTGCAATCCAATGACCGAGGTTTGAATGAGGCACAAGAAACGGGAAATTCAAGACAAGGCTTTGATTGAGGAAATCATAGCGAGAGCCGAAGTTTGCAGATTGGGACTGAGCAAGGGAGGAATGCCGTATATCGTGCCCGTCTCCTTTGGCTATGATGGCTCGTATATCTATTTTCACACCGCGGCCGAAGGCATGAAAATAGACTTCATTGCCGCGAATAATCAGGTCTGCTTTGAGTTGGAGCACGATGTAAGAGTTATTGCCGGTGATAATGCAGCCTGCAAATGGTCCATGTCCTTCTATAGCGTGATAGGATTCGGCATTGTTGAAGAAATAACAGATCATCAACGGAAAATTCATGCGTTGCGCCAGATAATGCAACACTACTCGAACCGAGAATGGGACTTCGATGAACAAATAGTCGAAAAGACACGCCTATGGCGTGTTGCCATTGACCGAATCACTGGCAAACAGTCCAAAGACAGGCTCGCTAGCTGATCAAAGCCGATTGCAAGAATTCCCAGCTACTGGGAACACAGAGTAGCCGATGAGCTTGGTGAAATTTGGGGTTGCCACCAGAGCTTACAGCGACACAACTCGTCCAGGAAAACTCAGCTCGTCATTAGAGACAAGGAACCAGTTAGAATCCTCGTATTGGACAACTAAGTCCATGCTCTACAGGGGGAATATCTCAAATTATCAAAGCTGCGGGTTACGAGCCCTTTTAGGCCACCACATGGAACGAAAGGAGCTGCGATGGTGCGCAACGTACCGAACACAGAGCATGAAAAAATCGCGTCGCCGAAAAGAGATGTGCGGGGTGCGCAGCAGATTCGATTGAGGCGTTTCGGCATGGCCGTGGCTACATACTCGGTGGTGATCGTGGCCGCGTTCCTGGTCACCCGGCTTGGGCTCGGTGAGATGACCGCCGCGGAGTAGGTAACCTACATCGGGCTGGGGCTGATAGGCAACGTCGTGTTCTTCTTTTTGTTTTACACGAATGTTAACTTGCGCTTTTCCGATGCGTCCCTGACCCGGGAACAGATCGTTTACTCCGCCTTGTGGGGCATGGTGCCGCTGTACGCGTTGCCAGAAGCGCGTCCCATAGTGTTGATGTTTTATCTGCCCGCTTTCAGCTTTGGAATGCTACGCCTGACGCGACCTCAATATCTCTGCGCGGCAGCATGCGTGATGGCACTTTACGCATCAGTCCTGGGCTTGGAATATTTTCAAGGTCGTCAGGGATTCAGATTGCAATACGAGTTATTTCTATTCGTCTTGTTCGGCATCTTGATGACATGGTTTGCTTTTTTCGGCGGCTTCGTGTCGGACATGAGGCGTCGCTTGCGATCCCGCAATGAGGAAATTCTGGAGGCTCATGAACGAATCCAGAGGGACATGGCCGCCCGTAAGCAGGCTGAGGAAGATAAAGAACGGCTCATTCGCGAACTTCAGGAGGCGCTGGCCAAGGTTAAGATGCTGAGCGGCATGTTACCTATCTGCAGCTCTTGCAAAAGAATACGTAATGACCAGGGGTACTGGCAACGGATCGAGGAGTATATCCGTGACCATTCCGAGGCGGACTTCACCCATAGTGTTTGTCAGGATTGCGCCCGTAAACTCTATCCAGAATTGTACGGGGAGGAATCGTGAAAAGACCGTCGCATAGGATCACCAGGAACTGAAAAGCGCGGCGCCACTTGGTGGCTATCCAAAAGTAACCGCTTTACATCTGGAATGGGTCGTGTTACCCCGCCCGGTACAGAGGGACGCTGAAACCTTGTTAATGGGAATGAGGGAGCTAGCCTATGAATCTTTTAAGACTCATTCTTGGCATCATTTCCTTGTTGATCCTTACCACCGGAGCCATCGCGGAAATGAGACCTATCACTGGCAAGCCCGTCATCGACTCACCGGAATTGTTGGAATGGCCTTACGACAATGCTACTGTTACGCCAAACCTCAACGATCCGACATCGAACACACTCCACGATTTTCATGCCGAGATCTCCTCTTGCGACCTCTGCCTATCGTCAGAAGGGAATTACCATCCCGCACTCAGGGACGTCTGGCCCATTTTCCTTGCCAAATTCAAAGATCGCCCGCTGCAAAATTGGTTTTATACCACGAGCCCGCCTGTAGCCCTACCGCAACTTGATCGTCAAGTTGTCCAGTTCGGGAATCTTTATGCGAGATGCCGGCCACAAGTGGTCGTAGCGACCGGAAAGGTGATGAAGCGGTTGCAGGAAGCCGGACAGACCGATGGGCAACCGCACCTGCTGTACAGGGATCGAGGGTCGGTAATACTTGTCAAGAAAGGTAATCCCAAGAATATCAATTCCGTGTGGGACCTGGGACGCAAAGATGTGCAATACGTATCGCCTAACCCGGCTCTCGAGCCAGGCGCATTCGACAATTATGCCGACACAATTTACAACATCGGCGAAAATGACCCTAAGCGGCCCGGTGGCACAACGCCGGAACAACTGATCGACACGATCTTCAACGGGGCAAGCGGAAATCCTAACAAATGGCTTGCAGGTCCCCGAATCCATCATCGTGACGTGCCTTGGTCAATAGCTTACGGCAAAGCGGATGCGGGTCTGATCATGTATCACCTGGGAATGTATATTCGGGACACCTTCCCGGATGTGTTCGACATTGTGCCGCTCGGCGGAACAATCGCAGATCCTCAACCGCTCAAGGGAACAATAATCGGGACAAGGTTTGTGGTGCCGATCAAGGGCGATTGGACACCGCGACAAATTGAGGCTCGGGACAAACTGATCCAGACCTTGCTATCGGATGAATTCACGAAAATTCTCGAAAAACGGGGAATGCTGCGCCCCGAAGGCTTCGTTCCAGTGAGTGATTAGAGGTGTTGGGAAAATTATGAGTTTGTGGAGAAGTAACCGGGGAGGGACTTTTTGCAACCCCGCGGGACGCGGGGCTCCCCGGACCCCACCCCAAAAACTCCTGTGATTTGCATCCCTCTTCGTCTTCATGCAAAAGGATGAGGTTGAATTCTTGGCGCTGCGTAAGCCATAGATCAGCAGCAATTGGCGTGTTACTTTTCGCTTTATCGGCGAGGATGCTGATTCAGTGGATTATGAAGACTGTCATTGAGGTGTAAAATGCTGATGCACAATCCTCCTCATCCTGGAGAGATCTTGAAGGAACTCTGTCTAAAGCCGCTCGGTCTAACGGTAACTGAGGCGGCCAAAGCGCTGGGCGTGAGCCGAAAGACGTTGTCCGGCATTCTCAATGGCCGCGCT
>JBKQMK010000622.1:0-14403 GCA_052146735.1 Desulfomonilaceae bacterium | reverse complement strand
CTTACCCCCAGACCAAGGACTGAGAGGAAAGCTCTTAGCTCTCCCACCATGCCCTCTATCACAGGGGCCTAAAGGGTGATGCACTTTTGGACCGACCCAATGTCGCGATTTTCAACCGGCGTTTAGAAATGTCCCTTCAGCCATTTCCGGTAACAAAATCGCTGCCTCCGTGGTCCGTTCAAGCACATTATCATTACTGAGAACGAACCAGCGGCGATTTCAGGGTCAGGTTCTTCCACGTATAGAGTTCACGTTCACTTTCCTCAGACCGTGGATTTACGCCTATCCTGTGAAGCCACAAAGCAAAGCTTCGCGCACCCTACGTTATTTAAAACTGAGGGGATCAGCGGTGAAGAGGGAGGATGCCCACTTGTTTCGTCGTTCCGTTATCCGGACACTGCAAGTCTGTATTTGGGTTACCAATACGGATTTGGTTGACGGAGGCTTCTGGGGCGAGGCGCTCTCAAAAACAAAATAATATTGTTTTTTCAAAAACTTGAAGACGGTTTTACCGCTGTTGGGTCTTGCGGGGGAACCGTGCGAGCCCCTTTCGGGGCGGGAGGAACCATCCCACGACCAGTTAGCGGCCCGAACACCACACAAATAGAACTACCCCGGCGTAATCTCGGATAATAAGTTGAACCGTGCTAAATTGGGGTACCCGGGCCGATAAGTAATTACAGTATTCTGAAGAGGCTCCAGGCAATACAAGTGTCTTGAGGTCCTCCATTGGCTTAGTCAAAATCAAACGGGGACGAGCTCTGCTCGAAATTAACAAGCCATCTTGCACAACATCGGACCTCAGAGGAAAACCAGGGGGAACCCATGACCGACCAAATTGATCCAAAAGACTTCCCGCAGCTGAAACTTAGCGTCAACCGCAAAGAGTACACAGTTATTGCTGCTCCTGAGACTCCGCTCTTATGGGTAATCCGGGATAATATCGGCCTCACGGGCACAAAGTATGGCTGCGGTATCGCGCGCTGCGGCGCATGCACTGTTCACGTGGACGGGAAAGCCGTCCGGTCCTGCCGTACTCCCGTTTCAAAAGTGGTGGGGAAGGAGATCACCACAATTGAGGGGCTTTCTCCCGACGGGAGCCACAGTGTGCAGAGAGCCTGGATCGAAGAGGAAGTTCCACAGTGTGGTTACTGCCATTCGGGCCAGATAATGAGCGCTGCTGCCCTTTTGGCAGTGCACCCCAGCCCAACCGACGCGGACATTGACAAAGCCATGTTTGGTCAAGTCTGCCGGTGTGGGACATATCAGCGCATTCGGCGGGCAATTCATCGGGCATCGGAAATGAAGGCTGGGAAAGGCATCATGGTCGCCTCGTCACCACGTACTCGTCACTCGTCTAGTCAGGCAGCCGGTGACTTGCGAAGATCTTTTATGCTGAACCCGTTCATTCGTATCGGCACCGACGAAACTATCACTCTGATCGTTAACCATTCTGAAATGGGTCAAGGTGTTTACACCTCCCTACCGATGCTCATGGCAGAGGAACTCGAATGCGATTGGAACAAGATCATAGTGGAAGCGGCGCCGTTAGACGCGGCTTACAACCATACGGCACGCGGAATGCAGGCCACTGGCGGTAGTACCAGCATTTCGAGCGAGTGGGAACGATTACGGATGGTTGGTGCAAGCGGCCGGGAAATGCTCATTGCCGCGGCCGCCAACGTCTGGAAGGTGGAAAAAGCAAGCTGCCGGGCTCAGAATGGCAAAGTGGTCCATTCAAGCGGCAAAATCCTGACCTACGGTCAACTCGCCCAAAAAGCCTCGAATATGCCGGTGCCTGAAGAAGTCCAGCTAAAAGACGCCTTGGCATTCAGAATCATCGGACAACAGGTGAAACGTTTGGATATTCCTGAAAAGACCACTGGCCAGGGGGTCTTCGGAATTGACGTAAATATACCCGGTATGCTCATCGCGGTCGTTGAAAGACCTCCTGTGTTCGGCGGAAAAGTAAAGAGCTTCAAAGCGGACAAGGCCATGGCTGTTCCCGGCGTCAAGGACGTGGTTCAAGTACCGTCGGGCGTTGCAGTTCTTGGGACGGGCTTTTGGCCTGTCAAAGTTGGGCGAGACGCGCTCGAGATCGCCTGGGAGGAGGGCTCTGGCGAAAAGATTTCGACGGATGGCATGCGGGAACAGTACACGAACCTAGCGAAAACCGCTGGAGATATTGCAAGAAAGGATGGTGATCCTCAGGAAGCGCTCCGGAAGGCTGACAGAGTATTGAGAGCTGAATATGAAGTCCCGTACCTCGCTCATGTCCCTATGGAGCCTCTAAACTGCGTCGTTGATCTGCGTGCCGACAGTTGTGAGATCTGGACCGGAACGCAGTTTCAGACAGGGAATCGAAACGCGGCTGCTCAGGCCGCGGGGCTAAAGAACGATCAGGTCAAGATTCATACGACTCTCCTTGGCGGAGGCTTCGGCCGCCGCGGCAATCCCCAGTCCGATTTCGTCGTCCTGGCAGTGGAAGTTGCCAAGGCTGCAAAGACCCCCGTCAAGGTGATCTGGACCCGTGAAGATGACACGAAAGGCGGCTGGTACCGCCCCATGTGGTACGACCGAATCGCCGGAGGGCTAGATGCAGACGGAAACATAGTCGGGTGGCATCATACTATTGTCGGTCAGTCAATCATGAAGGGAACGCACTTTGAGGGAGCCAGGATAAAGAACGGCATAGATGAATCTTCCATTGAGGGTGCTTTCGACATGCCGTACGAGGTCCCGAACATCCTCGTTGACCTCCACACCACGAAAATCGCAGTGCCGGTTCAATGGTGGCGCGCAGTCGGTCATTCTCACACTTCTTTTGTCGTCGAAAGCTTTCTGGACGAACTGGCGCATGCAGCAGGTAAAGATCCCTATGAATTCCGCTGCAACCTTCTGGCGCAGCACCACAGGCACAAATCTGTTTTGGAAATGGTCGCGCAAAGGGCCGATTGGGGCTCTGCACTGCCTGAAGGTCGCGGCCGTGGTATAGCCCTGCACAAATCATTTGGCAGCTTCATCGCCCATGTCGCGGAGGTCTCCGTAAGTTCAGCCGGAGAGGTGCGTGTCCATAGGGTGGTCTGCGCGGTCGATTGCGGTATGGTGGTAAATCCGAACACCGTCGAGGCTCAGATGGAGAGTGGGATAGTATTCGGCCTTACCGCGGCTCTGTACGGGGCCATCACTTTGAAAGAGGGCCGGGTTCAGCAGAGCAATTTTAACGATTACCAGATGCTGGCGATAAACGAGATGCCTAAAGTTGAAGTTCATATAGTGTCGAGCCAAGAACCGCCGACCGGAATCGGAGAACCTGGGTTGCCGCCAATCGCCCCTGCGGTGGGAAACGCCATTTTTGCGCTCACAGGCAAACGCATCCGGCGGCTACCCATTAGCTCCGAAGAGTTGAAAAAGATGTGACACGAGGTTGGAAATAACCCGTCGAGGAGACCATCGCTTTGACAACTACCGACTATCTAAACTCTCTCGTAGCAGCGCTCAAGGACGCGGACCCTCAGATTCGGAAGTTTGCTGCTAAAGCCTTGGCAAAAGTCCCTGATGTGGGTGCAGCTCCGATCCTCATTGATGCAATGGAAACAGATTCGAACTCAGATGTTCGGATTGCGGCAATCGATGCTCTGAGAGAACTCAAATCGATCGACGCTGTATTGCCTTTGTGCTCGGTCTTACAGGACACGAATCATGAGGTTAGGCGTTCAACAGCGCTCGCTTTGGGCGAGATAGGAGATAGGAGGGCAGCGCCTTCTCTAATCTCTCTTCTTCAGGATACGGACAAAAACGTCCGTGCATGTGCGGTTATCGCCTTGGGGGAGATCAAGGATCCGATAGCGGTCGAGCCTCTGATACCGATGCTGAAGGACCCAGACTGGGAGGTCCGAGACGATGTTCCACATGCTCTGGCGAAACTGGCTGACCGACGGGCATCAAAGGCTTTGATTGAAGCGTTCAAAGACGAGGATCGAGATGTACGCGGCGATTCGGCGTGGGCCTTGAGCCAAATAAAGGATCCAAATGTAGCCACTCTGTTGATCGAATTACTGAACGACCCTGATGCTAACGTCAGAGAGTGTGCTGCTATCGCTCTGGACGGAGCAAAAGGAAGGCAGGTTGTTGAGGCCCTTAGCAAAGCGGTCTTGGATACAGATTCCGTTGTCCGACACTACGCTGTGTTGTCTTTAAGTAGCGCAAAGGATCCTGCTGCAGTCGAACCCTTGCTCCGAGCAATCAAATTTGAAGATGATGAAAATTTACGAGATACAATGCTCTATGCAGCGCGTGATTGTGCCGTGAACATGGAGCAGCAAATGAGGCTTTTGAAGAGCCTAGATCCGGTGATCCAATCAGAGGCAGCTAAGGCGGTAGCCGTACACAAGAACAAAAAGACATACAAATCGCTGGTCAAGGCCCTGAATAGTCGCAACAAACAATTGCGACAAGGGGCGATTAAGGGGCTAGGGTATCTTGGTGATCGGAGAGCACTGAAGCCACTTGTGACGGCTCTGAGCGATAAAGCCACACAAATGCGCAGTTCAGCAGCTTACGCTTTAGGCAGATTGGGAGACAGGGGAACTCTGCCCCCGCTACTGACAGCCTTGAACGACAAACATTATGCCGTTCGTCAAGCAGCATCCTACGCCTTAGGTTGGATCGGGGATTCGCAGGCGGTCGTACCCCTTATAGAAGCCTTGAAGGATAAAAATTCTGGAGTTCGTGAAGCAGCAGCAGATGCTTTGGGCCGAATCAGAGAATCACAGGCAGTTCCGCATCTCGTAAGAGCCTTGGAAGATCCAGAAGAACGCGTTCAGAATGCGGCTATTAAATCCTTGAAGTCCATGTCTGCTTCGGCCATCGGTCCCCTCACCTCTCTTCTGAGGAAAGAAGGAGATCCTGTTCGAACAGCGGCCACCCGAGCCCTAGCACAGATCAGTTCCGATGGAGCAAAAGCCCTGATCCAATCGGCTGGGGTATTTGATGAAAAGAGTCGAGTCGGCGTAGCGCGGGAGTTAGCATTTAGGGGTTGGGCTACCAAAGAATTGTTGATTGCTTCATCGAGTAGCCCAGATTGGAAGATCCGGCACTGTGCGGTAATGGCTCTAGGTTATAGGGCGTCAAGATCCTTCGACGTCTTCTGGGACCATGGTAATGATAGGTTAGCTCACAAACTGAGTCCAAGAGATCGTCAGGCTATTCTTGAATCTCTCACTAGGAGTCTGAACGATCCAGAGGAATCTGTTCGCGCATCGGCAGCCTGGGGCCTTGGTGGGATAAAACACGCGGCGTCAGCGTCGTTCTTGCAGGAATCGCTGAAAGATGCTTGCTCCACTGTACGGAGATACGCTGCGGAGTCTCTTGGGAAAATCGGTGATCCACGTGCGACGGACTCGCTTGTTCTGGCCTTATCGGACGAATCTGCTGAGGTTCGATGTGCCGCAGCGGAAGCCTTGGGGGCAATGTGGGCATCTAGAGCCGTCAAGGCTCTAGTTACAACCTTGCAGGATTCTGATCCTCAAGTCCGAAAAGCCGCAGCCTCTGCACTGGGGAGGCTTCAAGAACCAATTTCAGAGGGTGCGCTGATTGCAGCCGTACAAGATCCAAACCGAGAAGTCCGTGAAGCGGCTGTGTCAGCTTTGGACTGGTCCAAAACCCAAGATACTGTCACAGCCTTGATTGTGGCCTCGACGGACGAACATCCTGATATTCGTGAGGCGGCAGTAGAGGCTTTGGGAGAAATCAAGGACCCGTCCAGCCTGGAAGCGTTAATGAGATCTTTGAGCGACATGGAGCCCTGCGTGCGAGAAGCTTCGGCAAAGGCTCTAAGCGCCCTCGGTGACCCTAAGGCGGTGCCTGCTCTCATTGCGTCTTTAGACCATCTAGAAACGTGTGACGGCCTCGAACCTGTATGGGCCTTACGCGAGTTTGGTGCCCAGGCCGTGGACCCTTTGATTTCAGCCATACAATGTTCCCTAGATGATGGATTGAAGTATGCGGCTATGGCGCTTGGGCAGATAGGGGATGTCAAATCAGTGGCATCTCTCATTGAACTATTAGGTCACCCAGAGGCAGACGTACGGTCCGAGACCGCCGAGGCTTTGGGCCGAATAAGAGACCAGACAGCGTTGACACCACTTGTGGCGGCGCTCAAGGACACGCATGACGACGTTCGAGCCAATGCCGCACGGGCTCTGGGAGAAATAGGAGATGGGGCGGCAGCTCAACCACTCACCAAACTGCTCAAGGATCCGGTATCACACGTCACAGAGTGCGCCGCAGAAGCCCTGACCAAACTAGGACCTGACGCAGTCCCGGCTTTGATGCAAGCCTTGAAAGATGGGAACGCTCACGTGCGAGACGTCGCCGCTATGATATTGAGTCGGATCAAAGATAGTCCATCTGCTGAATTGACGCTGAACGGCGATGATCAGTAGTCTCATCTTCTGCTGGCAAGACCGGAGTGCCGGCAGAGGATCATCTTGAAGGCTGGCGTCAAATTGGCGTCGCTTTTGATGCCAAAATACTGCTCCAAAGTTCCTGACAATAATCAATGATGACGGAATGCTTCAAGGATATCTTGTGCTGATTGAGAAGCGTGCCTTTTCACGGCAGACCAGAGAAAGTCGTCAACTCAGATGGAAGAAAGGCGTCGGCATTCGGTGATCTCTGAGTCTATCCGTACAAGCCCCCTGAACCCCCCTGCTCTTTTGCTCATAATTCAGCCAAATCTTTCCTTCAGAGTATCAATGAAATGGGGTTCAATCTCATCAATGACAGCTATTACCGGCATAGCATTGTCCAAGTAATTCTTTTCGCATAAGAATTTATAGAACAATTTTATTGATGCAGGGATATACGTGTACAGGTGGGGTTCGATCACAACCTTCCTAAGTACGAAATCACAAAAGAATACGGCCAAGTAGCCCGGAGGGATTGATTTCAGTACGAAGGCGTCCTCGTGGAGATAGCCGTAGATGAAATTGCAGAGAATCTCAGGAAACCACACGAGGTTTTCACGGGACTCTTTCACACCTTTAGCGATCAGCCATTTTTCAAAAACCTCGGTGCAACACTCACGAACGGAAGTGAAGAGATCCTCGTACTCATCGTAGTCAGCCCTTCGGAGGATGAATGAGTCAAGTTTCTTGATGTCCTTGACGAATTTCTTATCCTCTTTGTCCGGGAGAATCGGTTCGTCCGAGAGATTGAGCTCTGACTCATCAAATCGGGTAATGAGGTGACTTATTTCCTTCCGCATCACCATGAACGGGACACCTTTTTGTTGAAGCTCTTCTGGAAATAGAAAAGATTTCCGCTGTATCATCTTGTTGAAAAATTCAGTTGCCTCCTGGGCAGTCAATTTCAAGAACTTGCCTACGTTGTGGATTACCTCCTTCTCAGAAGGTCGAGGTCCAGCAACGAGATCACCGGCTATGTTGTAATTCCAAAGTGTCATGGCGATCTGCATCTTCTCGTTCAATTCTTTAATGTCCTCGGATTCGGAAGTCTCCAGGACTGGACTAGCGTACTCCATCATGGCTTGCGTATAAGAGACGACCCTGAAACCGGGTGGTGGTTGAATTTCGCTTAATGGTGGCGTCTCCATAAACTCGACATCGCGGTGAGTCGGTTTTGGAGCAACACGCAGCCATGTTTTCTGGGATTGTTTGCCTTTCTTGGGCTTGGGCTGCTTCTTTGGGCTTTTTCCGGGGGACTTTTTCTTTCCAGACACTGATCACTCCTTTCGGGACTTGCTCTTTTCAGATGAAGCGTATCGGCATCAGTAATTGGGACCCTCCACCTTACAGCATGCTACTCCCGCTGAGGATCGCAGGAATTCTTCCGCGTGACACGACTTATCAGAGGAGCTCAAACATCCTGTAATTCTATTAGATCGAGGGCCTGCGATATACACCGGGCCAGGAGAAAAGGCAAACAGTGAATTTCCTTGCGAACGGATGGAATCAGGACGGTAGATCACTCGACGGATCACTTCATTGTGCAAAGGACACTTTGGAATAAGCCTGCGAGCGTCTCGATTTATTGGTGACCCTCATGGGGGAGCCTTTGTCTGCAAAATCATGTTCCATCGGTGAGAAAGGAGCCCACGAAAAGTGCTCAAATTCAGAGAGGGTGTGCGTTAAGCGGTTTTAAGTTCCGTTGGGAAAAGTGTGTCGGTATTCTCTCACTGCGGACCCATGACGCGCAGGCATAAGGCAGGGGCGAACATCGTGCGGGACTTTTGCGGGATGCGGTCGTGATAAGTTGTGATTTGTAGGGAATCGGGCGCAACGGTCTTCCGACAAAAGATGTTGAAATTATGAGTTGTTTCCTATTGAACGCTGAATGGCATTCAAGAGGTCGTCGGTTCGATCCCGTCCAGCTCCACCAGAAATAATCAAAAAACCGCCATGTGAGCTAACTCGCATGGCGGTTTTTTTGTAACGAATCTCAAAATCAATATTCGTTTGGCCATGTGACCGGCCTTGGGCTTCGTTGACATATCGCCCTGCCCTGTGACATGGCTAGCCATATGAAAACAACCATACAAATACCCGATAGCCTTCTTGAAGACGCACGTAAATTAGCCGCCAAGGAAAAATCCACGCTGAAGGCGCTTGTAGAAGAAGGACTCCGATTGATCATCGCCAAATGGAAGCGAAAAAGCGTTTTCCGGCTCCGAAGGGCGTCTTTCAAAGGGACGGGTTTGCAGCCTCACCTCTCGGGGGCATCCTGGGAACAGATTCGAGAAAAGACCTATGAAGGACGAGGGGGTTGATTACCGTCGACACCAACATCCTTGTGTATGCGCACCGTGATTTCAGCCGGTTTGCGGAGCTGCATGTACGGAACCCATTGATTAATTGAACGTAGAGGGCACTCTCTAGGAGCCACTCGCTCAAGCCCGGTTATTGGCAATTCGGTAAATTTTCCTTGGACACAGCAAAAAAAGATTGACTCCGAGAGTTACCTCGGTAATCATGAAGGTGTAGAGAATGAGTCGACGCGTCGAATGCTGCTTTCAACAGATTAACGAAAGGAGCATAATGGAAGAACCCGCTAAGAGTTCAACAACATAATTTAAGGCGATAATAGGCAACAGGAAGGTTTCTGTTGCAACAATGAGTACTAAGACTCACGAAACGGAGCTGAATTCCATCGGCTCCGTTTTTATTTTGCCACCTTATTACCGGCCGACATCCCACAATGCCCTCTTCCTTGCCAGAGCGACATTATTCATGGCTACGATACCATTCAGTTACGCACTGTCTGTCGCCTCTCTGGGGCTCTTTAGCGGAGCAAGATAAACAATCCTTCGTGGTGAACGATCACACTTCCAAGATCTATTCCACGTTCTAGCATGGTGGACGATCTATCTTGTCTCCAGTTTTTTTCACTCTTTCCAAATAGTAGAGGATGCCAGCCATCATGAGCCCTGGTTTCCTCGCCGCCTGTTGGTGTTCGTTCTTTATGGCGCGACAGTACCATTTTTCCGCTTCAAGAGTAGTCATGGGCAATCCGTTCCCCGAGCTATAGGGCATTCCGAGCATATTCATCGCCTCGGGGTTTCCCCGTTCCGCGAAAGACACGATCCATTTAATCTCCTCTTCCTTATTTTCCACGCCCTGCCGCATTTCGTAGAATTCCATTATAGCCAGGGCAGCCAACGCCTCCCGGGCTTCAAGATTTCCATTCCCGGCAGACAGCGCCATCCATTTCATGGCCTCGCTCTCATCCTTCTGTACGCCTTGGCCAAGCGCGTACATCCTGGCGACAATATTCTGCGCGTTCGCATTCCCGCGTTTCGCCAGGGGCAGCAACATCTCAAATGACTTAGCATACTCTCGCCGCTCGCACGCGGCTTGCCCTCCTTCAAAACCGTCACCGGCAATGGTAAGGCTGGAGAAAACTACAAGACCCCGCAGGACAAATGATGATCGCATAGCATTGCTACTTTGAAGACAAATCCCAATTTCGCCAATGTCTGGGCATAGTTCCCCCTTGGCCGGAGGGTCAACTGACTTGCGCCCGAATATTTGTTTGGCAATTCCTCAGCGCATAAGCTCAATTGTGCTAAATTAAGCAGACCTACAGGAGGTGCTCCAGGCATGGGACTCAAAAGACAAATCCCGGCCCGCTCGGTGGTCGCGGACATCCGGGCAGGGATAACGAACGCTAAGTTGATGAAACGATATCGGATTTCAGCCGGCATGTTGGAAAAGATCTTCAAGAAATTGCGAGACGCCAATTTGATAACGGAACATGACCTTGACGGCCGCATGCTTTCGCCGCAGCAGGGGGTTGTCCACGATTCTGTACGACAGGAGCCGAGATTCTACACGATCATGAGGCTCCCGATCTCCGACATGGACAATTTGGACGCGGACTGCTATGTGAAGGACCTCAGCGAACAAGGTCTTCAGATCGTCAACTTAAGCACCAATGTTGGCGAGAGGAAGAACTTCCTTATTCAGGCGTCTGAGTTTGCTGATGTCCACCCGTTTTCGTTCGAAGCTGAATGTCGATGGGCCAGGGCGCAAACAGACAACGGACGTCATTTAGCAGGATTCGAGATAACCCGCATATCAGACGAAGACCTACAGCAACTTAGAGAGTTCATTCGGTCTGCCACATTTTCCGAGTAGTACCGACTACCATGACGAGAGCCACGCCTGAATGTCTTATCCTGGTGTGGACGACGGACACGCGGACGGTCCTTGTATAAAAGGCATGTGGGCCTCTCTTTTTCGATACCCTCAGTTGATTGAGGTTCTTGGATGCTGGTTAGACGCTCCCGCGCAAAGGGACTAATAATCATTCTCGGCCTTCTCATCCTGGGCGCCGCAGGTACGATTATTCTCGACGCTACCGGATGGGACCTCACGTGGGTGAGCCGGTGTTACACGGCAGGTGGGGCTCGAGGCGGATGGACTCACAGCCGTGAACAACCCTGGGGAGCCTTATACGACTATGGCGAGATTCCGCCCCTCATCCTTGCTGTCGCAGCACTGGCGCTCTATGTTGCGGCCAAGTCGGGGAAAGCTCGGCGGGTATACACAAAAAGCTGCCTCGTGGTGATTCTAACTGTGGCCCTCGGACCCGGACTCCTGGTGAACTGCATTCTCAAGCCTTACTGGGGACGGCCCCGCCCTGCGGATATTACAGTTATGGGCGGCACACAGGAATATCACAGGGTGTGGATGCCGGCCGGTGCAAAGGGCGGCAAATCCTTCCCCTGCGGTCACTGTTCTATGGGTTTCTCACTGGCCTCCGCCGGGGCCTTCTATCCTTTCCATCCGACGCTGGCCGTCTGTGCGCTTGCCGGAGGGATCGCGTACGGGGCTCTCCTCGGCGTGACAAGAGTAATCCAAGGCGGTCATTTTCCAACGGATGTGCTGTGGGCCGGGGTTTTGGTGCTCATGCTCATAGCAGCCCTATACTATCTCGTGTTGCGGGTCCCTGAGCAAACCCACTCCTCTTGACCCACCCCCAAATTGACGAACATATTCTCGCCAGCTACCTCTGCGGCGATTGGTAAGGAAGAAAGTAAAACCCCATCCTCTTCCCTTGTATAGCGCGAGCCTTAAGCGCCTCACAGCGGAGCGGGGGGTAACCGAGCGAGTCCGTGGAGCCCACTTAACTAATGGTAGCTCACGCTCAACCTGCCAACTCCGTCTGTTCCCTGAAGTCCCCCTGTCTGCTTATGCAAAGCTCTGGCCACGTCATCTCTCACCGCCGAGAGAATCCGCAAGCCCTCTTCAAGGTCTTTCACGCGAGGCTGGACCACGTCTTTTGAGAAACGCTGATAGTAAATGTCTTCGCAGCCCCTAAGACTGTAGAGAAGATCATTGACTTTGCGTCTCCATTGATCGAAGACACAGGCATTGAATTCGTATTCTACAGCAACTCCTTGAATCTGATCCCTCTCCACAAATTCTCGGGCCATGTCGTGAAGCGCATCAATCTTTCCTAATAGTTCGGGCCCAATGGTCATGATTCTCACTCCTTTCCGCGACCTGTCCCATCCTTTTTTTCACTAGCTCAGGTTCTGGACGAGAGATCGGGCCGGTTGTCAAATTCCGTTAGCCCCCCTTCCTCTGCTGCTAATTTGTTTATGAATATCGGGTTGTCAATGCCGGCCATTTACGTCTGCTGTTTAAATAGAAGCATGCGCCGAATTATGGGGCAACCATCGGTTTGCAGCCTTCAGTGCCTCTCAAGGCATGCCTTTGCTACTGCGACAGGTTCTGTCATAATGAGGACAAACAGGCGTCAACTACACTGGGCGACTGCGAATACTGACCCGCCCGTCTTCCAGGTCCAACGTGTGCGGCGGAAACTGCAATGGACGATCAAGACAAAACCAAGCAAGAACTCCTCAATCAATTGATGGAATCCCGCAGCCGATGCGCCGAGCTCGAATCTAGGTTGCAAGCCCTCAGGCAGGTGCAAGAGACGCTACAAAAGACTGAGGAGAGGCTGGAGCTTGGGTTAAGCGGAGCCGAGGTCGGCTTGTGGGATTACAATCTTCAGACAGGCGAGGCGTTCGTCAGTCCGCAGCGGGCTGCGATGGTCGGATATTCTGTCGACGAACTCGAGCCTCATTTCACTTCGTGGGGGAAACTGGTTCATCCTGAGGACATCGCGCGGGTCACGGATGCTTTTAACGCTCACGTGCAAGGTCACACCCCGTTTTATCAGTGTGAGCACAGACTGCTCACCAAGTCTGGCGAGTATATATGGGTTCTAGCCCGAGCCAAAATTGTGGAATGGGATGAAGACGGTGGCCCATTGCGAATAGTCGGGACCAGTCTGGACATAAGCGATCGCAAACGGGCTGACGAGGCGCTGCAAAAAGCGCGCGATGATCTTGAACATCGCGTTGGGGAACGCACCGCGGAACTTGTGAGCGCTAATCAAGCGCTGGAAAGAGAAATCGCAGAGCGCAACAAGATTGAAGAGACCCTGAGAGAGAGCGAAAAGCGATACCGGGAACTAGTCGAAAAAGCTAATGACATCATATACCTGACAGACGCGAAAGGACATTTCCTGGTATTCAATGCAGTCGGCCTGAAGATTACCGGATATTCTCAGGAAGAGATTGTCCGCAAGCATTATCTGGACCTGATTCATCCCGATTACAAGGAGCAAGTTAAGAAATTTTATGGGTTGCAATTCGTCAAACGAATTCCGGACACTTATTATGAGGTGCCTATCATTTCACATCGGGGGGAGACGGTTTGGATCGGACAAAATGTGCAGTTGGTAATGGAAGGTGACACTGTAGTCGGCTTCCAGGCCATTTGCAGGGATGTCACGGACCGTAAGCGAGCAGAGGACGAACTGCGGGCCAGTGAAGAAAGACTGGAACTTGCACTGAGGGGGGCGGATCTTGGCTTGTGGGATTGGGATGTCAAGACCGCCCAGCCCACCTGGAGCGACCGAGCCGCTGGGATGCTTGGATACTCACTCGACGAGGTGCAGCATGACTTTCGTACATGGAAGAACCTAATCCACCCGGATGATTGGCCCAACGTTGCCAAGACCCTTAATGGCCATCTTGAAGGCCGCCTCCCTTCTTTAGAGGTTGAGAGCAGATTTCGGTGCAAGTCCGGGGAGTGGAAATGGATTTTGACTCAGGGCAAGATCGTGGCATACGACACTGACGGGACGCCGCTGCGCATAACCGGAACGAGCCTTGATATTACCGAGCGCAAGCAGATGGAGCAGGCCTTGCGCGAGAGTGAAGAAAAGTACCGAGCCATCTTCAACAATACTGCCCTGGGGATCAACGTTTCAGATCGCGAAAGTCGGTTTCTGGAGGCGAATTCCCGTTCGTTAAGTATGTTGGGTTATACCCAGGACGAACTAAAGACCCTCACAGTTTTTGATATAACCCACCCGGATGATCGAGAATTGTCGATTGCAAATTTTGCTGCCTTGGCTGAAGGAAGAATCGACTCCTATGGGGTGGAAAAACGTTACGTCCGAAAGGACGGTGAGGTGGTCTGGGCGGATGTACACGTTTCCGCCATCCACAACGAGCGCGGAGAATTCGTGGCCACTTTGGGAGTGGTCGAAGACATCACTGATCGCAAGCAGGCTGAGCAAGAAAAAGAGGCAATGAGGGCGCAGCTTATCCAGGCCCAAAAGATGGAGGCAATCGGGACACTGACGGGTGGCATTGCTCATGAATTCAACAAGTTGTTAACTATTGTCTCAGGCTACGCGGAGTTGCTTCTCTCGGAAAAGAATGAGAGTGATCTAGGAGGCTGTCGGACTTAACCTGACCGGCCCCCATTTTAGCGACACATATTTGTTCAAGATACTGATATTATGGGAGTTAGTAGCATTTTGCGCTTGCATTGAACAGCCGTTCCATTGTATATT
>JBKQMK010000621.1:0-10901 GCA_052146735.1 Desulfomonilaceae bacterium | reverse complement strand
CCTCCGTAAAAAATCTCTCCTGAAATTCCTCCAAGCTCAGTGACTCCTGCTGCATTCGCTCGTCCATCCTTCCTCAAAGATGGGCAAGGCTCATAGTATGCCTTCGGAGGGAAGTCAATAGGCGTTTGAGATAATTATCTAAGGATTCACTCGATGCCATTTCCCCGGCGCCGTAACCGGCGGTCGCTGCCCCGGTGGCCGTTCCGCCGACAACTCCAGCAGGGACCCCATAACTACCAGGGGCTGTTTGTTCAGCACTTAATCCCAGGCCGATGGCGGAACTGCCTTCGATTCCCGTCGTTCCGCCGACGGTTCCATTTATTCCTGCTTTCTCTTGCGCGGCTTGTGACGGAGTAAACGTTTTTGTTCCACCGAGTTGCTGATAAAGTAGCATAATGGCTTGAGTTAAAGCCCCGAGCTTATCACTGTTCGTTTGTAATTGAGCGCCAAGCCCTTGACTGATAATATCGCCCGCTTGTTGAATTCCCTGGCCCGCTGCTTGGTTCTCTACCCTCCCCTGTGCAAGCTTCTGTTGGTCTATTCCTGTTGCACCTTGTTGGGCTCCCTGGAGATAGTATGCTGCTTCCTGTTGAGCCTGATATTTCGATTGCCCTTCTATTGGATGCGCAAGTCCCGCTGCTTTGCCGCCAGCTTCCTTGAATGCCGCACCCGCCTCTTCCAGTAAGCCGGCCTGTTGAAGCGCCTGGGCGCGGCTCATGAGCCTATCAATTTCCGCCATTTCATCCTGGCGTTTCTGAATCGGCGTCATAGTCGCCTGGCGAACCTGAGTCCAGAGGTTCCCAAAGTGCTCCTCGGTACCTCTCAGATTCTTTTCAAGAGCAGCAATGTCCTGTTTGAGCGCCACAAAGGCGGATTGAGCCTGTTTTGCAATCTCAACGGCTTTTTCGGGAGAGTTTGGCAATTCATCAGTAGCCTTCTTGAGTAAATTTGTAGCTTCCTGAAACTTTAGTCCAAGTTTTTCCCATTCAGTAGCACCGGCCGCAGCAAGATCCGTTAGGGCTTTCTTTGTCTCGTCGGTAGCATCTCGAAGCTGCCGTTGAAGGTCTATCTGCTTTTCTTGGGCCTTTTGATATGCATCCTCGCGAGATTTGAGCTCAGTCTGGATGGCTTCGGTCAGCTTTTTTTCAGCCTCAATAGCACCAGTATTCCGTTCCTCATTCAGTTTTTTTAATTTGGCGTCCAAATTCGCCTGCTGAGCTGCTCGTTTCGTCACATCCTCTGAATCAACAGGAGCTGTGGCCCTGATCCGGTCTTCCTCTTTTTTCCACTCAGCTTCTTTCAATGCCAGAGTCTTGTCGTGTTCTTCTTGTGCATTGGCGATTTTGCGAAGTGAATAGGTATTCTCCAGATCGAAGATTCTCTTCTCAGCATCTTCTTTACTTGCCGCTGTCGCCCAGACAAGACTCTTCTGACTTTCAAAGGATAGTTCAGCCACTGCCTTCACGCGGTCGAAGTATGCCTCAGCCTTTTTCTCTTCAAGTTTCCAGTCAATGACTGCTTCGGCTTCTTTACCTACATTTCGGAGATTTGCCTGAATATCTATCAATATCTTGGCGTAACGTTCAGCGAGATTAATGTATGGCAGCAAATAATTGGCGCGACTCGCGCCTTCTTTGTCGTATTCCACAGGTATTCCACAGCGTCCTCGCAGAATGCCTCTCCGTTCGCAGTGTAGCCCCGAACCAATAAGTAATGCAGAGTTTCTGAATTCGTATTCTCAAGCTGTGGGACCAGTGACCTAAATTCTTCGGGGGCATTCTTCGCAATTGTCATAAGCGCCTCCTCCATCCCACGGAGAAGAGAACTCGCAATAGTATGGGGCTCGTGACGATCGCGTACTCCCCATACAATATCGTCACGGGGCGATACTTCCTCGTCGCGGAAACTCCTCTCAGCGACTCTTTTCATGAAGGGGAGAACGTTACTTACAAAGCTTTCGGGCGCTGCTCGGCTACAATCTCTAATGAAATTATTCCCAATCTCGTCTTCTTGAATGGTCTCCGCTTCCCGCGCAAACGGGTTACGGTACCCTTTTGCAAAGGCGATTTCCGCCCCCCGCATTAGATAATGACCCAGTGCTTCGCACGCCAATTTTGGCCGCTTCAGGCCCGCGGAATGTGCACAAACGACCAGAACCCGGCTATGAACGAGCCCGATGGCTTAATCCCATCCAGAATGCCGGCATCCAAAATTCTCAAAAAAAATTCAAAAAATAGCCTGCTGACGAATACGTCCGAACGGTCCAGCAGCAGAATCAGCTCATCTCGCCACGATTCCAACGGCTCTGCCAATGATTCGATGATTTGGACCACTCGATCCGGGACCTCCTCCTGGACGCTCGAAAGGAAGAAGATCGCTCTCTGCCGTCTCGATATATCTGCAAGCCACTCCTCCAATGTCCGCTGTTTATCCAGCAGTTCGAACCATGATCGAGATCCGTGAATTGTCTGCCACATGTCTTGTCCGCGCAAGGAGCCAAATCTGATTCCGTCGAGTAGCGTCTCCCATTCAAATTTCGTTGGATCACTATGCTTTTTAAGCAGATCGAGTACCGCACTCTTGACGTGATGACGCACATGAGGCGAAAGAAACACTGATTTAAGATCTCTCTCGTAAGCTTCCCGATGTTTCTCCCTCTCAAACGAAAGTATGAAACGAACTTGCGACCGGCGAAAAAGTTGTTGTTCACCGCCAAGGAGCAGGTCTGAAACAGGTTTGCGTTCTGGAACAAATACCCGGGCGAAAGCATAATCAAAGAAACTCTCGTGAAAGAACCTGAAATGTTGTCCTTCCCGTACAAGAACATGCTCCGATACCATCACCTCGGCATCCTCAGCGTCTTTGCCCAGGATTGCAGCAGGTGCCCTCAATAGTTGTTCATTACTCATATGTTCAGCAAGTTTCTTTACGATGTCCCACCAAGCCACTGGGCGTCCGCGATGTTCTTCAATTGATCGCTGTTTTGCGGCCCAATATTTATCGAATAGATCCAGTGATGTATGAAAATCCAGAAGCTGAGTATCGCCACTGTCGCAGCATTCCCGAAACAGACGGAGGTGCAAAGGAACGGAAAGGAGATCAAGCTGTTTTTTTGTCAATGACTTGGCAATATTCGCCCACCCCCAGCGAGCAACAATGTCGACCACTATCTCATGAGTCAAAGCACTCAGCGTGATCGGAGAGAGACCTTTCGGTGATTTTATGGCCTCCTTGAGTTCGATGTCGTTCTCGTAGTCAGAACCGCGGCACGCGAAAAGAAGCCGCATTTTCGGATGGCGAGCAGCCTCTTCTCTGAGGAGCCTCACCGCCTTTTTCAATTGTGGGTAATTGCCAGAGACACGGCTTGCGAAGTCCACTTGGTCAATGACTATGAGGCACTTGTGGGAGCCAGCAGCTTCGGCCAAAACTGCCGCCGGTGAGGCGTCAAGGCCCAGCTGCCGTCCCAGTTGATCCGTTACGCTCACCGACTCAGCTACAGAGTTTAATGAAAATGCTAAAACCGGCCATTCACGTGCACGCACCTCTTCAATAATATTAGTCAAAAGTGCGCTCTTGCCGATACCCGATTCTCCCAATAAGACAGCCGTGTTCCCCCCGTGCCCTGACATCAGGGCGTCGATTAATTTGGTTGACTCGTTTCGGTGAATAAAACCGCCATGAATAAACAGGCCCTGCTCAGATGTCAGAAAAGCATTTGTCTGCTGTTCGATCATCTGGAATGATTTCCCATATATCGAAAAAGGAACCTGTTTTAATTGAGGATTCTTCGCGACAATTGCTTCACAGGTGACCGCGACAGGGATAGGCATGCCGCTGCCATCGCGCGTAGCGCCTACACCGCCCGCCACCATTCCCACGACGAGCCCCGCCCTGACATCCCAGACAGGAGCCCCGCTAAAACCGGGTTTGGTCTCCACGGATTGGGAGAGCTGCAATAAATGACGACCGTGGGAATCTGAAATGGTCCCCACGATCATGCCTCTCGAAAGCAAGCCGCCACTCCATTTCCGAATATCCGGAAAACCATAACTCTGGTATTCATGCTCGGTTCTTCCCTCTGAAGTTCCCAGCGGCAGGGAATTGCATTCCTCAGGGATGTCGTCGCCCACCTCGAGAAATGCCACGTCAGCCTCAGCATCGATGAAGTCGGTTAAGACCTGTGCTTTCACACGTCGATTCCCTGCAGTGAACTCGACGTCGACTTCATCGAAATATGCGTCTTGCCCGCTTCTTACCACATGTGCACATGTAACAATGAGTCCGCTTTCTTTGACCAGAAATCCCGTGCCCAAGGCCCCGCCGTTCGGCGCTCTCACCAAGATGGTACCTGACTGTATGACCTTGAGGATACCGGTCCTGAAATCAAGATTCATGCGAATCCTCTGTTTGTGAGCCTGTTTCGGTAGGCCGAACAAGAACTAAGCAGATCTGCGTTAAGTTCTGTCGGACTTCCATACTACTTTGACCTTGAAATTGGCGCTAGCAGATCCTTTGGCCACGACAAAGCCAGCCTCCGCCGTGAAAGCCAGACCGAGCTCCACTTCGATTTGATTCGGAGCCAGATCGGGAATCTCCTTGATCTTGTCGAACACCACCTTCAAAGACCCCTTCATACGGTCAAGTGCGTCCTCCAGTTTCTCCTTAGCGTCAAAGACTTCCTCCGCCGGTCCTCGTGCGAAGTCAAACATTTCGAGGCCCTTTTCAGGTTCCTCTATTTCCAAAACGAGGAAATCTTCACTTTCCGTAGGTATTCTCACTAACTTGTTCATTGTCAGCCTCCTCATACGTTTGCCCCTAATGGTTAGGAAATTCGTTTGCTGAAAGCTTCGCTGATAGTCGCTTCTGTACGCTACTATACTCAAGCCAGAAGCATTCAAGGCAGCGACACCAATACTTTTGTTATGCCGCATAATGAGATATTGGAGTAGCTAGCTGTCGGGCCCGCCTCCTTATCACATAATACTTGAGGCCTCATAATCTTTCAAGATTGTCGGCCGTGGGAGCGCCGCGAATTTGAGAGGGCGCTTCTTTCAAGAAGCGTCTTTGACCATTGTAGAGCAGCGTCACGTGATGCAAGCCTGCATTAAGAGGGATTTTGGCGCAGAGCCAGCCGCTTGGACAATCGAGATTGTCGTGGGCGAGAAGATCACGAAACAACGACTGGAAGAATCATCGAAGCTAACGGGAGTCCTCCGCTACTTGTGTACGCAAGCCACGGATCGGGATTGTCCAATGATTACTAGCTGCAACTTACCCGTCAAGGTGCGATCCCTTGTCAATGATATTTCGCTCCTATTAAGTGGAAGTGAAATTCCCAAGGAGGTAACGCCTACCGTCAACAACTGCTTTTGTTCATGGCCCTAAAGTAGCTTCTTTCGGCAAAGTGTCTGCAATCGAAAAATTACGCTCATAACAGCTTAGAATCAGCTACTATTTTTACATGCATCAGGGCTCGAATCCCGCTCCATCCGCCCCGAAGCTCGCCTAATAAAATTGTAATTATTAGCACTAATCGTCCCCAAAAGTGTCTGCGAATTTTTTGAGGAGGGTCGGCACGTAATAAAATCATTGCAATTATAGGGACCGCGGAATAGTTCTGAATGATTGAGCAAGAATCGATCGGGGGAGAAGGAGCTAAACCATGGCCAACCTAGATGAGATAGCTTTTCTAGACGCAACCGCCCAGGCCGAGTTGGTCCGAAATAAGGAGATCACACCATCGGAGCTGGTCGAGGCGGCAATTGAAAGAATCGAGCGGCTGAACCCAAGCCTCAACGCTGTAATCACACCCATGTACGACCAGGCCCGAGAAAGAGCTGCCGGTCCGATGCTCGAAGGGCCGTTTGCCGGAGTCCCATTTTTGCTGAAGGATATAATAGCCTTTTACGCGGGCGTGAGGATGGCCCTGGGAACGGCTTTGTTGAGCGGTTTCGTGCCCGATCACGACAGTGAACTGACCCTGAGGCACAAAAAGGCCGGGTTGATTACGCTTGGGAAGACCAACACGCCCGAGTTGGGCCTGGTGCCCACCACCGAGCCGGTTGCCTTCGGCCCAACCAGGAATCCGTGGGATACAGAGAGGACCACCGGGGGGTCGTCGGGCGGTTCCGCGGCGGCTGTGGCTTCG
Source organism: Desulfomonilaceae bacterium (assembly GCA_052146735.1). Lineage (GTDB taxonomy): Bacteria > Desulfobacterota > Desulfomonilia > Desulfomonilales > Desulfomonilaceae > CAWBBA01. The sequence continues at coordinate 4,753 of JBKQMK010000621.1, read as the reverse complement.
GGTATGGTTCCCATGGCCCATGCCAGCGATGGGGGAGGGTCGATCCGGATTCCGGCTTCCTGCTGCGGGGTTTTCCGCCTCAAACCTACACGAGCGCGCAATCCGTTGGGCCCGGATTTCGGGGATTTATTATCCGGCCTCATCTGCGAGCACGCTGTCACCCGCTCGGTAAGAGACAGCGCCGCCCTGCTGGACGCCACCACCGGCCCTGATATCGGCGATCCTTACTGGGCGCCGCCGCCCCGGCGCCCGTTTATCGAGGAAGTCCGCGCGGACCCCGCCGGCTCAGGATTGCTCTTTCGTTGGATTTCCCCTTCGGCCTCAGGCCACATGAAGACTGTGCGACTGCGGTAAAGGAGGCGGCGGCCCTTTGTGAGAGCCTGGGGCACGTGGTAGAGGAAGCGGCTCCCTCTATAACTCGCAACCCTGCAGAGGAGGCCGGAGCTTTCATAGCCGTGTGGACGGCAGGATGCGCCGCCACCATCGACACCATAGCCACCATAGCAAACATTACTCCCAGTGCGCAGATGTTCGAGCCTCTTACCTTTGCCATGTATCAACAGGGTCGTGAGGTCAGCGCGTCCCGGTACCTTCGTGCTGTGACGGCTCTCCAAAGGCTTACCAGAGACATGGCCAAATTTTTTGCAGACTACGACGTCCTGCTGACGCCCGTCCTCGCTGAGCCGCCCGTACCCCTTGGCACATTTGACGCTCCGAAGGATAACCCCATGAGAGCATGGGAACGGGTAGTCGCTTTCGCCCCGTACACAGCGGTGTTCAATGCCACCGGGCAGCCTGCGATGTCCGTGCCGCTGTTCTGGAACAAGGACGGGCTACCAATAGGCTCTCACTTTGTCGGCCGGTTCGGCGATGAAGCAACTCTTTTTCGCCTTGCGGCCCAGCTTGAACAGGCCCGCCCTTGGGCAGGCCGCCGCCCGCGCGTCTCCGCTTGACAGGGCTTTTCCAGACAACCGGCTAAAAGGAGTTCGGCCAATGGAACACGAAATAGCCAACCCAAACAGTCGGTCGGACGTGGAGAAAGCTTGAACTAAGATATTCTTCTATTGACGCGCGGCTTGGTACGATGTGGCCTAACCTAAAAAAGACAAGTCCGGGTTCTGATACCAATGCGCTTTATAACAGGTGATACGAATTCTCCGTCCAATGGGTAAGACTTAGGAATCTCTGTAGGGGCAGACCTGCGTGTCTGCCCGCTCTTTGGGCGCACACGCAGGTGCGCCCCTACCAAGGCTATGTTACATCCTTGAACGCGAACAGGCATGAGCTAATGTTGCGGCAGAATCTTAGGCCGAGAGGAGGTCAGCACTGTAGATTACGCGGATTCTCATGATTATTTGTTCACGTGAACGGCTTTAGGGTCCCCTTGCAATATGAATCCAGTTCGGCTTTCTCTAGCCTGATACATTGCTGAGGCAAAGTTGGCGCCTGCGCTAGAAGCCGCCCCCGTTCTCACGAACATCGTATTCTCTGTAGAATCGCAGAAAGTAATCCACCCCTGACCAGAGGGTTAGGACTAGGGCTATGTAGAGAAGGACCGTACCGACCAGGTGGAAATTGATGGGAATAATCAGTTCGTACTGGTAGTGAATTATTAATGGAACGCACGCAGCAAATTGAAAAAGAGCTTTCAGCTTTCCCACCCGGCTCGGTTTCAGAGTCGTGTCCCAACTCTTCGTAATCGCCCTCAACGCGCTCACAGCCACTTCGCGAGTGATGATGAGCATGACGATCCAGGCTGGGACCCTTCCCAGCGCTATGAGCATGATGAGAGCCGATGTTACCAGGATCTTGTCGGCTATGGGATCCAAGAACCGGCCGAAAGACGATTCCAGCGAGAATCGCCGCGCGATAAAGCCGTCAAAAAAATCGGTCAGAGATGCCACCAGGAAGATAATCCCGGCCACTGCTGAAGGATATCTCCCCGGAAAAAAGAGGAGAATGACAATAGGTGGCACAAGGATGAGTCTGCCTAATGTGAGAAAGTTGGGAAGGTGCTTTTTCATTGGCCTCTGTGCATGTCAGCCGCCCGCTACCCTAAGGGTAGGATCCCGCCTGAATTTGTTGTAGTGACGGATCACTTTTTCCACGTAGTTGATGGTCTCACGGTACGGAGGGATTCCTGCATATTTCTGCACGGCCCCGGGTCCTGCGTTATAAGCCGCCAGCGCCAGCCGAAGGTCTCCGTACGAGGCCATAAGGCCCTTTATGTATTTCACCCCGCCTATTATGTTTTCCCTGGGATCGAACGGCTTGTCCACCTTGAGGCCCTTCGCCGTGGCGGGCATAAGTTGCATCAAACCCTGGGCCCCCTTGGGCGACTTCGCCAATGGGTTACAGTTTGATTCCGCAGTAACAATGGCTTTGACAAGACTCGCGTCGATCGAGAATTCCTTGGCAATCTCCGTGATGATTTCGTCAATACTTTTCGGTTTTCCACCCTTTGAAAACTGGATCATCGGCTCGTAACCAGACTCAGTCATGTGAAATATCCAGCCGGGACCCGAGGGCCTATTGGTAAACTCTTTGTGGCCATCCTGATGGGTTCTAACAAATATATCCGCCTCCGCTGTGCTCGGCAACCCACCGACCACAAAACTGAAAGAAACGGTCAAGAGAATTAAGATCCGGAGTCGCATGTCTTTCTCCGATATAGTTTTCGTCTCGTATGGGCGTATGCCTTGGGCATGAGCTTGCGTCTTAACGCTTCTTTCGAGCCGGCTTTCTGACGCGTGCCCTATATGAGCGGACCACCGCGCGACGCAGCTTCCCTGGGTAGCAATCCGGTTTGGAGTCTCTCCACCGGCAACAGGACTTCGAAAGTGGTCCCCTTGTTCGGGACGGAAGTCAGGTTCACGGTCCCTCGATGCTCTTCAACAAGAAGATAGGCTTTGCACAATCCCATTCCCGCCCCGGTAGTCTTGGAAGTGACAAAGGGGCTGAATATCTCATCTAGGTCCTCGCTGCGAATGCCGACACCCGTGTCAGCGACGGATATTGACACGGCTGACGGCAGCTTCATGAGAGTCACTTTCAGCCTGCCTCCACGTGGCATGGCCTCATAAGCATTGAGAATAAGATTTAAGAAAACCTCTTCCAGGGCCGCGGAATCTGCGTAAATCGGTGGAAGATTGTCGTCGGCCTTCAAAATAAATGACACGGCCTGAGTAGATTGCAAGGAAAGCCGTTGAACAGCCTTGTCACGCGCCCGTTCGATTATGGGTACAAGATCGATCTTGTCAAAGTGATACACGTAGAACTTCGAGAAGCGGACGTAATCTTCAATATTTTTGACCATCTTCTCGAGGCGGGATACGTTGTCCAGTATGACGTTGGTGTATTGGGTGCAGGCAAGATCGTCCGAAGTGATCCTTTTCAGACGAAGGGCGAACCCTCCCAAAGAAGTCAGGCTATTCCTCACCTCATGAGCGATCCCTTCCACTACTTTGCCCAACGAGGCCAGTTTTTCCGTTTGCTTGAGCCGTCTCTCCACCTCATAGAGCCGCGTCATGTCCGCAACGACGATCACTATGCCCGTGACGCGTCCATTCTCCTTTATTACTGAAGTAGACAGGTAGCCCGGGAAAGTCCCCTTGTCCTTTCTTCTGAAATGAAACTCCCCCTCTATCTTTCCTTCGTGGATGGTATCTCTCACGAGATCTCTATAGAGAAGTGTATTGCCCTCTCCCCGGATCAGAAAATGTATGTCCTTGTCTTGCAATTCGTCGGACGAATATCCCCATAGATTTGACGCAGCGCGGTTGACGAACTGGATCCGACCCGCAGAGTCGGTTGTTATAAGTGCTTCGTTGATGATGGTGGTGAGATGCGCAAGGTATCTTTCACTTCGACGGATCTTGTTCCTCAGTTTAACGTTCTCTTCACCGGCATGGCGGCTCTCGAGCAGTTTAGTAGTCAGTTCAACTACTTCCGCCATGGAAAACGGCTTATTCAAATAGTCGTCCGCTCCCATTTTCATGGCTTTCACAGCAATCTCTTCACTGCCCACGCCGGTCATTATCACCACAATCGTGCGAGGCGCCTTTTCTTTGATAAATCGAAGGACCTCGATCCCGCCTATTTTCGGCATCTGCACGTCAATGAAGGCCACGTCGGGTTTATGTTGGAGAAAGACGCTCTTGCATTCAATGCCGTCAAAAGCCTGCACTACCTCAAAGCCGTTCTCCTCGAAGTGGTCCTTCAGCAAATTGTTCAGGATCTCGGCATCGTCACCTATAAGTATTTTTGCACCGTCTAGAGGGGTAGCCATCTGACAGTCATCCCTGATTATTGAGAAACTTTTGCCGGCACTTTTCGGAACAGAAGTGAACGATCTTGCCGTTGTTGATAAGTCCGACCGCACCATCGCTCGGGATGTAAAGACCACACACCGGATCGCGGACCATTTCTTTAATGCCGGCTGAATTCTCGTCTGCCTTGACCTGAGGTTGTGAGAACTGAGATTGCAGGTAGCGGCCCACCAAAGACAATATCTTTATCGCCACTGAGATCAGGAGCCCTACCAGAATGAGTCGTACGAAAAACATGTCAGTTCTCGCAGTCGGTCAAGAGGTCCACAGGATGCACCCGGCTCGCTCTTCAGATGGGAGGCTTTGCAATAGCTCCTCAACGGTGCACTTCAGAACGGGATGCGCCACATGGGCGGCGATCTCCGCCAACGGTACTAGTACGAACCCTCGATGATGCATTCTGGCATGTGGAATTTCCAATCCGT
>JBKQMK010000620.1:0-7032 GCA_052146735.1 Desulfomonilaceae bacterium | reverse complement strand
CTCCGTAAAAAATCTCTCCTGAAATTCCTCCAAGCTCAGTGACTCCTGCTGCATTCGCTCGTCCATCCTTCCTCAAAGATGGGCAAGGCTCATAGTATGCCTTCGGAGGGAAGTCAATAGGCGTTATCAGCAATATGCAGAGCATCAACTTCACGCCACCGAGGGCTTCAAGTTCGTAATTATAACTGATACAAGCGATGAGATCCTAGAAGCTATTTGCGAGGACAACGGCATAGCGCTAGTCCTTATTGACGGAGGAGTTATATTCGAGGAACTTGTACCTTACTCCGAAGACGCTTAAACATTGAAGCACTGATCTGAAGCGGTGCTCAGACTAGTAATCAGCACCAGTTTGGCTGATTTGCTCAGTTCGTTGAACGCGTCCGAGTCCAGTACCTTGACGGGCAGTATTCTGAATCCGCCGTTGTTGCCTGCATTGCCATACCTCTGTCTTCTTACTTCTCTCCATTCCGCCTCAGTCTTAGGACGAGGTCTTGGTTTTATGTCACTGTACGACATGTTTCCTCCTTGGAAGCGGAGTACGTTCGAGCGCGTACCCGCTCCCGTTTAGTTCTTGGTTAAGTTTGTATGTGGTTCAGCCAACACTCAGAAGACTATTGCAGTGGATCAGGGGTGGCATAGGTTCCTTATCAGGGGAGACGTCCAACTACAGACAAAACTCTTATGTACAAAATTGTCTCTCTACATATTATATAGTATACAAATTCATCTCTACTTTTTCACACGTAATTACAATATGCTGCAATTTTAGTTATGCATTTCTTAGCCTATATTTTTATTTTCGGAACTTTATACTTGACAAACTAACAAAGGAGACTAAGATGAGTGTGCTTCAAATTGGTGATGTGGTCACAGAGAAAGGAAAAACGATCCCTATGACAGTTTGCAGGATTGAGCAAGACACCATTTATTGCCAATGGTTCATACGAGCCGAACTGAAGGATGGGACTTTTCAAGTGGACAAGTTAATGAAAAGCGGCGATTAAACGCAGTATATTCGCAATTCCCTTCTCTTCTTTCGTAGAACAAGGTGTTTCGTAGAAGACGTTGACACAGGGGATACTTATGCGCGAAGCTGTTAGGCGCTAACTTCTAGCAGCGATTGTCTTGTGAATAAGGAGGAGGGGATCTGATGTCAGAATTTAAGATAGGAGATGTAGTACAATTGAAGAGCGGTGGCCCCCACATGACCGTTTACAAAGTAGATGAGGATGAAATCTACACCCAATGGTTTGATGAAAAAAACAAACAGCAGGCCGGGGTCTTCGTTGAAGCCGTGCTAGACAAAGTTTAAGGATAGTCTATTTTGAGCGATTGAAGTTGCTATTCTTCACTTGAGTACTGCTCCTCTTTTTCTTCTAACATCTTCTCTGCCTTCTTTTTCGGCTTCTTACCGACCAGGATGTCTATTCCTTCCTGGAATTTGAGTGGATAGAGGGAGTGTAGCTTAGGCTCGGGGCCTGTGCGTTTCTTTGTCTTGGATGTTTTTGTGCTCATCTAAAGAAGCTCCTCTTGTTTAGGACCACTTTCTTTGTGTTTCCGTTCGGCTTTTTTGAACGTAGAGATTGCGAGGCGAGGATACTTTATTGCTGAACCGCCAAGCAATTCCATAATGGTTAAAATCTGAATTTTCGGGGCCTGATGTTCTTTTGAGAGATATTCAGGGGTGTAATAGCCGGCTGCAAGGGCTTCTTGTACCATTGGCTTCGTTGGCTGTTCTAGTGTAACAAAGGCTCCGATAACAGATTTTTCACGATCCACCACAGCCTTTAAGTCGCGTATCTGACTTGTCATGACATGACCACTTTTGACCTGAACAACAATCTTCTTTGCAGTTCCACTTTGGTCATCGAAGAAATTGATATAACCGTCAATTCCCGAATCTGCGCCTTTTTTCTTATCCTGAGCGGGCTTGGCATCGACCAAGCCTAAAGCCCACCACTCAAATTGATAGCGGTCTTCGTCGGCTAAAGCTCTCGCGCTTGCCAAATCCTTTGGTGCCCCCAGGATCTCGTAAGGTGATAACTCAGCGGCAAACGTATCTTGCAGCCGATAACGCATTAACGAAATTGCTAGATGTGTGATGTCAATACCTATCCACCTACGTCCTAATCCTTCTGCTACTGCGATTGTAGTTCCACACCCACAAAAAGGGTCTAAAACCGTTTCGTTTGGGTTACTGCTCGCGAGGATTATGCGCTCTAAGAGGGCCTCGGGTTTTTGAGTAGGATAGCCAAGCGATTCAGAGGATGAAGAAGAGATTAACGAAATGTCGTGCCAAAAGTCACTCACTGGTACGCCTTTGGTGTTTTCCAGGTAATATTTCAGCCGGGGGGTGCCTCCTTCTTTTTCTGGCCAATAAACAAGGCCCTGTCTTTCATAATCTTCCAATTTTTCGGGAATCGTAACCCAGTGCATGCCGTTTTTCCCCTGAGCATTTGGATCAATCCCCCTCCAAACAGTTCCGGTCTTTCCTTTACGACGCCCACTCACCAAAAGAGGCACCAATTGATAAGGTTTTTCGCCTTCTCGCTTTGAGTATAGCTTCTTGGACGCTTCTGAAAGGTCTCTATACTGCAAGTTGAAAAGGTAATCGTCGGTTTTAGAATAGAACAAGATTACGTCGTGCGCTCTGCGATATATTTTGCTGATTGATGATCGTGTCTGGCTGCGTTTCCAGGCAATTTCGTTTCGGAAGTTTCCAGGGCCAAAGATCGTGTCCATGATCAACTTCAAATAGTGTGATGCTGAAGGGTCACAATGAAGATAGATGCTACCCATGGAGGTCAAGACTCGGTGAAGTTCAATTAACCTAATTGTCATCATCACAAGATAGGCTAACAAGTTATTTCCACCACGCGGCCCCCGTAACGCCTGTAAAAGGTTTGCCAGCTTTCCAGGATTTTCAATAACGATTTCGTGATAAGCGGCTTCAGCTTCTTTTCCCCATTCCCACGTGTCTTCAAATGCCGTTATTTGGGCCTGGGACTGAGAACCATCCTTCTCTCCGAAAAGAACATTGTAATTGGCCTGTGAATTAAACGGGGGGTCAAGATAAATCAGGTCAATGGATTCGCTCGGTACGTGTTCACGAAGGATTTGGAGGTTGTCCCCGAAATAGAGCTTGTTTTTCCATTCAGATTTGTCTGTTTTCATGGAATTTGTCTGTTGTTTTCCTCTTTGATAAAGGAAGAATTACCACAAACGCCCTGTTGAGTCGAATGAAATTAAGGGAGAGACCTGTAAGAAATGATCCGAGTACATCAAAGAGACAAATCAACGCTTCGCTTCCCTGTTTGACGGTCTGACCTAATTAAATAACATGTTGTTATGACCACAGATAGCGCGATGCCATATACGTTACGATTTGACAGTTAAGACAAGATTCAATTTTAGACTTGACACGTGATTCTTGAGAGGTTAAACCTCAACTCAGAATTCAACAGGAGGCCCAGCGATGACAACAACCCCAGACTTCTTGAAAATGCAAGAAGAAGAATTGCAAGCAAAACTTGAGAAAGCGCGAAGTCTCCTAGATGACGCTCAGCGAGAGGTATCAAAACTTGAAGAGCGTTTGCTTTATTGTAGAGAACTAATCGAGAGCGCCGAAAAAGAAAAACCTGATTCCCGTGACGAAAAAACGGGGGGTGTGCCCAAGGGGCAGACTACAGCGGATTATATCCAGCAGGCGCTAGAGAAACATGGTCCCTCAACCGCCGCGGAGCTTCTAGAATTGATAAAACATTTGGGCAAAGAAACGAAGAAAGCATCTTTGGCTTCAATATTGAGTCGGGAGAAAGGAAAAAGGTTCAACAACAAAGACGGCAAGTGGCACCTGATGACCAAAGACCCCAAAGTCCGCCTTCTAAAACTATAACCTGAATCAATGCCTACAGGAGGTGCAATATGAACCGCTTATTAATACTAGCCCTTACACGTCGCCTGGGTGGTTGCCCATGTGGGGGCCTTAACGACAAGACCCCGTAATCCGGTGGTCCTGGGAAGATACACAGATTCGGGGTCGTGGCAACCACAAAGCACTGGTAAGATGCTGGGCAGTGTTCCCGAAGCTGGCCTTGGTTTCGAGACGCGCCCAGCGCTTACCGCTCTTCTTAACAAACAATTTCCAATAAAACAAGGAATTTTTAGGCGGTGAGTAGGCTACTCACCGCCTTTTTCTTGTCTAAGGTTTGGGTTTTTGCTTATTCTTTTGCGTGACGAGGAAGGTAGTCCGCTTTTTCAGCCGCGTAATATGCCGCCCTGGCTCTCTCTGTACATCAGTCTTTTTCCTTCAGCGCCTTTGATAACCTCTACCATACGCTCGCCGTCTGTGACCTTACGGTTGTTCCACCGAAAGACGAATTCGTTGCAATAGCGAAAGAGGTGTTGTTTGGAAAGGCTATGGAAAATACCGTAATGACCCCTTTTGAGCAGTGCGAAGAAGGATTCAGCCGTGTTGGTATGCTCCCCTTCCTCGTTCACGAACTGCTCAGAAGAGTGATGCACTACACTGTGGCCACCGTCAAACTCTTCACCGATGCCACGATACGACAGGAATTCGTCTGTAACTATCTTGGAATCACGCTTTACGTGGGTTTTTATGGCTCCCTTTAGTTCTTTTGCATTGACTCGGTCTACGCGTTGCGTACGCGCCTTGCCGTCACGTTCTACGAGAACCATGACGGGGGTCTTTTTAGTGCCACGGCCACGTTTCACAGGACCAGAGCCCTTTCGTGGCTTTCCGCCGACATAAGTCTCATCCACTTCAACAGTGCCACCCAACAAACTCCCCTGGGGGTCATCAACTAACGCCTCACGTATTCTGTGACTCATAAACCAAGCCGACTTGACGGTTACTCCTACTTCCCGGCTCAACTGAAGCGAGCTGATCCCTTTTTTACTGCTCATCATAAGGTGCATTGCTATGAGCCACTTGTTCAGGGGGATATGACTATCCTCAAAAACCATGCCAATGCGAACCGTGTATTGCTTCTTGCAGCCCTTGCAAGTGTAGACCCCTGCTCTTACCGGTCTTCTAGATGTCGGCCTTGGAGTAAGCGTGTAATGATCTGTACAACCACATCGGGGACACACCGGACCGTTTGGCCATCTTTGAGACTCTATGAATTTGCGGGCAGCTTCTTCGTCGGCGAACAGCGGGGAGAGAGTTGCGAGGTTTAGGTTTTTGGCTTCCATAATGGCCCCTATAGTGTTAATCAACTGGGGGGACTATAACATGAATCAGTTTAGTTTGTCAAGTATAAAGTTCCGTTTATTTTTATAATTTTAAGTTGAGGAGAATTAAAATTAAAATCACCTTGACAACAAATTAAACTGAGAAGGCCGGATTTATTTTTATGGGGTGCTTAGGGTGCTTTTTTGAGAAAATTCACGCCGGATACGCTTCGCCCGGTCCTCCCATCAATATTCCAGTAGCGAAGCCGATTGCAGTCTGGCCACCGATCCAGAATAGGTGCGTCTCCCGATGATGAACCGAAAGAGTGCAGCGATGATACTGCTATGACCCACGTTCTCGCGCAACCAGAACCCCGTAGACTGATGGGAACAGGCGGAAAGGAGTTGCGCACCACAAAGAGAGGGGCCTGTAACGTACTTAGAGATGCAGCCCGGAACGGCCTATCCCCTCTGTGCTGCGTGATGTCCTTAACTTACGGTCTACAACTTGAACATATTTTCACCCTTCTTCCGCCTTCTCACTCTTTTTTGGCTCATGAAGTCGTACCATCAGGCATTTCTGGGTCTTCTCTTTGCCGAAATGGACAAACGCTTCTGTTTGTTCTTGTGTCAGATTGAAAAGTCCGGTTTCCATGATGATATCCGTGTTCTTGCCGTCGGCAAAAGTCCATGCAGCTCGCTGGTTCTTTTTGTCGACTCTGCCTCTTACGGGTCGAGCAATGTCTGTTGATGTATTGTAATAGGTTCCAGCCACAACTCCATTTTTGTCGACCGCCAGCTGCAAGAGAGCATTGGAATCAGTGGCCTGATCTCTCGAGACAGCGAAAACCCCTAGCGGCAGCCATTCAGCTTCCGATGCCTGAGCCGAGGGAGCGCTGGTGGCAAGGTCACTCGCCTGCTGATAGTATTCTTCCGCGCTTGCCACGGGTTTTCCGTTCATGTAGACCTGTTCGTCTTCATAATAGATGCCATCATCATAATCATAATAAGCGGGGGACTCCCAGGAACTTCCTGCCACCCACGCGCCCAACGAAGCCCATGCTGCGGGCCTCCACCAATGATTACGCGCATATTGGTATTTTCCGAAGTTTTGCCAATAAGCCTGGGCTATCTGGGGGTGATCTTTCCACCCCTGGGGCGTAAAAAGATTGTCGTACCTGTCCCCAATATTGTCCCTAATTTGACCTGCGTTTGGCCGTGAAGGCAGCTGAGACGGTCTATCTCCAATACCAGGTCTATCTCCCACACCGGGCCTGTCTCCTATGCCAGGTCGATCTCCCACATCGGGGCGCCCGCCTGCTCCTGGTCTTTCGGCAGGAAGCGTACTTGCCTGGAGACGATCTCCCGCGCCCGGGCGTTCGCCGACACCACCTCTATCTCCAAGGCCAGGTCTTTCGCCTCCCGGTCCTTGCGATCCTAGCAATTGCTTCGCCCCGGCATATCCAAGCGCTCCAGCAGCAGCACCGGCTCCAATCTTCCCCAGATCCGACATGCCTTTGCCGCCTTGTTGGGGAAGATTCAAGAACTGCTGAAGCTGGCCCTGGCTCGGTTTAGTCCCCCCAGTGCCAGGAACCCTGTTCCCCACTTTTGAGCCGGCAGTCGAGGCAAGCTTTTGACCGGAAGAACTGGGGCGCTGAGACGCCACTTTGCCGGAAGTCGAAGACCGTTGCGGCTGAGACGCAATCTTGCTTTGAGTCGAAGTATGCTTCGGGCGTGAGGCAACACTGCTGGATTGCTTTGGTCTTGACTGCGATACTGAAGACCGCGACGGGGAATAGGAACTCATGGAAGGACTGCGGGAAGCAGCACCACCGC
>JBKQMK010000619.1:0-6405 GCA_052146735.1 Desulfomonilaceae bacterium | reverse complement strand
CGGGCCGTTTGACCGTCTTTGGTTTCCTGGGTCTTGGATGGCATGTGTCACCTCTCCTGATTGCCTGTACGACGAATCAGTTACAATAGGACAGTGCCTAAATCAAGTCAAGATTATAGATGCGCATTCGCATGAATCGTCTTGACATGGCGTACCCGAGAAACTAAGATGAGTGTCCTGCTGGGGGATCGTCTAGCGGCAGGACGACGGGTTCTGGCCCCGTTAACCGAGGTTCGAATCCTCGTCCCCCAGCCAGTAACCAATTGATATCATGCGGTCTGACCCGCCAAGAAAGTGTCTCCAAAATTTCCCCCCATTTTGAATTCCAAGTTTGTGCCGTCTTTGGGTCGACTAAAGATTTTTGATTTTGTCCAAATCCAGAGAAGGCCAGATCTGGGCCCCTTTTTGCCTCATTTCCTCCAAAGCCGCCTTTGAACTTTCATCGGCGACACCTCGGCACAGGTCCTGGACAACAATAACCTTGTAGCCTTCTTTCAGTCCGTCAATAGCGGTGGCCTTTACGCAATAATCAGTCGCGATGCCACAGACGATCAGGGTCTTGATGCCCGCGGCCTTCAGCACCTTGTCCAGGTCCGTCTTTGTTCCACCGTCGTCCGTGAACCCGGAATATGAATCAAACTTGGAATTCATGCCCTTTCGGATCACCTTCGTGATAAGGGCAGGATTCAGGAGGATTTCTGCTCCCTTACTCTCTTGCACACAATGAGCTGGCCAGAGGACCTGAGTACGGCCGTCGTCCAGCTTGATAGTCTCAAATGGCTTCTTGTCCTTGTGATTCGAGGCAAAGGACATGTGGTCGGCGGGATGCCAGTCTTGGGTGGCGTAAACCGGAAGATCGGCCTTCTTCAACTGGTCTGTAGCTTTGGCGACGCGTTCCAAATAGGCCTGATCGCTATTGGGTACCGCCAGTGAACCCTTGTGAGCCATGGTGAAATCGCCTTGGACGTCCACGACGACAACCGCCAGGCCATCTTTCGCCAGCCCCGGCACGGGGGCGAAGGCCAGGCTGAAAGTCGCTAGACAAAGCATAAGCAGCAATAACTTCTTCATATTCCCTCCTTTTGTCACCGCGCTATCCGGCCTTTGGCCATTAGGGCCGTCTGATCCGGAATTATGCGGCTCGTATGCCATCTCAGAGGTCCTCTGAGTCTTGACCAGTCACTCGACGGTTCCTCCGACTCCAAAGCGCCACGGCCTTGCCTCCGATGAGTCTCCGAGGAAGTTTGCAGCCGCTATCTTGCATGAAAAGGGAGTTCTTCACCCGTTTCTGAGCGTACGTCACACCAGGCGCCTCTGTCAACCCGTTTTCACGTCCGTGCTCGTGACCTAAACACAGCTCAGTAACGTCGGGTTATTAGGAAATGCCGAGACCACATGAACACGCTCCTCAATCCGTCGAGAGACCTGTGAAATTTGGGCCATCGGCTATTGAACCGCGGATCTCCTAACCTGCTCTTATGCTTGTTTGATCTGATATTCACTTAAATGACTCCGGCGAAGTACCCCAACTCTGTTGAAAAACTATTGCCCTTCATGTAACGAAATCTGATAAGATAATTTATTCGGCATCTACGGAATTGCCATTAGTCTCGCTAACGAGGGTGATGCATGTTGAAATCACTTATTAAGTCGTTGTTTTTTGTGGCCGTAGTGGGGGTGTCTTTTTCATTGTGCGCGGCACGAACAGTTTACGCTGGGAATTCTTTCGGGCCGAGCATAGAAGGGGTAAGCTTCGCAGAGATCGGAGAGTGGCAGTCCAATTATGGAGGCGGCGCGTTCCATGGTTGCGACTTTCCTCCCCCACCCTATTGCGGGCCGGCTTATTCGCACCCAATGGCTGGGCAGAAACCGCCTTCTCCGTGTCGAGTGCCGAAGTCCAAGAGCGGCAGGAGCAGGAAATAACCGCGCCGGTGACGCTCAATGCCGGTGAGGAGCTTATAACACATAAGTAACTTCAAAGTCGTGTCCATCCTTTTCCCTGAGTTTGAGCCCGTTCGGGGGGCGGGCGCAGCGGCTCATTCCTTGCCGGACCTGCAAGGCCGACCGGATCGTTATCAGGTGGTTGGCTTCCGCGGCTCACTTCATGACTCGTGCCTGCACCAGCTCTGCCAATGCAATCCCCGGTTCCGTTATGAAAAGCTTTGATCCTGTTTTCCCTCCGAATAAGGGCCCACTCGGAATATACATCCACGTCCCCTTTTGCAGAGGCCGATGCAATTACTGTGCATTTGTGACAAACCCTTATCGGCCCGATCTGGCAGAACGATACGCGGATTCAGTCATCAAGGAGATAAGACTTTGGGGGAACGGTCCGGGGGCAGTCTTCATACTGAACGATGCTGAGGTGGATACCATCTATTTCGGCGGGGGGACCCCTTCACTATTAGCTCCGCCCAAAATTGCGGAACTCATCGAGGCTGTCCGGTCTTCCTTTCAAGTCATTGAAGCACCTGAAATAACGATGGAGATCAATCCAGGGACATGTGACCGATCTGCGATATGGGAATTCCGGCAGGCAGGAGTGAATCGGGCGAGCTTGGGGGTGCAGTCGCTGCGTGATACCGAACTCGCTGCCATGGGGAGGCTGCATGACGCAAAACAAGCCATCACAACGTATCACGACCTTCGTGATGCCGGCTTTGAGAATATCTCCGTGGACCTGATTGCGGGTTTTCAGTGTCAGTCACGCAAATCACTGCGAGATACTCTCGAAAAGGTGGCGGAACTGCAACCCGAACACCTTTCAATTTATCTTCTGGAGTTGAAGAGCGGGACGAAACTCAACTCAATGATACGTGACGGACAGATGCCGCCTCTTGACGATGACCTGTCCGCGGATCTTTATGAAGATATCTGTTTGTTTGCTGAAACCGCCGGGTACCAGCACTATGAGATCTCGAATTTTGCCAGGAATCGACGATTCGCTCTGCACAACCTGAAATACTGGCAGGACCGGCTCTACATCGGTTGTGGCTCGGGAGCCCACGGAATGACAGGGCGCGGGCGTTATGCGAACCTCGAAAATCTGGAAGATTACGAGCAGGCCGTAGGCGAAGACAGGCTACCCTTCCAATCATTAACCGAGATGACGCCAATGACCCGCTTCAAAGATGCTCTCATCATGGGGCTCCGATTGGTGAACGGGATCGATCTCGAGTTATTGGGAAAGCGCTACCAGGTTGATGCTCTGGCCTTTGTAATGGACACTATTGGAGATTTAGAACCGGCAGGACTTTTCGTGCTCGATCGGGACAACCTGGTTCTGACCTCTAGAGGGCGGCTTCTGTCCAATGTGGTCTTTTCGAGATGGGTGTAGGCCAGCACTTTGATCTCAACGTCCCCTCCCCTGTCCTTAGTCCTTCGGCTCGTATAGTTGACAGCACGAGTTCCCTCCCCTAGAATCAGCCTATAATGCTAAGGAATTCCAAGAAAAACCTGCGCTCGTTCGGGCCGGGACATGAGAAGACAGGATGAAAATGACCAAGAATCTCGACAAGATTACCTTAAAGGGTGTGGATATCTATATGGTGGATCCGCCCGACCTTGACGTCGAATGGGTAGGAATGAAAGAACCCCTGACCCAACTCTTGGCAGCGTGGTCGGAGGATGAATTCGATCCCCCTATGCAGCCAAGAATACTAGGTAAACCTGGGGTAGGCAAGACCTCGCTGGCGATCACCGCGGCCAAGAAGATGAAGCAGGAGCTCTACATCACACAGTGCACTGTTGACACCAAGCCTGAGGACCTTATCGTTTCGCCGGTCATAGCAGATAACGGCAAAATCCGTTACATGGCCTCACCACTTGTGACAGCCATGGTACGTGGCGGGATTTGCCTGCTGGATGAAGGAAATCGGATGAGCGAAAAGAGTTGGGCCTCTATCGCTCCCCTTCTGGACATGAGGCGCAGCGTGTACTCAATTGTTGCAGGGGTAGAGATCAAGGCACGGCCCGAGTTCAGAGTCTGTGTGACCATGAACGAAGACGCTTCCACCTTCGAGGTCCCGGAATACATTCATTCCCGTTTGCAGCCCGCAATACACATGGATTTCCCGACGCGGGACGAAGAATATCGCATTCTCAGAGGCAAGTTGGATGGCCCGTCCGATGACCTGATTCGTCACGTGGTTGATTTACTGCAGCAATCGCATTCAAGAGACGAAGATCTGAGTATTCGTGACGGACTGAACATCGCCAGGTATGCCCACAGACTGACAAGATCCAATTTCAAATTCGACGAACGGAAAGCCCTTGACCAATCAGTCCTCCAGATCACAGGAGAGAACCGCGCCGCAATTGATGGGCCAAAACTGGTCTGATCTAGTCACGCACGGCAATATTACTTTCATTGGGGTCCTGCATTACCGTGTGGAATTCGCGGCGCTTGTGAACACGTATGTCCGCAAGGAGAAGCCTGATTGCATCTGCGTGGAGCTTCCGCACGCCCTGCGCAACGAGATCGCTTCCGGGGTGCGAAGGTTTCCCTATCATTCTGTAATTCTGTATGAAACAGCCGCCAAAGAGAATGCAGTCCTCATAATGGAAGGATCCGACGGTGTTCAAGAAGGGGCTCGCTCTGCCCTCGAAAACGACATCCCCATCTGGTTCATAGATCCCCTGCCGCTACGTTACCCACTGTTCTTGGATCGCATGCCCGATGCTTACTTCATTGACAGGATAGGGCAAAAGACATTTTTGGACACTGTTCTGTCCGGGCGTGAGGACCTTCTCCGTCAAGACCAGGACAACCTGCAACGCGAGACTTTCATGGCCTCTCGTTTGCAACAGGCTACCCGTGAGTATGAAAAGGTGCTTTTTGTGGGAGGCCTGGCACATGTTCCCGGAATCCTGGACAGGCTTCAAGCGCCTCAACCGCTCCCGTTGATGAAAACGGGGGTGGCCGCCGCGCTTGTGGCGCCCGTCCATCCGGATTCCCTGAAAAGAGGCTTTACCGAAATTCCCAGGATTACCGAGGCATTTGAGAAGTGGCGTAAGGATCCTGACGGTGCTCTTCCCCAGAATCGGCACGACATGATCGTGTCGCTAATGGCGGCCTCAATTGACCACTACAGCCGTCAGACCCGTCAGGAAGTCCCCGATTATGTTCGCATCACCTGGGCGAAATTCTTGAGGAAATGGCTCGCATTCAAGGGGGAACTGCTCCCGGATCTGTACCATCTCGTCTCTGCTGCACGTTCAGCAATGGACGAAGACTTCGGCTATCACGTGCATGAATTCCTTTCTGACTATGAGTGGGCCAACGACCCCTTTGATCCGTCCGCGGTGCTTTTGAACGAGGACAACTTGATGTTCCACGGGCACAAGATAGTCCTTCACAAGAAGCTCCGGACCTTTTTTCATACTTCCAGAAAGTATCGTTTGAAGGCTGTCAACACAACAAAGTGGAAGGAGCACCTGAAGCGTAAATGGGAGACTGCTGACCCCAACGAGGTGGATATCTGCTCTTACCCCCCTGAAGATGTGGAAGTAGAGCGTTGGGGTGAAGCGCTCATGAAGCACGCCAACCACTTGCTGCAGTCGGCTCAGACTGATGCTCAGCCCTTTGTGGCGGATTTCGGAGGCGGTCCCGACATCCGGCAGACGCTCAGAAGGTTCTATGAGAAGCGTATTTACGTCAAAACCGAGGATCAGGGCGGCCTGGAATTCGGCTCCATTGTCGTGATCTTCGATGATGACGAGCAGTTCATCAACTATCCGTTCCAGATGACTTGGTTAGGGGAACA
The DNA here is from genome assembly GCA_052146735.1 of Desulfomonilaceae bacterium. Taxonomy (GTDB): domain Bacteria; phylum Desulfobacterota; class Desulfomonilia; order Desulfomonilales; family Desulfomonilaceae; genus CAWBBA01. The sequence goes on along the minus strand of JBKQMK010000619.1, from coordinate 640 downwards.
CTCTCAAGAATCGGACATGGCTTTTTATTCCACCTTGCCAGGGGCCGAGATAGTTGGACCCGGTATCAGTCGAATGGAGCACGGCGGATTCATCATGTCTTATCCTCCCATGCGCATGTTCGATATTTGGATCGATCCTGCGTTCGACTTTGTTCCCACGCGGCACGAACGGCTGTTGGTTGCCGGAATCGTCTATTCGGAAAAGTCGGGAGTTGTCTATGTCGCGCGGAAACGGCCCGCGGCGCGATGGAAAAAGCTTGCAAAGAGCATGGGGAAAAGGATCATTTACATCCCGCTGGGCTCGCTCAATCCCATACATGTCAAGAGGATGCGCACGTTCCACATGTTGCAGAATAAAGGCATGCGCAACGTCGCCCACGAGTATTTGAAGAAGAGTTGACGGCTATCAAGGGCAATATCTTTTTTCGGGCTGGAGATTGCTTCACTCCGTTCGCAATGACCCCCTCGAAGAGAACCTCCGCTGCCGCGAGACTATTGCAGACCAGACGTTCGGGAAATTCGTTGACAGAAACACCCTTCCCTATATATTATGCTCTGCCATTGGAGCCGAGGTAGCTCAGCCGGTAGAGCAGAGGACTGAAAATCCTTGTGTCGGTGGTTCGATTCCGCCCCTCGGCAC
>JBKQMK010000618.1:0-3460 GCA_052146735.1 Desulfomonilaceae bacterium | reverse complement strand
GCGGTGGTGCTGCTTCCCGCAGTCCTTCCATGAGTTCCTATTCCCCGTCGCGGTCTTCAGTATCGCAGTCAAGACCAAAGCAATCCAGCAGTGTTGCCTCACGCCCGAAGCATACTTCGACTCAAAGGAAGATTGCGTCTCAGCCGCAACGGTCTTCGACTCCCGGCAAAGTGGCGTCTCAGCGGCCCAGTACTTCAGGCCAAAAGCTTTCTTCGGCTGCCGGCTCTAGGGTTCCTGGCGCCGGAGAGTGGAGACCGAGCCAGGGCCAGCTTCAGCAGTTCTTGAATCTTCCCCAACAAGGCGGAAAAGGCATGTCGGATCTGGGCAAGGTTGGCGTCGGTGCAGCCGCGGGAGCACTTGGCTACGCCGGGGCGAAGCAATTGCTAGGATCGCAAGGACCGGGAGGCGAAAGGCCTGGTGTAGGAGATAGGGGTGGTGTCGGCGAAAGACCAAGCGCGGGAGATCGTCTCCAGGCAGGTACGCTTCCCGCGGAAAGACCAGGAGCAGGCGGGCGCCCCGGGGTGGGAGATCGACCTGGCATAGGAGACAGGCCTGGTGTAGGAGACAGGCCTGGTGTAGGAGATAGACCTGGTATTGGAGATAGACCGTCTCAGCTGCCTTCACGGCCAAATGCAGGTCAAATTAGGGACAATATTGGGGACAGGTACGACAATCTTTTTACGCCCCAGTGGTGGAAAGATCACCCCCAGATGGCCCAGGCTTATTGGCAAAACTTCGGAAAATACCAATATGCGCGTAATCATTGGTGGAGGCCCGCAGCATGGGCTTCGTTGGGCGCTTGGGTGGCAGGAAGTTCCTGGGAGTCCCCCGCTTATTATGATTATGATGATGGCATCTATTATGAAGACGAACAGGTCTACATGAACGGAAAACCCTTGGCAAGCGCGGAAGAATACTATCAGCAGGCGAGTGACCTTGCCACCAGTGCTCCCCCGGCTCAGACATCGGAAGCCGAATGGCTGCCGCTAGGGGTTTTCGCTGTCTCGAGAGATCAGGCCACTGATTCCAATGCTCTCTTGCAGCTGGCGGTCGACAAAAATGGCGTTGTGGCTGGAACCTATTACAATACAACAACAGACATTGCTCGACCCGTAAGAGGCAGAGTCGACAAAAAGAACCAGCGAGCTGCGTGGACTTTTGCCGACGGCAAGAACACGGATATCATCATGGAAACCGGCCTTTTCAATCTGACACAAGATCAAACAGAAGCGTTTGTCCATTTCGGCAAAGAGAAGACCCAGAAATGCCTGATGGTACGACTTAATGAGCCAAAAAAGAGTGAGAAGGCGGAAGAAGGGGGAAAATAAGTTCAAGTTGTAGACCGTAAGTTAAGGACATCACGCAGCACACAGGGGATAGGCCGTTCCGGTCTGCATCTCTAAGTGCGTTACAGGCCCCTCTCTTTGTGGTGCGCAACTTCTTTCCGCCTGTTCCCATCAGTCTACGGCGTTCTGGTTGCGCGAGAACGCGGGTTATAGCAATATCTTCGCCGCATCCTTTCGGTTCATCATCGGGAGACGCACCTATTCTGGATCGGTCGCAGGACTGCAAATCGGGTTGGCCACTGGAATATTGATGCGAGGAGCACGTGAAGCTCAAACAGAGCGAATTCTTTCAAAAAGGCAACCTGAGCACCTCATCAAGGAAATACGGCGTCGATCCAGTTGTATCGATAACGAAACAACTGAGTTTGTCCGGCAAGCGGTGCGCCGAAATGGGCGGCGGCTGATAGAGTTACCAACATATGTGGGCAGCTGCAGGGATATCCCTGCAGCTGAATCTCGCCTTCAAGGACTTCGGTAGCTACTCGGCTTGCCCAAAGGCCGCAGAAATGGCAAGACGGCCGCGTAATTCCGGATCAGTTGCGACACGTTCAGAGGCGTCGCCAATGCCCAGACTCACACCCAATATCCGGCGGTCACTCGGCCAGCGACCGAGCCAGTGGATTACAGCCCGCGCAGCCTGGTGGCAAGCAGCATTAGCACCAGTCCTGCCGCTACGATCCAGAACGAGTGAGGGGCAAACGCAGGCAATGCGAGGACCCGAAGAGCCAGCAAGACCCCTACCACGAGACATATGAACGATATCCACCATGTGATCAATTTGGGAGGATTGAGCCACTCTTTCATAGATATACCCCCCTATCTTTCCCTCCGATTACCCGGAGATATCCAGATTGTGAAATTCCGACGCTGACAACTAAAACTATGCTGCGTCTTGCCATTTTGGAGGTCTTTGGGTCGGTGACAAGTCGAACGATGGTTCCTCTGACCCCGAAAAGGTCCCCGTATGTTCACCCGCAAGACCAGACGGAGGCAAAACCGTCGTCACGTTGCTGACAAAGCCTCTTTCCTCCTGTTCTTGAGCATACTCACCGCACGGCCCCCGGTCAAGCAGCATCCAGCAGGTGGCCGCTTACCCGATAACGACTTATCAAAGGCAGGCACCGGTGCGCCAAATGGCGCTGTGGGTACTAAGCTACCGCCTTGATCCGGCTATGACCTCCCTGCAGAGATAGATTTAATTTCTGCCCATTTTAAATTTAACCGGCAGGCTCTGGGCTGAAAACTGCGTCACTTAAATTACAGCATGTTGTATTTGATGCAGGGATATTTGTCATAGCGGTTAATGGGGTCTGTCTGGATCGTATTTTGGGCCTTCCCGGAATGACAAACTGGGGCGCTCGGCATCTCGACTCACAGACGCGCGAGTGTTTTTAGTCTTGACACAAGACCGCAGTTTCACGACACTAAACCGCTTTCGCGACTATCATTGTTGTTCCGTTCCATTTTTCTGAAACGTTGCCGGGCGGAGTGAGAGCACGGCACTATATACTGGTGCGGTTTCTTGAACCCGTAAAAGGACTTCTTCCTAAAGTCGAGTGAGGGCATTAAGGCGGAGATAAGGAGAAAGAATATGGCGGAAATAGGACACGGTGGAAAAGCCATCGTCGAGCGGATCATGGAGCCCAGGGAGGCTGCCGAAAAGATCAAGGGTCTCACCCAAATTCCGATTCGAAGCCAGATCGCAAATGAAGTCATAGGGTTGACCTATGGATATTTCACCCCCATTGAAGGCTTCATGACCAAGACGGATGTGGATTCGGTTTGCAAGAACATGAGGTCGAGCAATGGGGTTGTTTGGAGCATTCCCCTTCTCTTTGACGTCTCGGATGACGAGATCTCCAAGTACAACCTGAAGGTGGGTACTTCCGTTGTACTGACCTATGGCGGCAATCCCATGGCAATTCTCGAGATCGAAGAAATATTCGATTACGACAAGAAAGCCATGTGCCAGGCGGTTTTTGGCACCGACGAGGCAAAGCACCCAGGCTGCGCGCGAATCTACGAGTGCAAGGACAAATTCATCGGCGGAAAAGTGACGCTGGTGCAGCGTCCGAAAATCAACGCACCGTACGATCCGTACTTCATACCCCCTC
>JBKQMK010000617.1:0-4861 GCA_052146735.1 Desulfomonilaceae bacterium | reverse complement strand
GCGCTATAATTAGGACTGGTCAAATAGCCCTCGGCTTTGCCGTGTGTCACTTAACTGGCTGGTCAGCGATCCTGTGTATACGTTGTTCGACGTGTCTATAATTCTATACGCCCCGGTTTCGGAGTCTCGCATCTCAATATCCGCCTCCATTTGACCAAAATCGCTCGCACTTTGAACTGACTGCCTCTGCCTGAGTGTATATTATGTTATACAATAAGGCCAGGATCAGGCCAATGTGCGATCATGCGAGTAACCGCATTAAAGACCGTAGGTTCGGAAGCCCATGCCGCAACCCCTTCCCAACCGCCCTTTACTAATGTGGGTTAGGAAAGATTTTGAAAGTGAGCCCGAACGCTGCGTGTATCTTTGGCCCTTTTTTAACGGGATCGGTGCAAAATGTCTGTCCGCCTACGTGAACGAGGCTCGGGTTAGAACCACTGGGGTGCTCACCTCGCCAATACCATATGATCTTAGTTCAGTTGGCACGCGGATTGCTTCAACAAGGGTCGACGATCTCATCTGAGCAAAGCCTCCATTGTAAACTTATCAAGGAGCGCACCTATGGACTTTCAAATACCGGAGAACCTGCGTCTGATGGTGGACACCGTACGGCGCTTTGTTAAGCAGGACCTGGAACCCATTAGCCGTCAAGTGGAAGATGAAGACCGTATTCCCGAAGACGTGGTCCAGAAGATGCGTGACTTGGGCCTATTCGGGATGGCCATACCCGAGGAATACGGCGGCTTGGAACTAGGACTGCTTGGTGAGTGCCTGGTTTATGAGGAACTGTCCAAATCTAATGCCTGTTTCCGCACCCGCGTCGGTACCAACAACGGAATAGGGGCACAGGGCATCGCACTGGACGGCACGCCGGAACAAAAACAGCGGTACTTGCCCAAACTTGCCTCCGGCGAATGGACCGGCTGCTTCGCACTGTCCGAACCGGAGGCCGGCTCTGACGCTGCCAATGTCCAGACCACTGCTGAGGTCAAGGACGACCATTGGGTGCTGAACGGGCGCAAGCATTTCATCACCAACGGCGACATCGCGGATATTGCCAGCGTCTTTGCCCTCACCGACCGCAGCAAGAAGGCCCGGGGAGGCATTACCGCATTCATTGTCGAGAAAACGTTTCCGGGCTTCTACGTGGGCACTATCGAACGCAAAATGGGCTTGCGCGGCTCTCACACCTGCGAACTCATATTCGACGACTGCCAGGTTCCTATGGAAAACGTAATCGGAGGGGTGGCCAACGTAGGACAGGGCTTCAAAACGGCCATGAAAACGCTGGACAAGGGCAGGCTTACCATGGGGGCTACGGCTCTGGGATCGGCCCAGAAGCTGTTGGATCTCTCGATTGGCTACGCAAAGCAGCGCGTGCAGTTCGGCAGGCCCATTGCCGAGTTTCAGGCCGTTCAGATAATGCTGGCTGACATGGCTACCCAAATCTACGCGGGCCGTCAAATGCTGTACCATGCCGCGTGTCTCAGGGACACCAAAGGAGAGGCAGTAGTTAAGGAAGCCTCCATGGTCAAGCTCTTTTGCACCGAAATGGCCAACCGGGTGGCGGACATGGCTGTTCAAATACACGGTGGTATGGGGTACATGAAGGACTATCCCGTGGAGCGCTTTTATCGAGACCTGCGCCTGACCCGAATCTATGAGGGTACCAGCGAGATCCAGCGCTTGGTAATTGCACGGGAACTGCTGAAAGGCTAAGGAGGGCTCAATGAAAGTCGAGAAAGTGTTTGTCGCGGGCGCGGGTCTGATGGGGTCCGGCATTGCCCAGGTTTGCGCGGGGGCCGGATTAAACGTGACTCTTTGTGACGTGGATTCCGCCGCTCTGGAGCGAGCGATAAAGAACATCGCCTGGTCCGCCGGCAAGCTGGTGGAAAAGGGTAAGCTCCAGGGTCCCGTGGAAGTCATTACGGGCCGTATCACTTCGACCGGCGACTTTTCTTTGGCCGCTGGGGTTGATCTATGCATCGAAGCTGTCTTCGAGAAGCTGGATCTGAAGCTCGAAATCTTCAAGAAGCTGGATACGGCCGCGCCTCCAAACGCCATGCTGGCGAGCAATACCAGCGCCATCTCTATCAGCACCCTGGCCGCGGCTACTCAGCGGCCGGATCGCGTGCTCGGGATTCACTTTTTCAGCCCGGTGCCCATGATGGAGGCTGTGGAAGTGGTCCGCGGCCAGTTCACGAGCGATGAGGTATTCGCAGCAGGCAAAGCCTTCGTGCAGGCTATCGGCAAGGAGCCTATCCTGGTGCATAAAGACGTGCCCGGATTTCTTATCAACCGGATCAACTTCCCGGCAACCATTGAGGCGATGCGCATGGTGGAGATGGGGGTAGGGACGGTGGAAGACATCGATAAGGGCCTCCGCTTGGCCTCGGGGCGAAGAATGGGGATATTCGAAACCGGTGACATGGTGGGGCTGGATATAACCTGCGGAGCGTTGACCGCCATTTACGAGGAGACAAAGGATCCACGATGGTACCCGCCCGCCATCCTCAGGCGCAAAGTCCTTGCCGGCCAGTTGGGTCGCAAGACCGGCAAGGGCTGGTATGAGTACAATCCCGACGGTACCCGCAAGGGACCGGTAAAATGATCCGAGCCAAAGTAATGAAACAAGCTGTAATTCTAAGCACCGTGCGCACCCCTGTGGGGAAATTCGGAGGAGCTTTAAGCACGGTTACGGACCGCACTCTAGGCGCCCTTGTCATCAAGGAGGCCATCGCTAGGGCCGGGATCACCCCTGAACAGGTGGAGGAACTCGTCTTTTCCCAGCAATATCGCACCGGGGAACTTCCCCCCAACATGGCTCGTCCCGTTGCGGTGGACGCGGGGATTCCTATCGCTGTCCCCGAGTTCACGGTGGCCAAGGCTTGCGGTGGTTCGCTAAAGACGGTTTTTTTGGCAGCTCAGGCCATCAAGGCTGGCGACCGGGACCTGATGGTGGCCGGTGGAGTGGAGTCCATGTCCGGCGCGGCCTATCTTTTGCCAAAAGCTCGTTTCGGGTACCGCCTGGGTCACGGCCAGCTTATGGACCAGTTAGTTCTATTCGACCCCATTAGCGGCAACACCATGGGCGAAACCGCAGAGAACGTGGCTGAGCGGTACCAGGTAAGTCGCGAGGATCAGGATGCCTTCGCCCTCTCCAGTCAGAAGAAGGCAGGAAAAGCTCTCACGGAAAAACGATTTGCAGAGCAGATCTTACCGGTCCCGATCCCTAGCAAAAAGGGCGAATCCAAGACCTTCGATGTCGACGAGCACCCTCGTCCGGATACCACGGCTGAACAACTGGCCAAGCTCCGCCCGGTATTTCGTAAAGATGGCAGCGTCACTGCAGGCAACTCCAGCGGGATGAACGACGGGGCTTCGGCAATAGTAGTGGCCAGCCGGGAACGTGCATCAGAACTCGGACTCAAGGCGCTGGCATCCATCGTTGGCTATGCCTCTATCGGAGTGGAGCCGGCTTACATGGGCATTGGTCCGGTGGACGCCACCAAGCTGGTGCTGAAGAATACGGGCCTCGCGGTGAACGACATCGATGTGGTGGAGCTGAATGAGGCCTTCGCGTCCCAATCCTTGGCTTGCATGCGGCTCCTTGGCCTCGACGAAAACCGTGTCAATGTGAATGGTGGGGCAATTGCTTTGGGTCACCCCATCAGCGCTTCCGGCGGGGTCATCCTGACCAAGCTTATCTACGAGCTTCGCCGGACAGGGAAGGAACTGGGCCTGGCCACAATGTGCCTTGGCGGGGGCCAAGGCGTCGCGTTGGTGGTAAAAAACGAAGCCTGATACCAGTTCGCGTTCAAACAAGTGACACCTCGTTCCTGCTGGGAAAGTTCCGCCTGTGGCGGGATTGCCTCATCCAGATTTGGGCGAGGAAGTGGCCGCGGTTGTGGCGCTCCGCTCCGGAGCGGATACCACTCCTGAAGAGATTCGCTCCTTTGTCAAGGAACGTATGGCCCCGTACAAGTATCCGCGGGTGGTCAGGCTCCTCCCAATGGAGCTTCCAAAGTCGGCTACCGGGAGGATCCTTAAGAGAGCCGTTGAGTTAGAGATCCGGGAGTCATCCTGATGATCGCAGAAGGAAGGCTGTTCGCGGAGGAGAAGACGGTCGAGTAGGAGGGAAGAATATGAACCAAGCGTTGGCGCGTTATGAGATCAGAGGCCAGGCCGCCGTTGTCACAATTGACCACCCGCCGCTTAACGCCCTCGACGTGGCCACAAGAGAAGCCCTGGCAGAGGTGTTCGCGGAACTGGACGCACGTAGAGCGGACATACGGGCGGTTGTGCTCACCGGAGCCGGCGAAAAGGCATTTGCTGCTGGAGCTGATATCAAGGGCTTTCTCGAACTGACACCTTCGATAGCCAAGCGTCGGCTCATGCGCAGTCATGCGATCTCCGCAATGGTGGAGAGCTTCGAGTGGCCTGTGATTGCAGCCCTGCACGGCTTTTGCCTCGGTGGCGGGTTGGAGCTGGCGCTGAGCTGCGACATTCGTTACGCCTCGGAAAACACGAAGCTGGGCTTCCCGGAGGTGAACCTTTCGATATTCCCAGGCAATGGGGGCACCTGCAGGACCCAACACTATTTGCCCCTGGGACGACTCAAAGAGCTTGTGTTCACGGGGGAGATGATTAGCGCCCAGGAGGCCCTGCAGTACGGCCTCATTGAAAAGGTGGTTCCCGACGGTGAAGTGTTGGACGCGGCTTTGGCGCTGGCGACCCGCATTGCCGGACGGGGGCCGCTTGGTGTGGCCGCGGCAAAGAAGGTCATCAACCGGGCCAGAAACCTGACCCTCAACGAGGGATTGGAGTTGGAGTCGGACTTTTGGGCCGGCTTAACGGCCAC
>JBKQMK010000616.1:0-5259 GCA_052146735.1 Desulfomonilaceae bacterium | reverse complement strand
ATGAGGAAGGAGGGATCAACGGTAAGAAGCTTCAGTACGTCATGGAAGACGACCAGTTCAAGCCCGATGTAGGGTTACGGGTCTTTGAAGATCTTATGTCCAAATACAAGCCGCTGTGTGTTTTTGGGTCAGGAACTCCGGTCGCATTGGCTACCGTCCCAGTAATCCGTGACCGTCACCAAGTTCTTTACACCTCGACTTCTTTTTCGGCTAAATTGGCGTTTAGTGGCGCTCCCTCAATGTTTGTGGTTGGTGCGACCTACGGCGACCAGTTTGCGGTTGCACTCAAATACATAGCGCAACAGAAAAAGGGTTCAAAGGTGGCCTTTTTCTATTCCCAAGGTGCCTTCGGGGAGGATCCCATACCCTACGGACGCATCATGTGTAAAAGATTGGGGCTGGAACTCGTCGGTGAGGTCGTTGGTAACATAGCCGGTGGTGACCACAAAACCCAGATCGAGGAACTAAAACTCAAGAATCCGGACTGGGTTATTTTGCACGGCTGGATAAACGAGGCAAACGGCCCATTGATCAAGCAATGTCATGATCTTGGATTGAAGAGCAAGATAGTGACCACGCTATGGGGCGCCCAGAAAAACGTGGTGGAGCTTCTAGGGCCTGAAGGGCCACCATTCTTGGCAATAAGTCCTTATGCGTACTGGTGGATGGAAGAAGTGCCGATGATTAAGAAGCTTAGAGCGTACACGGCCGAGAACCATCCAGATGTGACAGACCGGCCTTTAGCTTATATCGTGGCATTCACTGCAGGGAAGATTTTTGTGGACTGTCTCAGGCAGGCGGATGCTGCCGGACAGTTAAATGGGGAAGGAGTCACAAAGGCCCTCCAATCTCTAAAGGCGTTCGACACTGGGGGGCTCACGCCGCCATTGACTATTAGGCAGAATAGATTTCCCATTGCCCGCGTCTTGAAATCGAATCCTGCCAAGGGGATATTCGACCCGGTGTCGGACTGGATCGAATTTTATTGAGGGATCGCTGTTTAGAGCCTTCTTCACAAGTTTTGACCAATTTCGGTCGAAGCAATCGTTGGGGCTGAATGTGTCATCGAGAGGAGTGAATTCTCGTTAAGAGGTTCGGCTTCGAGCGTGAGGATTTTCCATGGACGACCAGGCCAAATCTAAACAACAACTCATCGATGAATTGACAGAAATACGTCGACGGGTCTCTGAGATTGAGGCAAGCTACCCAGTTACTAACATCAATGAAACAAACCGTACTGCGGAGGCGCTGCGAAAGAGTGAGGAGAGGTTAGAGCTTGCATTGAAGGGAGCCGACCTTGGCATGTGGGACTACGACATTCAGACCGGTGAGGCGTTTATCAACGCGCGTAGGGCAGAGATGGTCGGATATACACTTGAGGAAGCCACGCCTACCATTACTTGGTGGGGGTCACAGGTCCATCCCGAAGACCTACGACGAGTAAGGAAGGCTTTTAACGCTCATGTAAAAGGTCGCACACCCTCGTACGAGTGTGAACACCGGCTCCGCCACAAATCGGGCCACTACATATGGATTCTGGCTCGCGGGAAAGTTGTGGAGAGGGACAAGGAGGGCAATGCCGTACGAATAGTGGGAACCAGTCTTGACATCACTGATCGCAAAAGGCCGAGGAGGCGCTGCAACAAGCTCACCACGAGCTTGAACGTCGCGTTCAGGAACGGACCTCCGAACTCGTGACTATCAACCAGCAGCTCGAACAAGAAATCGTGCAGCGCAAGCGCGGTGATGAGGCGCTTCGTGAAAGCGAGCAAAGGTATCGCACCCTGTTCGAGGAATCCCGAGATGCAATCTATATGACTACTCGGGATGGAAGGCTGGTTGATGCAAATCAAGCCTTCCTAAATCTGTGCGGATTCACGAGAGAAGAGGCCGAGAATTTGGACATTCTCAACATATACAATGATCCTGCCGAAAGAAAACGGTTCGAGGAGGATATAGAACGTAACGGATCTCTAAACGACTATGAGTTCAAGCTTCGGAGAAAAGATGGCACAGTGATAGAGTGCCTAATCAGCTCCACGCTACGGCTGGACAAGGATGGAACAATTGTTGGCTACCAAGGTATTGCTCGAGACGTTACCGAACAAAAGCTGCTTCAGGGCCAACTCCTCCAAGCGCAGAAGATGGAGGCCATCGGCACCCTGGCAGGAGGGATGGCCCACGACTTCAACAACTTGCTTCAAGCCATTTTGGGTTACACTGAACTTCTCCTCATAAATAAGGAGCCGGGAGATCCTGACCGAAGGAAACTGGAAGCCATTCAGCATGCCGGGCGGGACGGAGCGGATCTCGTCGCACGAATACTCGCGTTTAGTAGGAAGTCAGAGTCCAAGGCTCGTCCCATAGACTTGAACCAAGAGTTACTTAAAATTGAGAAACTTCTACGCCGAACCCTCCCCCGGATGATTAAGATAGACCTGGTGGTGTCAGATGATCTTAAGATTATTGATGCGGATCCAGCGCAAATCGAGCAGATAATACTCAACCTGGCAGTCAACGCTCAGCATGCCATGCCTGACGGGGGACAACTCCTCATTGAGACTAGGAACGTATCGATTAGCGATGAGTACCTCCGGACACACTTGGGCGCCAAACCGGGTAAATACGTTCTCCTGACCGTCTCGGATACCGGACTGGGCATGGCTCCCGAGGTGCTGGACCGAATATTCGAGCCATTTTTCACAACTAAGACTACCGTAGAAGGTACTGGCCTTGGCTTGTCCATGGTTCTCGGCATTGTCACACAGCATGGGGGATATATCAGATGCTACAGCGAGCCCGGTAGGGGGACATCTTTCAAGATCTATTTCCCAGTGTCCACGACTGAGGGCCTGTGGGAGTTGGCTGAAACCAGGGAGATGCCTGCCTTCGGCACCGAAACGGTTCTCCTCGTAGATGACGATGATCGTGTTAGGGATATGGCACAGCAGATGATCGAGATGGGCGGATACCAAGTGCTCACAGCCCGTACCGGAGAAGAGGCGTTGGAGGTTTACGGCGGTCGCAAAGCGGAGATAGCACTTGTCATCCTGGACCTCATCATGCCTGGCATGGGAGGGAAGCGGTGCCTTGAAAATCTGTTGCGAATGGATCCTGATTCGAGGGTTATCATTGCTACCGGCTTGTCATCCAACGGTCTCACTCCCGATGTAAAGGAAACCGGAGCGAGAGGATTCCTGATGAAACCCTATGACGCTAAAGATATTCTCCGCGCCATCCGGAAGGTCTTGGACAAGGGTTATCTTGAGTACCCGCCGTAGTCGAAGAGATTGAATTTGATTCGACTGCTGCGCACTTGCTTCGGCGCCCGGCTCTGTGGCGTCTAGCAGTATGCGGGACTATCCGGTACCACAGTTTTCACGCCTCGGAAATGGAGCCTTGGTTTTGGAGCGGGCCTAATTTCCAGTACTGCCGGAATTATGCGGCTTAATCTCAAACGCTGCGTCCTGGTCAATGTCCATGCGCTGCGACGGGTCCAAAGCGAGAAATTTCCAGTGCACTTAGACTTAGGGGGTTATGTGGAGCCGCTGTGCACCGAATAACGCTATTTTTGTGCTTCGCGTACCCACCGGAATCGATGCGGAGAGTTATCCCGATGAATCAAGACAAATTAGCGATGTTCGAGTAGGGAGCCACTACACCCTTCCCCCTTTTCTGAGCATGGCCCTTTGATCGATTATCTCCTGGATAACGGACCATCCAACAACAAATTTTACTTAGTGCCCGGGTTCAGTTCTGCATCATTGGATGGTCGAAGGTCTGCTTTCCAAAAATCAGCCTACATCTCAGCGATCAGAACAAATCGCCGTGAATGCTTCCAGCAACCTGGTTCCTGCCGTACTGGTGATGAATTGGTCACAACATGGATCGTTTGCACTGCCCCGGAGATCCTTTCCCTGTCCCAGGAAGTCAAGGTATAATAGCTCTAACTTGACACGTGGTACATAATACTGGGGCAGGTGAGAGTTGAGATGAAGAAGGGATTGGTTTCGTTGATAGCGGTATTGTTTATCATAGCGCTTTCAGCAATGAGCACCAGCGCAGTCGATGGGCGATCCGGCAATTATAATTCCGGCCTTCGTCTGCCGAACAGGATCAGTCTCATCCCAGAGTTCCAGAATCTGGGGCTTTCGCCTCGAGCGCAAGGTAAACGCGACACTTGTTCGTTGTTCGCTATTACAGCGCTCGCGGAGTTCGAGTATGCCAAAAACAATCCTGCTCCTCCCAGTCCTTTCTCTGAAGAATTTCTCATCTGGGCTGTCAACAGGACCAGAAGAGTCACTAAAGACCAGGCCAAGTTCGACGAGGCAGTCCGCGGCCTGAAAGCGTTCGGTATCACCTCCGAAGAAATGATGCCCTATGCGAGCACACCCGATCCAGGAAGAAAGCCCTCATTGGCGGCCATCAAAGATGCGCGGAGCCGAAGCGGGCGTTGGAATGCCTATTGGATCAAGCGTTGGGACCCCAAGAGCCCTCTGCGCGAGCCACAAATGCTAGCGATAAAAAAGGCGTTAGCCAGTGGTCACCCTGTTGCCTGCGGACTGCGTTGGCCAAAATCGCAGAAAGGTCATCAATTGCTTGAGGTGCCGCCATCAAGCAGAGTGTACGACGGCCACAGCATCGTGTTCGTGGGGTACGAGGACAATCCGGAACAAATGGGGGGAGGGGTCTACCTGTTCCGAAATAGCATGGGCCCGCACTGGGGAAACAAGGGTTATGGCACCATGTCTTACGCCTATGCCCATGCTTATGCCAACGACGCTCTCTGGCTGCAACTCAGACCTCGGAAGTCTCAGGCTGCCACGAAGCGCTTCGAGACTAGGAATGTTCGTCCTGTGCGTCGGTAGGAACACTTTCCGCTTCACGGCAGTCGATAAGGACGGGGCTTCGAAGAACTTTCTCTTTGATCCCGACTCTGTTGAGCTGATTCAAGTTAATATCTTTGGCGAATCTAACAAAATGAACGGTACAATCCATTATCCCCTTCTCGTACCCCTTCGCCGTTCCCTTCCTCAGCCCAGAGAGTTCGATAGTGGCCATTCTGTTAAGCTGAGGAAGCAAAAAATCAGGGCGCTGGTACTCACGTAAAGGTATCGGCGAGACCCTCACTCTTTGAGGTCAGTCGTCAATAGTGGACACCAAATGTCTAGGCTGCCCTCTGTAGTTGATAGAATCGATTCTCAAAGGCCGCTGGGGAGAGATAGTCCAGCTTTTTCTGGAGTCTCTGCCGATTGTAGA
>JBKQMK010000615.1:0-3555 GCA_052146735.1 Desulfomonilaceae bacterium | reverse complement strand
CCGGTAGTGAGCCCCCATCTGCCAATTTCCAAAAAACATGTCCTCAAAAACCACAGGCAACCAAAGACTGCTCACAGTGGCTCTTCATCCAGAGTAGTCAGTCATTGAACGGTCACTACTGATATTTTGACAACTGCGGCTGCCGGATGTTTCCCGCACTGTGAGCTGCTGCATGGAACCCGAGGTACCAAGTGCTCTCTCCAAGTGTCCCCCAGGCTTATCCGGATCAATTTTGACCGCCTCTTGCAATGTGCCGATGGAATATAGTGCGGGGGGTTCACGAACGTGTGCCCGGTCTGGATTACTCGCATCATCATGTCACTTCAGAATCACAAAAATATATTTAAGGGTAAGTGGGTCTCTATTAGGATTTTGGGGAACATAGTACCGTTTTTTTGTGGCCGCGGATTTCAGTGGATTTCCAGGTGTTCAATGTTCAGGTCCCGCCGCATGAAAATAGGTTCCATCGGCTGAACATCACACTGCGTGCCAGGGTGGAGATAGCTGGGGACCAATCTGCTCGAGCCGCAAACGATAAAGCAGTGGTAAGAAAAAACTCCTGACATGTCAAGACAATATTCGTATTATGTCCCCGGATTACGCTAGAATTAAGTATGGTGTCCCCGGAATTCATTCAGAATTCATTTATGAAAAGTCGTGCTTTCATTGTCTTCTTCCTTCATCTATCCTGGGACAAATCGTTTCTGTTCCAATTCCTTAGAGAGCCGGTCAGAAATTCGGAACTGGCACTCTAAGGAAAGCCCCGTTTATTGCTTTGAAAGATTGTCCATTTGTTCTTGACAACAATGCTAGGGTTCCTCACAATGAATTACGTATCACTAAATTCATGGGGACCTAAACATGCGTATTGCCACAACAAGTAGATACGGCGTGCGGGCGGTGTTTGACATCGCCTATAATGGGGGCGGTCAGCCAACCCAGATTAAAGACATCTGCAAACGACAGAAAATGTCTCAGCGATACCTTGAGCAGATTTTCAACAAACTCGTGAAGGCCGGGTTGCTCAAAAGCAAGAGAGGACCGCGGTGAGGCTACATGCTGTCCAGAGACCCGTCCGAAATCACTGTGTTGGATATAATCGACGCCGCTCAGGGACCTATTGTGCCTGTTGCATGCCTAAACGAAAAGAGAAGGAATTGCGAAGTATTCCCTGAATGTGTAACCCACCACGTGTGGAAAGGAACCCAAAATCTGTTGGTGGACTATTTTGATTCAGTGACCATAGATGACCTTTTGGCTTTGGCCCGCAAGCAGCGCCTGCCCCGAGATTTAGACCATAAATACATGTACTTTATATAGATGTGGCCCCAGGCACTTTACCAAACGACCAAGCCCAAAAACGTCCTTTTTCGACTCACGACTACTATCTTATTCTGATGGGGAAAACAGCCCGTGTCTCTGGATTTCGGAGGACATAATACGTTTTTTTGCGGCAGCGGCTTCCAGTGGAATTCCCGGTGTTCGATGTTCAGGTCCCGCTGAATGAAAATAGGTCCCATCGACTGAACACCACGCTGCGTGCCATGGTGGAGATAGCTGGGGACTGACCTGCTCGAGCCGCAAACGATAAGGCAGTGGTAAGAAAAAGCACCTGACATCTCAACACAATATTTGTACGGTGTCCCACGATTAGCCAGAATTCCATGACAAGAGTCACTCGGAAAAGGTACCCTCGCTCCCAAACGGCGACTCGAGGATGTTTGTGATTTGTTCGTCGATGTCCTCGAAAGGGTCTCTCCCGAGAATTCGTCTGGCTTCGTTCAGGCTACGGCGCGCCGCCTGAACCGTAAGGGTTATCACTACGTCGCGCACTGCATGAGAGTAGTCTGGATCCCGGCTCAGCCGGTTTAACAGATCCTTCGCCGACTTGCTCTCCAGTATTACGTGCTTGGCCTTATCGAATGTCGCCCCTGGAGAGAGACCCTCCAAATACCTAATGAAGGCATTTACGCGAAGCTGGGCGTCAATCTGAGCCTCCTGCAGACGTTTACCTTCCGCCGCTATCAGCGAGGGGGCTTCCGCTGGGGACTGCTGTAGGATTATTGCTTCCAGATACTTGCGCAAAGTCTGATTGATCTCGCCCAGTTCGGTGATTTTTGATTCCAATGTAGCGAGTTGCCGCTGCTGAGAGAGTTGCCCCAGGAGTTGTTTAAATAAGCCTGCCCACTGTTCTTTCAACCACCCCTCTACCTCAGAGTAGCCTTGGAATGCGAACACGGGATTATTCACACGTTGGGCCAGAATGTCGTCGATCAGGTGAAATACATTAGGCGAATCCACGTGGGCGTATGAGAACTGCTTGTTGCCTCTGTTTTTTCGGAATGTGAAATACTCGGAGTAAAAGTTGCCCTCGATGAGAATATAACAGGGTACAGCACTGCTGACAGCGCTCTTATACTCCAGCATGGTGACGCTATTATATCGTTGGCAGAACTGATCGTCCGGCTTCTTTTCTGAGGAACTTGCTTCTGAACCGTACCTACCACCTATGATAAGCACGAAAATATCGGCATTACGGGCTTCCCGATAGCATGACTCATCGACCGAGATGTCGGGTAAATAAGTTATGTGACCTTTCTCTGACAGGATTGGCTCAAATCCCAGTGACTCCACGAAGTTCTCCAGAGAGGAGCGCAGATGTTTCAAGTCGTAATACGTCGAGCTTATGAACACACGGGGCTTTGACATCGGGTCTTACCTCCGAAATCCTCCAGCGACCTGTTTGTACCCTCACGGCCATCGAGACGCCGGTCAGGTTCACCGTCCGGGGCACGGAACTAACCGAAGATCATACTTGGCTCTTCAGTCTTTGGTTGATAACTGACGCTACGGCGTACGCACCGCTGTGAGCCCTAGTCTTGTAATTGCACTTCTGACACACGTATATCCGCTCATCGACTGTGCCGAGCCTGGTGTGGCATTCAGGACAGCATGCGACATCTCTTACCGTGCCATCAGAATTCTTCAAGAACGCCAAACCACTTTCTTCAACGAATTCATCCTGTCTCTTAAGCTGATCCAGTTGAGCCTCTAGGCCAGCCGTCTGCTCAGTGAGTCGGAGACTTTCCGCCTTCAAGTGCTCGACTTCTTCCTTTAGAGAACCGACACGTTCCTTGAGTTGCTGGTTGTTCTCCTCGAGCAACTCGAAATTTCTTCGGAGCAACTCATAAGTGGCGGCGTCAAGAACCTTATTCTTCAGCCCTGCCAAAACATTAGTAATGCCCATGGCGTCCTTCGTGTAATGCCCACCAAAAGGTAATGTGAGCGTCATTCCGCTGTGTCAAGGCTATCGAATTGACCGCAGGAAATCAACGAGTAATTGCGGAGTGGTTCCGTGAACCAAATCTGCGACATCGGGGGATATTATACTTCTTGCCGAGCCGGGATAGTAGCTTTCGGGAGCCACGGCCTAGGAGTCTGTCGGACTGGAAATTGAAGTCATCCATAATTTCCGACCGGTGTTTTCATAAAACTGCTGCAAAGTACCCATTCGGAACAGCTGGAAGGGGAACAGGCCGAAATTCCAACCTTAAA
>JBKQMK010000614.1:0-12228 GCA_052146735.1 Desulfomonilaceae bacterium | reverse complement strand
TCTTGATTGTCAGGCCGGATAATCTTGGGGACGTTGTGCTTTTTTCGGGCGCTCTAAGAGCAATAAGGGAGAAGTGGGCAGCCTCGAGAATTACCATATGCGTCAAACGTTTTGTCACGGATTATCTCGCACTCTGTCCCTATGTGGACGACATTCTGGTGTGGGAGGATGTTAGCAATTTTCTTTATTATCCCTGCCATAAGCGACAGGTTCTTCGCTTGACTCGCCGCACGGCTGGATCGCGTCTGGACAACTTTGCGCGTTCTGCCTTTGATAGCTTGACGAAATGCGATCTCTTTTTTGATCTGCTCTTGTTCCCGGTTCGCTCTCCATCGTGGGATTACCATATGTTCGCCCGAGCTGTTCAAGTCCCGGTAAGGATAGGTATTTCAGGAGATTGGTGCAACCAGACACCGGCTCAAGATCGTGCTGCAGAGAACATATATACCGCTCGGTTGAACGTGCCTTCGCGAAGAAAATGGGATAGCGAGCTGCAGATCAACGCAGAGTTCCTGCGATTTCTTGGTATGGAAATCACGCAGGCTGACATATCGCCGGAGGCATGGACAAATGGGTCTGATAGTCGGTGGGCGCGGGATCAGATTTGCTCTAATGACGTGCCGGGTTGCTTTCGCCTAGGGATCATCGCAGGAGTAAACAGTCCTGAAATGAAAATGTATCCAGCCGAGAAAATAGCCGAAGCAATAAGCATGATCAGTGACGCAAAGTTTTCCTGTGTGATCCTGGGCAGCACCAAGGATGTCATTACTAGCAACGAAGTCGAGAAAAGTCTTCGACCATGCAGTAATGTTGTGACGATAACCAACCTGGCTGGACAGACAAATGTCCGTCAACTCATTGAATGCCTCCGTTTATGTGATATTGTCCTCTCCGTTGATTCCGCTCCACTTCACCTGGCGACCGCACTAGGTAAGTCCACAGTAGGAATCATAGGTGGCGGCCATTACGGAAGGTTTTATCCATGGGGAGATCCGGAGATCAATCGTGTAGCGTCTCTACCAATGGACTGCTACGGGTGTAATTGGCGTTGTCCCCGCGAAAGGGCGCCATGCGTTTCCGGTGTACCTCCAACGACCATTGCCCGGGAATTACAATACTTACTTGACCGATTGAAGCATTAGGATCACCTGAACATGTGGCTGCGGGACGAAGGTCCACGGGTTTCCAAGCGAAAGATCTCCATCGCCACCGCACTCTTCCGACTTGGGTTTCTCGCTTAGAGATTTGCCATTCGCCCAATGAAAGGCTTTGGGGTATCCGAGCACTCGTGTATTCTTCGTGATCTGACTGAAGACTCGGCCATAGCGGAGGCCGGCAAAGTGGTCTACAAATAACATTCGAGCCAAGCTTAGTCTACAATGCTCATTTGGATTGATCACAGTCAACGCATCCCAAAGCCCTTCAACACCGCAGTGTTGAGAGATACTGGAACTGGCGAAAGAATAGAAACCTGTCTCTAGCCCAAAGACCTGTCTGTGTTGGAATCATACCCGCGCGCGGCGGATCAAAGGGAATACCCGGCAAGAACCTAAGACCCGTCGGTGGCAAACCGCTCATTGCATGGACAGTTGAAACTGCTCTCGCCGCCACCTCGCTCGATCGAGTCATTGTCTCCACGGATTCGCGTGAAATCGCGGATGTTGCGCGGCGGTACGGAGCTGAGACGCCGTTCATCCGTCCCGCGGACCTGGCCCAAGATGACACACCAGGAATTGAGCCGGTGTTGCACGCTGCGCACTGGCTGAACGAAAACGACGGTTATCGTCCCAACCTGATAATGCTCCTCCAACCAACATCACCACTGCGAATCCCCGAAGACATCGACAGTGCCGTCGAGCTGGCCCTGGAAAAGGGCGCTGACGCAGTTGTGAGTGTTGCGCCCGTCGAGGCGCACCCTTATTGGATGAAGCGGAGAGATGGCGAAGGTCGCATGACAGATTTCATCACGCTCGATCACATTCCAGAACGCCGCCAGGACTTACCCGAAGTATACGTCCTGAATGGGGCTATTTACCTGGCTCGTTACGAAGTATTGATGGAAAAGAAAACCTTCTATACCGACAGCACATTTTCCTTGGTCATGCCTGTCGAGCGCTCTCTAGACATTGACACTCCCTGGGACCTGCACCTGGCGGACTTGATTCTAAAGAATCGACGGCCAAATGAAGTCAGTTAACGTCGGAACATTCCGAATAGGACTTGACGAGCCCTGTTTTATTCTCGCTGAGGCCGGCGTCAACCATAATGGAAGTGTCGAGCTGGCAAAACAGTTGGTTTCAGCAGCGGTGGAAGCCGGGGCCGATGCTGTTAAATTTCAGACATTTCAAGCTGATAAACTTGTTACACCAGACGCGGAAATGGCCGAGTACCAACGTCTCAACGCCACCAGCCATTCAAGTCAGTGCGACATGCTCAAACAACTGGAGTTGACTCACGAAGAATTCATTGAAGTCAAGTCCTACGCTGACACCAGAGGTATTCTCTTCCTTTCAACACCCCACGATGACGGAAGTGCGGACTTTCTGGCAGAACTGGACTTAGCATGCTTCAAGATTGCGTCCGGCGATGTCACCAACATTCCATTTCTTCGCAGGGTAGCGCTCAAAGGCAAACCCGTAATACTCTCGACAGGTATGGCGTACTTCAGCGAGGTGGAGGCAGCGGTGCGGACCATCGAAGAGGCGGGCAACACCAATTTGATCCTCCTTCACTGCGTGTCGAATTATCCCGCTAAACCAGCGTCTTGCAACCTCAGGGCGATGGATACTCTGGCCCATGCTTTTGGATACCCTGTGGGATTCTCGGACCATACGTTAGGCTGCGAAGTCACTCTTGCCGCTGTCGCACGGGGCGCACGTCTTATCGAGAAGCATTTGACCCTTGATAAAGCTATGCATGGTCCGGATCATAAGGCTTCTTCGGATCCCATTGAATTCTCGGCTATGGTCAGGGCGGTACGTGTGGTCGAGGCCGCGTTGGGGGACGGCGTGAAAGAGCCGGTAGCCTCAGAACTGGACATGAGAGTTGCCGCCAGAAAATCTGTCGTGGCCGCTAGACCAATTCCGGCGGGGCGAACCATAGTGGCGGAAGATCTGGCGCTGCGCCGCAGTCCAGGCGAACTGGATTCGGCGTACATGGATTTGATAATAGGACGTAAAGTCCGTCAAGACCTTGATGTGAATTCGGTTATTACCCTGGACCTCTTGGTTTGAGTTGTAACAAATGTCATCATATGCCACGGACCTGTGTGTCATATTCGGAGGCGGGGGGCACGCAAAAGTTTTGATCGATAGCTTGCAGGCGGGTAATTCATCATTATCTTTGGTTATTCTTGACCGCGAGAACTCCCGCTGGGGCCAGCAGGTGCTGGATGTTCCAATTCTCGGCGATGATTCCCTCTTACCTCAACTGGTCGCGGAGGGGGCAAAGTTTTTCGTAGTGGGTGTCGGAGCAGTCGGGGACAATGGGCCTCGACGACGACTATTTGAACAAGGGATTGCTACCGGCTTGCTTCCCCTCACGATCAAGCATCCGACCTCTTTTTGTTCCCGATGGGCAGAGGTAGGCGCAGGGTGCCAATTGCTGCCGGGCTCCATCGTAAACGCAGGCGCAAAACTCGGCCGTAACGTCATTGTCAACAGTGCCGCCATAGTCGAGCATGATTGCAGAGTTGGCGACCACGCTCATATCGCGAGCGGAGCTGTCCTAGCCAGCACAGTGACGGTAGGAGCCGGAGCACACATTGGTTGCGCCGCTGCCGTCAGACAATTGATCTCAGTGGGCGAGGGAGCGACTGTCGGGGCCGGCGCAGTGGTAATTGCGGATGTCCCCTCCCATGCAATGGTAGTGGGCGTCCCGGCCAGGCTGACGCGAATTCCTGGGTAGATCTGACGCTCTTAAATAGCAGGAAGTCCAAGTTACAACAGTGAATGTTCGCATCATTCCTCGGCTTGACATCAAAGGGCCTAATCTCGTGAAGGGCGTCCATTTGGAAGGGCTACGCGTACTTGGTAAACCCGAGCACTTTGCTAAATATTATTATGATACAGGCGCGGATGAGCTTTTCTATATGGACGCGGTTGCCAGTCTTTACGGGCGTAACAGCCTACTCGATATCATTCATCGAACCTCCCGAGAGGTCTTTATTCCTCTCACCGTGGCTGGCGGCCTGAGAAGCGTCGAAGATATGAGGGCGGTTCTTAGAGCAGGAGCCGACAAGGTTTCCATTAACACTGCCGCCATACGGCGTCCCGAATTGATTAGTCAAGCCGCCCAATGTTTCGGGTCCTCCACCATAATCGTTTCCATCGAAGCTAAGAAAAAGCCGACCGGCAATTATGAGGCCTATACCGATTATGGTCGGGAGAGCACGGGAGTCGACGCATATGAATGGGCTCTTCAGGCCGCGGCACTCGGGGCAGGTGAGCTTATGGTGACATCTATAGACCGGGAGGGGACAGGTAAGGGGTTTGATCTTGAATTGACACGAAAGATTTCCGAGGCGGTTTCGATCCCCGTCATAGCCAGCGGAGGTGCGGGAAAGATAAGCCATGTCTATGATGTGGTGCGCCACGGAAAGGCCGATGCCGTGTGCGTGGCTTCCATACTGCATTATGATTTTATCGAGCGCTGTCGTTATCAGGACTCAGATTTCTGTGACGAAGGGAATATTGACTTTCTGCGCAGCAGAGTATCAGGCTTTTCCGGAATTCAAGCGGCTACACTGCCGGCGATCAAACACGGGCTTCACGATCAGGGTGTGGCCTGCCGCATCAGTTCGCAGCTTTCCTGATGGTACAACCCTTTCATGTCGCGATTGTAGATTACAGGCTAGGCAATCTTTTCAGCGTGAAACATGCCTGCGAGCACGCGGGCATTCCCTCGACCATCACTTCATCCAAGAAAGAAATCCTGCAAGCATCCGCAGTGATTCTTCCAGGTGTGGGTGCCTTTGGAGACGCCATGGACTCGTTGAATCACCTGGATTTAGTCGAGCCATTACGGGATCTCGTTGCCTCCCACAAACCATTGATCGGCATTTGCCTTGGTATGCAATTACTGATGACAGAAAGTTTTGAATTTGGCCGGCACTCGGGTCTGGGTATGATCGAAGGACAGGTGGTAAGATTTGAGGATCCAAGAGAAGGAGACTTACGGCTGAAAGTCCCTCACGTGGGCTGGAATCGAATCCAGCCATCTGCCCCATGGACAGGGACTTTCCTGGAGGGGATTGCTGACGGGGAGTACATGTATTTCGTTCATTCATATATGGTTCAGCCTGTAGAGCCAAGTGTTGTCCTCTCCACTTCCCTGTACGGCCGGACAAAGTTCTGCTCCACTCTCAGGCTAGACAATCTTTTTGGTTGCCAATTTCATCCTGAACGAAGTGGCCAGGCCGGTCTCAAAATTTATTATAATTTGAAGAAGATGCTCAACCCGGACGAAGGACGCTGATAAAGGAGTAGAAGCGTGGTACCCCAGAAGAATCTAATCTCCACGTACGGCTTGCCCACACGAGTTAAGTACTGCACAAAGTGTGTAATATCCAATCAGAGACCGCGTATAACCTTTGACGAGTCTGGAGTATGCAGCGCGTGCCGCTATGCTGAACGCAAACAAAGCCTTTTTGATTGGGAAATGCGTGACCGAGAACTTCGGGAATTGCTCGACAAACATAGGAGCAAAGATGGTTCATTCGACGTAGTTGTTCCGAGTAGTGGCGGCAAGGACAGCTCATGTGTAGCACATAAGCTCAAGTACGAGTACGGCATGCACCCCATAACTGTAACCTGGGCGCCTCACCTATACACCGACATCGGCTGGAAAAACTTGCAGAACTTCATCAACTCGGGGTTACACAACATTCTGGGCACACCTAGCGGTACTGTCCACCGGCAATTGACCAGATTAGCTTTTGAGCATCTTGGTGATCCCTTCCAGCCCTTTATTTACGGACAAAAGGCATTTCCAATGCAAATCGCGACGTACTATAAGATCCCTTTGATTATGTACGGAGAGAATGGCGAGGTGGAGTACGGTGGTGACAGCAAGAACGAGAATAGCCCGACACATGATCTTTATAAAGATGTGGATAAACATTATTTCTCGGGGATAGGCCCTCAGAAGTGGGCCGAATATGGTATCGGCCCGGAAGACCTTAAAGTCTATATGCCGCCTGATTTAGATCAGATGAAGAAGATAGGAGTGGAGTGCCATTTCTTTGGGTACTATAAGAAATGGGTCCCACAAGAAAATTATTACTATGCAGTCGAGCACACGGGATTTCAAGCCAACCCGGATGGGCGTTCCGAGGGCACCTATTCCAAATATGCCAGCTTGGACGATCAGATTGACGGTTTTCATTATTACATGGCCTACATCAAATTCGGTATCGGTCGCGCCACCTCTGATGCGGCCCACGAAATTCGAGACGGACATCTGACGCGACAAGAGGGTGTTGCGTTGGTCCAACGTTTTGACGGCGAATTCCCGAAGAAACACTTTAGTACTTTTTTGGAATATACGGATCTGACCGAACATCGATTTTGGGAAATTGTTGATTCTTTCCGTTCCCCACATCTCTGGGAAAAAGTCAATGACCAATGGAAGCTGAAATATCGGGTGTCGTAGCAATTCGTCCTTAAGGTTCGGGATCGGCTCCGCATCAGAAATTTGATTTCTGGACTTTAAGTTAAATGGCATCGGCAATGTATGGGGCTTATCACTGTTTTGGTTATGACTCAGCATATGCGGCTTCACGGTCGTTTCATATAGTTTGGTAAAAGGGCATAAATGGATTACCGGGAATGGATAAAACGGGAAGCAAGACTTAGAGCCCGGATCTTGAAAGACTCGCAGGCCATACAGCAAACAGGAGTCTACCGCATTTGTCAAAATTGTGGAGAAGTGCTTCTCTGCCACGAGGTGAGATGTCCCAATTGTGATTCCGCAATGATAGATGAGGAAAGACTGGACAATCCCGCGGAACAACTCCGAGGGGGAAAACGTATCCGCTGCAGACACAGGTTCAACCATCTTTCCCACGCCCGAGGCTAGCATGTATTCGGATCTTCGGACTTTATGCATTTTCCCCTCCGCTTCCATAAGAGATGCCATGGCTTGCATCGACCGCAACTCCAAAGAGATTGCTCTCGTGGTAGACCAGCAGGGCCACCTTCTGGGAACGGTGACGGACGGGGACATTCGGCGAGCTATACTGGCGGCGCTTGACCTTGATTCTTCAGTGGAGGACCTTCTGGAGAATCGGACTTGTAAGCCCAATCCTAAGCCCATCACGGCCCTGACAGGAACCTCGGAGACTGAACTGTTGCAGGTTATGAAAAAAGACTTCCTGCGGCACATTCCTTTGCTTGACGAAAGCCAGCGCTTGGTGGATCTGGTGTTGCTCCATCACCTGGTTAAAGGAGGGGAGCTTCCTTTGCAAGCTGTAATCATGGCAGGAGGCTACGGGAACCGCTTACGGCCGCTCACCGAGAGCCTTCCCAAGCCCATGCTCCCTGTTGGCAATAAGCCACTTCTGGAATTGATAATAGATCAGCTTCGCGAATCGGGAATTCGGAGCGTGCATGTCACCACTCACTACAAGGGAGACGTTATCAAAAGGTATTTTGGTGACGGAGGTGAGCACGGCGTGCACATGAGTTACGTGGCAGAAGGCGAGCCTCTCGGAACAGCAGGGGCGCTGTGCAGCTTGGCTGACTGCCGGAAACCGCTGCTTGTAATCAATGGGGACGTGCTAACTTCTATCGATTTTCGTGCCATGTTGAATTTCCATCAAGATTACAAGGCTGACATGACGATTGCAGTAAAGCAGTACGACATAGAGGTTCCTTATGGAGTGATAGAAACCAACGGGGTTGAAATCACTGGAATCTCTGAAAAGCCGATTATCCGGCAATTTGTCAATGCGGGCATTTACCTTCTCAATCCGGGGGTATGTGGCCTGGTCCCGCAAGGGAGGCGGTACGACATACCGGATCTTGTCAGGCGCCTCCTGGAAGAGAACTTTCGGGTGGTGAGCTTTCCCGTCCGGGAGTATTGGCAGGACATTGGAAGGCTGGAAGATTACGAGAGGGCATTAACCGATTTTGCGAAAGGAGAGTTGTGAAACCGGCTCCAGATTTAAACCGAAGGTCGGTCCTTGTAACCGGGGCCGGAGGCTTCATCGGCAGTCATCTGGCTGAGCGGCTGACGGCACTGGGAGCCCGAACAAGGGCGCTGATCCGATATAACTCCTCTAATTCATGGGGGTGGCTTGACAGTTCACCTGCGAAAGACTCCATCGAAGTGATTCTCGGTGATGTGCGAGATCGAGACACCGTACGCGATGCAGTGCGTGGAGTAGATACAGTCTTCCATCTGGCAGCCCTGATTGCCATACCCTATTCGTACCGAGCCCCTATTTCTTACGTGCAAACGAATGTGGAAGGGACTTTGAACCTACTTCACGAAGCCCTTACTGCCGACGTATCAGTAGTGGTGCATACTTCGACCAGTGAGGTTTACGGAACCGCCCAATACGTTCCAATAGACGAGAAGCATTCTTTGCAGGGACAATCTCCTTATTCGGCCAGCAAGATTGCGGCAGACAAGATGGCCGAGGCCTTTCATCTGTCGTACGGACTGCCTGTCACAACCGTTCGCCCTTTCAACTGTTACGGGCCTAGGCAGTCAGCCAGGGCAATTATTCCTACCATAATAAGCCAGGCAGTCAGAGAACCCGCTCTTCACCTTGGGAACCTCAGGCCCACAAGGGATCTGAACTTCGTCGCCGATACGGTTGAGGGATTCGTCCTTGCGGGGAACTGCGAGGGTGCGATCGGTGAAGTGATGAACCTGGGTACCGGCCAAGAGATTTCCATCAAAGAACTCGCCGTAATGATCCTGCGGCTGCTCGGCAAAGATCTGCGAATCGAATCTCAGAACGAACGGGAACGGCCCGAGAAGAGCGAAGTATATCGCCTGTGTGCGGACAATCGAAAAGCCCGCGAGATCCTGGGTTGGGAGCCGCAACACTCTCTCGATCAGGGTCTGTTGAAGACCATTGATTGGATGGAACGCAACATCGACCTTTACAGATCAGGCAGCTACGTCATCTAATATTCTGTTTCCTTGTTAGGTCTACCGCGGCCGATTGTTTGCTGCGCACCACAGGATGATAGTCCTTTGACAGCGGCTTCCGCTCAGGGGTCGCAGCCTGACGCGGCTCGCGATTCCCTGTCCCACCATTCCAACATTCATCCCGTCCAATGAACCGTTTGCCGATGAATCTATATCATTTACCTGCCTGGTCGGAGCCTGAGCTATGAGGACGATCGGGGTCGTTACGGGGGCCCGGTCCGACTACGGTATCTATCTGCCGATTCTACGGCGCATGCAGCAAGTGCCGGAACTGAAAATGCACCTGATAGTCACCGGCATGCATCTCGCTCATCAATTCGGTTTCACCGTGGAGACGATAGAGCAAGACGGGTTCGAGATCGGTGATCGCATTGAAATGCTGCTGATGTCCGACACTTCTGAAGGCCTCGCCAAGTCGCTGGGTGTCGGAGTCATGGGGTTCGCTGAGTCATACGCTCGTTGCCGTCCTGATGTTCTGCTGGTTTTGGGTGATCGTCTCGAAATGCTGGCGGCTGTAGCGGCTTCGTTAACATTCAATATTCCCGTGGCTCATATTCATGGCGGCGAATCTACCGAGGGAGCAATCGACGAGTTGATCCGCCACGCAATAACAAAAATGAGCCACTTGCACTTCGCCTCGACTGAAAGCTACGCCCGGAGGATCATACAGATGGGGGAAGAGCCTTGGCGGGTCGTGGTAAGCGGTGCCCCGAGCCTCGACAACCTGTCCGCGATCCAGATGTTGAGCCCCGGGGAGTTGAAGGAACTGTACGGGCTAAATCTACAGAAATGTACACTTCTTGTGACTTATCATCCGGTTACTCTCGAGTTAGAGGAGACAGAAGCGCAGGTGCGCGAGCTAATGTCCGCGCTGGAAGAGCTGGATTGCGGTGTAATCTTCACTTATCCGAACGCGGACGCGCAAAACCACCTTGTCATTAAGATGATTCATGAGTTCCACGAGCGGCACCAGCAGCGCAGTCAAATTGCCGTCAATCTCGGAACACCGGGATATTTCAGCCTTATGAGCCATGTCGCCGCGATGGTCGGCAATTCTTCCTCGGGAATCATTGAAGCCGCCTCCTTTAAGCTGCCCGTTGTGAACATCGGAAACAGGCAGAGCGGTCGATTGAGAGGCAAAAACGTAATAGACGTGTGCTACGCGAGGACTGAGATTGCGGACGGTATCCGGAAGGCTCTTTCAGCGGAGTTCAAGGCCGGTCTTTCAAATCTGACCAACCCATATGGCGATGGTCGTGCCGCAGGTCGCATAGTGGACAAGCTTAAACAAGTAAGTATTGGCAGTACGCTTTTGACCAAGCGGTTTAGCTCCATCCAAGTAGGTTCCGATCGGTCCTCGTGACAGATCGACCTCACTCCCGGTATGACAGAGTTTCAAATGAAAGACATGAGCGAACAGCAAAATCAGACATTGAATTTCTTTGACAGCTTTGCATTACAATGGCGCGAGGCCGCAGAAGGAACTTCCGAAACCGAATTCAATTTGATCAAGAATAGAAATGCCACAGTCAAGATGGTAGCCGAGAGAATCGGGAACGTGACCCGCGTTTTAGATATTGGCTGCGGGTCCGGGGAATTGTGTTTAGAACTGGCTGGGTTAGGCATTGAGACAATGGGGATCGATTTTTCAGAAAAGATGATAGCCCTGTGCGAGGAGAAGAAAGCAGAGCTCGGCGCGCACAAGGCAACATTCATTCATCAGTCAATCTTCGATTACAGAGGAGAGCCCGAATCTTTGGATCTCATTTCAATGCTCGGGCTTGTTGAATACATTTCGTGGGACGAACTGGGGCGGCTTTTAGAAATGTGCTATGGTTTACTCAAGAACCGTGGCTCTCTGGTAATGGGGTCTCGAAATCGTCTTTTCAATGTATTGTCCTATAATTCCTACACTGCGAAAGAGCTAGAGCGGGGAATGGTATCGGCGCTCGTGGAAGAGGCTACCGCCATTGCCGAAGCGAAAACTCACCAAGAGGCGATAAAACTGTTGCTTCAAGAGCAAAGGACTCTGGTGCAACTTGACAATCACCCTGGTACTGGTATCACGGTCGAAACTCGACATCAGTACACGCCGAGGCAACTGGTCCATTTGTTTGAGCAACATGGTTTTCATGCTGAGCACATATTTGCGGTGAACTACCATGGTATCCCTCCTCGATACAAAGGGATTGCCCCTGAAGTTCATGTCCGGATTGCAAATGGTATGCAAGCGGCTGCTTTTGATCTCCACTATCTCATTCCGTTCTGTTCCACCGTGGTTCTGCACGCCCGCAAATCCTAGTAGGAGACAGAATTAATGGGTGTCAAGTATATAACCGCTATAATGTATCACTATGTACGCGACCTGTCTCAGTCCAAGTACCCGGAAATAAAAGGCTTGACAGTTGATGATTTCCGGAACCAGCTTGCATACATCATCAAGCATTATCACGTAGTCACGGCAGAGGAGGTAATCAATGCCTTGGACTCGACTCAAGACCTGCCCAGTAATGCTGCTCTTCTGACATTTGATGATGGTTACATTGACCATTATAAGAACGTCTTCCCCATACTTCTTGAAAGCAAAGTGCGAGGGCTCTTCTTTCCATCAGCCGATGCGGTAGAAGAAGGAAGGATCGTCGATGTCAACAAAATCCATTTCATTCTGGCAGCGTGCGCGGACAAGTCGCTCATTATAAACACCATATTTCGCTTCACGGACAGCTGCCGTCACGATTTTGGTCTTGAAGCGAACGAAGATTACTACCGTGAGCATGCCGTCGCGAGCCGATTTGATAGCGCGGAAGTCATATTCATAAAGCGGATGCTCCAGAAAGCGCTTCCCGAATGGTTGCGGAACAGGATAATAGATGATCTGTTCAAAAAGTTTGTTACAGTCGATGAACGAGCCTTCTCGGCCGAACTCTATGTGAGTCCGGATCAGCTGCGCATCATGATCGAGAACGGTATGTACGTTGGAAGCCATGGATATGATCATTACTGGTTGACCGGCCTATCTGCGTCCCAGCAAGTGGAAGAGATAGACAAGAGTCTTGCGTTCATGGC
>JBKQMK010000613.1:0-16561 GCA_052146735.1 Desulfomonilaceae bacterium | reverse complement strand
GAGGCCCGAACTGCATCATGCGCAATCTCTGCGGCTCTGCGACATGCCCGAAGCTTACGGACCTGGAAGTCGGGTATGCTTCTACTCATGGGCACCTGATGCTGTCTCAGCGTCGACCGCGCCATATTCCTCTCAGCATCTAAAACCAGCTCGTCCCAAGTGGCGTCAACCTTCTCATTCGTTCCGCCGTGCAGCTGGCCGCGACCCGCCGCTTCAAGAAGAAGATGGATAACAGAGCCCAGCTCCGCCAATGGTGACGGCGGAAGAAGTGGTTCGTTACCAGATGCAGACCACACTTCGCGCAGCAGGCAAGCCTGCATCGCCGTGTATCGCGACGGCGACAGACGTCGAAACTGCTTCAAAACTAGGTTCTTCAAACTCATCTGTTCTACTTGCTCGCTATCATGCCCCTAGACGCTGATACACCCAGCTCATCCGGCGGTGCAGATTGAATGTATCCACAAGACGAACGGGATCGTCTTGACTGAGTGTGGCGAGCGCCTCTGCAACGATTCCGCCTGGATGAACCGTGCTCCAAAGGGGATGAAAGAGGATTACGTTCCTCCCCGCAATTGTCCAACCGTGGAGAGGTCCGAATTCCGCAGGTTCACAGGATTGAAATGATTGACAGAACGTGGTGCGCAGTACATCTGAGAAATCCAACCATCCCGAGAGCTCCGAGGGCCCGAAATCGCCATAGACACCGCAGGGGTATGTCACGTCGGAAAGAATCTGAAGCACTGAAATGCCTAGTCTCCAGTCCAACAGACTGTGGTAACTCATGTTTCGATACATGCAGAGACAGTCGTAGCACGCGGACTGGCAGCCCTGTGCATGTTCAGCGGAGAGAAGCTTGCCAATGAAGGTATCATCACCGTGCACCGGTCCGGTGATCATATTAAGTACCCTAGCCCAGTTGCTATCCTGCGACAGCCAAGCCGTGAAGCCGGCCCCATTCTCCAAGTGGTCGTTCAGGATAATTTCACCCGCGTAGGTTCCGTCATCCAACTCGACTCCCCGCACGTTGCTGATGTCAATCTCCTCTGGGTCAATATCAAGCTCCTCAGCGACAACTGAACGGAGTATAAAAGCTGCCGAGTAATAGGCGGCTTTCACTGCGGCCCCTTGGCCTAGCTGTGATATCCTTCCAAGACGGTCACGGGCGAGTAGATCAAGACACAGCGTCTGTTGTATCGATTGGGGTCGAATTCGCAGCAAGTCCGTGACTTTCGGTGCCGCCAAGGCAACTGTGTCAATCTCTCCTGGTGTCTCCTCAGTGAATGTTACGTTGTTATCGCCTCTCACATTTTGATATCGCTCGTCAATCCACTGGTGGGACAGCGTGACGCCTCCGCGACGCCATTGGGCCGTCCCAAGTGCTCCATTAAACCTGCGGCCGACACGATCGTTGATTCGGTAGACATGACCACCACAGGTTGGGACAAGGCCGGTGTTCGTGCCCGGAACGAGTGTTGGAGGGTCATCGGTTCTTTCTGCCACAGAACTCGTGCCGCGTGGAAGGAACTCGTCATCTGCCTTCGCATCGACACCATGGCTGAAGGACGTTCTGAAGGCGGACGGTACGACGATCTCAAACACGCGGAACGCATTCTCACCCTCACGGCTGTTCCCGCAGTCCGGGCAGCCATCGGGCCATGTGTCCTGGTTGCTGGTGTCGGCAAAGTGGCAGAGATCGCACCTTGCCATCAACATTCTTCGTGGGAATGGATTCGCATCGACTGGTCTCCATCGACCTCTTGGATCCTTTAGTAGAGGAGCTGTGAATCCGATTGCCGTATAGACCCGTTTGTCCTTCGTTTTCTGCGAGCCTGGAGCGAACTCAGTGATTGCAAGATCAAGATCACGGTCAATTGACAAGGCATCACCGGCCCGGAAGCCATGATACAGAAGTCTAACACGGGATGGCATACCATACATCGGGAGAATCGCCCCTTCTGCAAGTCGCTCAGCTAAGCCATCGCCAGCGAGTTCCACGCTGTTTGCGCATTGCTCGATATCCCCGAAAAGGCCTTCGCGGATGTAAGTGACCATCTCATCAGCGGAAACACCCTCTGTACCAGCGAGAATGGCATCAACGATCTGTAGAACCTGTGGCGATGTAGAAAGCCATTCCTCAATGGTCTGCCGACGGTCTGGCGTATTCAACCAGTCAGCAACCGTCCCGAATTCTCCATGGCTGTCGGGCGGCGTCGGGCCGTCCCACCAATGAACAGCCGCGTCTCGGAACGCCTCGTACAAACACGCTTTCGCCACAAGGCGTCTTGCGATCTCTGCTCTTGTCATGGATAGGAATGGGACTGGGGGCAAATCACCGGTGATACGGCGCGGACGGCTGTAGTAGAACTCATCATGGCTACGCCCCCTACAGAGCGTCAACGCTGCTGCAAACGCCTGGCCACGCCTTCCAGCCCGGCCAACACGTTGCTGGTAGTTGAATCGCATAGGCGGCATGTTCGCCAACACAACAGCCTGTAAGCTGCCGATATCAACACCGACCTCCATCGTGGTCGTCACACTTAGCAGGTCGATAGAATCAACTAGAGGAATCGGCTGACGAGCGCCGTGTGCGCGAGCGCGGACCACCACGTTTCTGAAGCATCGCTGCCTGTCTGGCTGATCATCCGTCTGAGCCGTCAGTTCCTCGCAATGCAATCGAAGGGGGCGCCGCCTCTCGACAGCTTCGCTCGCGTAGTAGTTTCTGTCATGAAGGGCCCTGCAGAGTGCATCCGGCTCGACACCCATTACTGCAAGACAACCTGTACAGATCCCAGCCGCACGATGCATATGTACACGCTGGCAGGATGGACATATCCAGAGCGGATCGTCATGGAGGCCTATTCTCACAAGCAAACGGTGAGCTTGGAGCTTCGCGCCCTCATGCCCTCCAGCTTGGCAGATAGCATCCCATGTAGTGGCGAGAGCCGTGGGTTCGTCAACACCATGCAGTTGCGCACAGGCTTGTATGTAGTTCCGCAGTCGCGCTCGTGCCGGTGGCTGCCGCCAGTCTATCCAATCGTCTAGGTGGTCGGGCGCTGGTTGACGTTCCTGGCGATAGCGATAAAGGTCACCCAAAATACGAACGCAGCCATGACAGAGGTCGCGGAAGATGTCTACTGCGAATCCGGCTCTGCTTGCAAGCCCATCCCAAACCTGACCGGAGAGGTCGAGGCACGCATAGCCAAGACCGGCTGACTCAAAACCGAAGTACAGACGGCTGAACAG
Source organism: Desulfomonilaceae bacterium (assembly GCA_052146735.1). Lineage (GTDB taxonomy): Bacteria > Desulfobacterota > Desulfomonilia > Desulfomonilales > Desulfomonilaceae > CAWBBA01. The sequence continues at coordinate 13,318 of JBKQMK010000613.1, read as the reverse complement.
CACGTTCATGATCTCCGTTCGTACCTTACTTCGGACGAGGTCTCTTCGCTCGACTCCGCTTTCGGGAAGCCCGTCTCGCCAGCAACTGTTGCCGTCTACGTAGTCGAAAAACTCTGTCCAATCATGATCTTCGCCTTCAAAATTAAACATCTGATACATCACGCCGTTGCCGGCAGGATTGATCCCTAGTTGCTTTAGACGCTTAATCAGCAGCATTGAACGCGTGCCGGACGTGTCCCCGGGATCCGATTCATACAAGGTGCGCAACGGAACCATTCGAGTCATGGTTTGCTGTCTGATTGCCGTCAACGCCGTCACTGCCCGCTGTCGCTCCCGCTCCAGGTTTTCACGCAGAATGTCAGGGAGACCTTCTGGTATTTGTGTCCTTTCGATCTGGATCTCCCGTCGAAGACGCTCGACGGTTTCTGGGTTGGCTTCCGCACAGGCAACGGCCTCAGCACATCGGGCCTCGCCATGCTCCTGCAAGTCTGCCAGTAACCGACCCTCACCAAAAACAACGCTGTGAAGTTCGTCGTACATGGCTTCACGTACCAGATCCAAATAGTGCGTTCTTTCAATACCGTTGGAGATTGAAGCAGCGTCTTCCCTGCTGTCAGAGAATACGACAAGCTTGCGAGTCTCACCTTCGGGCAGGCTGTAGAATAATTCCTTTGAGAGAAGCTGACTGACTCGCGAGAAACCCGTCCTGAAACCGCGTATAGGTGAAGTACGATATAACCTCCGGCTATAATCGGCCGCGCAATTCGGACAACGGGCAGGTAGCGCCGAGAAATCCTGCTCTGCTTCGGTCCCATCGACACTAGAAACCACATACAGGTACCCGGAGATTGCGCAACCCATTGGGTCATCCGTGACGCGACCACTGATCGCGTCAAGATGTTTCGGTGCCCACCGCCCAGGTTCGGCCCCATCGCCAACGACTCGTGGCTGACTCCACGGTCGTGCCTCGGGGTTCAGCACGCTTCTGCCGCGTGGCCAGAATACCGCGAAATCACCATAGGTTCTCCTGTCCACAAAACGCGCTGCTTGTTTGTCGGGCAGTCCCTCAATGTGGGGATCAGTGCTCAGAATCTCGATGCCGCCTTGAGGGTTGCGCAATTTGCTCCCTCCAAAGAAGACGGTGCCGCACTGCTCGCAATACAAAAGCTCCAATACCCGGTGCTGGCAATCAGGATTTCCGCAGAGGATTCGGTTCTGTGAAAAGAGTTTGCCAGTCGGCCGTACATCATCCAGATGATCAGCCTCGCACTGGCAGCCTGGTAGCACACAAGCCCACAGGCCTTCTATATTCCTAAAGAACCAGTGCAGCCTGAATGAAGGTAGTGATGTCGCAGCTTGCCGTGAGGCAGCAATTCCGCGGGCTACAAGGAGTCCCCTGATAGCGTACCTTGCGACCTAATCATTATCTTCGTTAGCGAACACGCGTGTCGCAAAATCGGAAAGGGATACAGCTCTCGTACGTGCACCATCGACGCACGCGCTTAGCGTGTGTGCTGCAATCCTCTCCTGTTGCGACTCAAGTGCAGCGCAGAGCCTTGCGTGAGGGTCGTCGCCACCTGCCTCTGGGGCGAGTGTAGCAGCCAACTGGGTGCACGATTCCGCGGAGGTTTCTTCGTTGTCCTCCTGGTAGCTTTGAGCCAGGGCTGCAAAGGAGGCGCTGTCAAGAGGCGGGCCTCCTACGTCAGGGATCAGCTCCTCAGAGCCAGGGATAATCTGTTCCGGTTCCCACTCGCAGCCGAAGAAGTCGGATAGGAAAGTCAAGCTATCAGCATTGCCTGGATCAAGGGACGCACTGGAGGCAAGAATGCGCAATTTTGGATCAGTGGGGGTGAGGCCCAATCTGCTGAGCAGAAGGCGCAAGAGGTAAGCAACTTCAGTTCCCGACGTGCCACGGTACAGGTGAAGTTCATCTATGATCAGATGAAAAATGTTTCCCGGCTGCTCAAGCCACTGACGGGTTTGCTGGAATATCGGCGAGTCAGCTTCCCTCATCAGCATAATACTGAGCATGCTGTAATTCGTGATAAGGATATCAGGCGGGTACTGCTGCATGTCCCATCGAGAACGCATTTCCGCACCATCAAGTCGCGGGAAGAAGTAGATGATATCGCAGGCAGCTTCCCTCGCCTTTTCCGTTGTTGCCTCCGCTTCTTTCTGTGCAGCGTACTCGGCAGCGGCCATTGCACCACGATCCAAGTCAATAAGCTCCCGCGCCAGTCTCTCGATCCGCTGACGGTCCGGGTTCCCATGTCGGTTCTGCTCATGGCCTGGCACAGGAGTATTGCCAGTGTATCGACCAAAGTATATCCTATTTCCGTTCATGTGTTCAGAACACCACTGGCGGGTCTGGTGTGAATCAAGAGCACGGCGAAGCCTCGTCAGTTGGTCTTCAACAAGGGCATTCATTGGATAAAGTATTAGAGCGCGCACCGCTGCAGGCCTTGTCTCATGTCCCCTTTGTGGTACTCGGAAGGACCGGGTGATTCGGTTGTTGTTCTTACACGACGCTTGCCAATTCTCGTTTGACCACCAATCATTGACGTGCGGGAGAGGAGCGCTCGGGGCTTCCCATCTGAGGCTTTCGGAAGCGAGAGAGGCGAAAAGTGGAAGCAGGAAGGATTCAGTCTTGCCCGATCCAGTCCCTGCAGTAACGACAGCATTTCGGTCAGCAACGACACGCTGCAACATGGATATCTGGTGTGTGTAAAGTGGATAGTTTCCCACCAAGCCACAACGAGCCAGATCTTTGAAACGATCCAACGCCTCTGGAGTCATAGCTGGGAGATCTTCTGGCCCAAGATCCACAAGCGGCCTGTCTGTCTGGAAACGGGGCAAGGGCTCAATCCAAGGCTCCTGGTTCAGAATCCCCGGCCGCCGAAGCATCCCTTCTCGTTCGCGTTCCAGTCCAGGGAACTGTGTACCAAACGCGGTCTTAAGATACAGGATGAAGTTGTCTCGGATCTTGTCAAAAGCGCCAATGGGATCATTCATGGGCATATTCCTCAGATTCTAATTGTTTGGCTGACAACTGCCATTCTATATGGACGGAAAGATTGACAATTCTGCGAGGGGTAAACAGAAGAGACGGATTGCAGAAAACGCGTAGCTCCGGAGCTTCGCGGAGATTAACGAAGAACGCCAGATAGTATTCGGTGCTGTCGTATGCAGTCTGCCACTCTTTGTCCGTGAACAACGCACCGCCCTCCCGGTCAGCCACACCTTTGACTTCAACAAGTCGTACAACCTCTCCGTCTCTAATCAGGAAATCGTAACCACAGCCATCCTCTCTCCTGTCCTCAATAGTCCCACGAAACGGGGTTCTTCCTTCATGGAACCATTCCACAAAAAGCTCTTCGGCCATTCGCCCCGTGGCGCCGCGCGGGATGAAACGCCACTTTTCGCGACGCTCTCTCTTCAGCGCATTCAAGACATCCACAACTTCTGGTGACTGTCTATACGCCGGGTCACGGATCAGGTCTCTCACGAATCCGGTGAGAGCGTCGAAGCTTAGATCATTCAACAGGTGCAGGACCTTCTGACGACTGGGGCCCAGCTCCCTCTGGTGCCAACCTGCACGGGCGTTGCTGAAAAGCGGATCGAAATCGTCTCTCTTGTTCTTGACTGACCGCGGATTTACCCCGAGCTGCTGGCCGATGTCAGCGTAAGCCTCTTTAAATGTGGAGTAACCAAGGCGAGCAAGGGCTTCGGCATCGAATTTGGAGAGGTAAAACGCCGCGACCAGCGCCAGCCTACTCCCATCGGTCATCCCGGCTTCATGCATGCTGTTTCAGCCCTTGATCAGAACGCAACTGTCATTGCAGGTTATCATCGTATCTCTACCCGTGCCGGAGACTGCCCCACTTTCGAAAGGGCAGCCACCGCAATCTGCGGTGGCACATCTTCAAACATCAGCCAATCCAGGCAATCAAGGCCCCGCACCAAACACTCCTTCGACCTGTGGAGAGGTGACTTGCCGGAACACAAGCACACGGTTCTTGCGACAACAGTCGGCAAGGGGACCTTGACCGGCACGCAAAGCCGGAAACGCCTTTCGTCATAGGCCGTAACCGTGATGCTCTTTGAGTTCAGAAGAAGGTACCGCCCCCAGTTCAGATCAACCTCGGTCCCAGGTCCATCCCGGAAAAAAACGTGTGTGGGAAGGCCAGTTGTGGGATTGCGGTACCGGGAGTAACGCGGGAGCGAGTGAGGAGTTGTGCGAACGAAGGCAAAAGAGTTGACGTTGAAATCATAACGCGCCCAATTCAGCGTTTCGGGAATCCGGTAGTCCAGTGTTGCTTCATATTCGGATAATGTCCCAAACCAGTTCATGAGGGTCCATGCAGGAGGGATTGCAGCATAACGAAGATCAAGGTCTGCACAGAAAGCTACCATTGCGTTTTCCGACTCCGCTTCAACCAGAATTGTGTCCGGCAACAAGCCAAGTGGCCCTGGGCGGCGCTCAACATTGAGTTGTACAGCCCCCGCGTGCGCTTGGGCCGCTTCGGCCATCTGGTTCTGGGTTTGCGGGCAACGTGCCCCAGTGATGACGGCAACAGGTAAGCCAGCGCGAGGAAGACGGGCAAGCGCAGGGGGAGCGACGGTAATAGCGCTCTCTCCCATCCCATAGTGCGCATCGCAATGACCCAGTGCTTGAAAGCACTGGAGAAGTCCATTACGAGTTGCTGTCCCCTCCATTGCCCGGCTTCTTCCAGAACTGGAGCCTGATAGGAAGTCGACGGCCTCGCAGTACTGGGCCCAGTTCATGTTGCCGCAGGCGGAGATGACAAACAGCAGGCGATTTGGATCAACGGACATGGTGTGCCACCTCCTTATATCGCTGCCATAAGGAACGAAGTGTCGGATGTGATGGGCATGCGATTCGTTTTCTCCTGTACCACAGGATATCCTTCCAAAGCTTGCGGCGTTTCTGGTTTTCGCAACCAGCCGTTACGGGTGCTTCGTTCGCTGGATCTGTTCCACAGTAGATAGCGATCCCCTTGCCGCGCCCTTGCATTAGCACGGCCCAGACCGGCTGCCAATCGCCGGGTATATTCTCATTTGGGCATTCGACTATTTCGCCGGGATTTTTCCCAACGAAGTAGACACGGTGTCCAGCACTCGGGGGAAGGAAAATGACAGGGTTGAACTCCGGCGGCGTGACGCCAACGACTATAGAACCAACACATGTTTCTGCGGCCCCGCTATCAGTGCGCTGCCCAAATTTATCGAGGTGCGCTCTCGACACCGCGTTGCGCCATTCTACCGTCTCTACAGCGTAGAGGGATTTCCTGCGGATGCACGCTCCGTCGCGCCTTACCTCTACGATGAGTCTGCGAGCACACAGGCAGTCAGGAATGCGATACATCCCTGTCTCAGGAGTGATAGTCAGCTGGTGATCATTGCAGAACACATCTACACCCTCAACTGCGCTGGTAACCTCAATATCGGGTAACGCAAAGGTGAAATATTGATGACCTCCCGTCTTGAGACCGCCACGAAGCTGGATTCGCAATACAGCAGGAAAGGCAAGGGACGGGAAATCGTCGCGAATGTGATCATCGGAATTCGCCCGGTCAACTGAATAGAGACACCATCCGGCAGGCAGGCCTGCTATCAAATCCAGCGCTGCGAAACCCTCACAGCACTCGTTCCCCCATGTTTGTAGCTTGTCAGCCTGGTCATTGTGGGCAAGCAGGCAGAAGGATTTGCCCTGTGGTATCTGGCTATCTTCAACGAATCCGTCGAAGCCGAATGGCGTTCCATTGATCATAACTCTAATGGAACGTTTAGAAAGCGTCGTTTTCCACGCGTGATCGTTGTCAATCAGGGACAGACCGTCCCGCCAATCGAGATGGGAAGCGTCGAAATTGCTCGCCTGAGTTTCTGAATTGGACAGGGGCGTTGACCATCCCTGCCAGTCCTCATAGCAATACAACGGCTCCTTTATCTCTTCGCCGATAAGCTGGAGTCCTTCGTCGGGATACGCACGATTTGATCGACACCGCAGAAAGAAACGGACGGTTTGTGCCGTACGATCTAACAGCATTGCTAACCGGAGGTTACCCAGCGATCTGGCTGACTGCTCTCCCGAATCCGGGTGTGGAGGAACCGTCCCGTCCCAGCGTTCGAGTTCGTCGAGAAAGGCTTCTATCAAGGCAGCGCGATTTGGAGAATCCCTTTCGCTTGTGGAACCAAGAAGCTCTTTGGTGCGAGGTCTCAGATAGTGATGAGCGTCGCTAGCGAGCAGGTAAGCGATTTCCCGGTCTGATGGGAGAGATAGGGGATCAAGACCGTTATCTGCAAACAAAAAGGGTAGACTGTCTCGTTCTTCGTCTGTGAGGAGGGTCTGTGCCCTCGGCAGCCCTACATGCATCCATTCTCCGACGATATCCGCATCGAAAACACCCCAATCCCCATGTCGGTCCCGGTTGGACCAAACCGCAAGATCATCCCAAAGCAGGTACATGCAGTCGAATGACGGGTACATACCGGTCTCCGGCTCTTCGCCAAGCAGGTATCGGAGGCCGGGGTAGTAGGCGTGTCGCGCAAAGCCGACATCAATCGTGTCGGCAAGAACGAATAGAGCCAGATAGATAAGATATGGCGGGTACGTCAGATTGCGATTTCGCCAGCCTTCGAGGGCCTGCAGGGCCTGTTGGCAGATGCTCCTGCCATGACGAGTATTCCAGGGGGGGCCAGTCTTTACCGCAGCAATGAAATCATTGAGATCGGCATCGTGCGGAGCGCCGATGTCCATAACTAAGTCCGTCGTAACGTATAGGAAAACGCGTGCACCGCTTCTATCCGGATTGAAGAAGCGTGCGCCGATTGCGTCATTCCACGCTAAGTAGTCCATGTCACCGCCATCTTGTTCATCGACTGCATGACTTGGTCTTTCGTCTCGGCCTTGCCGCCGCACGTCCGCTTCGAACCCGGTCTTAGGAGGCAGCAGTGCCCATCGTAGCTGAAAGCGGAATCCAAGATAGTGAGGGTATTGATGTCGCTGTCGGTGAGGGTCTCTTACGGAACCGCTCGGACTCTGTTCCAACAAGCCCAAGAACCCACGTTCCGTCTCCTCCTTGTCGGACGGTCTCTACGCGCATCGGCTCGCTGAAAAGTGAGCCTCTCAGTATTTGGCCTTCACATGGTGTCGGATCTGCTGACACGGGCACTCGCGTCCTATTTCATACGCCTCAAACTAGGGATTGATAAACCAGCAGGTAGTTCCCCTGTTTGTCTGCCACAGCTAACGTAAATGGTTTACACCAACTTGGCGGGAGATACCAGGCAATCCTCCGCTGACTGAGTCCTCTCAAGGTCTCCTCGGCATAAGGGCCTGCCTCCTGCCCCATGGGAGACCTGTCCGCCCCCACCATCCCACCGACATGTGTCAGATGAGGACAATCCGACAAGGATTTTTTCAAGATCTCCGAGGTCATGGGAGAGACACTTGGTCTGACCTCTCTTGAAATCACCACGGAACCCAGTCATGAGTGCAACCTCAGAATCGATTGAGAAAATCGCCTGATATTCCTATCGAATCGGGCGCGGTTTTTTCCGGCGAACATGCCGCCCGCGCGGCATGTTCCGTGGCCACTTCGGAAACGCCTTGAAAACTGCGTGCGGTACGCTTATGAAATGGCATGTAACGAACTGCCTCGGCAGGTGGTCCCGTTTCAATGGCAGCGGAGAGGAGATCACGCGTTGACGGGTAGACGACTGACCTCTCTTTGGACATTCGAGTAGCTTTCCGTGATGAGATGTGTAATGGGCGAACTGGGAGTGGGAGAACGGATCAATGGGAAAAGCGCTTATTGAAGCCGCAGCAAAGGGCGATACGAATAAGGTGATGAGCCTTCTGAATGGCGGCTCTGAAATTGATGTCCGCGACGATTCTGGTGCAACAGCGCTTATAGAAGCAGCCAAGCATGGCCATTTTGACACAGTCAACTTGTTGCTGGACTCGGGTGCGGATGTCAACGCTCAGGAACGCCTGGGAAGCACAGCTCTGATGCGTGCGGCGGCTCAGGGCCATACAGGCGTTGTTGTCCGCCTCCTGGACAGGGGTGCACATGTCGATGCTACGGACCAACACGGGGATACTGCGCTCACCCAAGCTACTGGGCAGTTCGATGCCGTGAACGTTCTCCTCGGACGCGGCGCAGACGTTAACTGGAGAAACCTTGTCGGAACCAGCGCACTCATGAGAGCAGCCAAGTATGGGCATGAGAAGGTCCTCAGAATACTGATCGAGAATGGAGCCGACGTTGACGCTCAAAATGTGAATGGTTCCACGGCTCTCATGAGGGCAAGCTCTCGTGGACATGCGACCATAGTGCAAGACCTCTTACAGCGCGGGGCTCATGTCGATCTATTGGATCGGGATAGAGGTACGGCCCTCATGAGGGCCGCAGAGAGTGGACAGTTAGAGGTTCTGCGGATCTTGCTTGCAGCAGGGGCAGATTCACGTGCGAAGAACAAGAATGGCAACACCGCTCTGAGCCTTGCAGCCATGTTTGGCCGTGCAGCTGTGGTGAAGGCTCTGATGGAGAGTCAGTCTCGGCATACTGCAAAGAACGCCTTGGAGCTGTCAACCGATGACTTTGGAGATTCCCCACTGATTGTTGCGGCTCGTTCAGGTCATATGGAGGTGGTTCGCTTGCTCGTTGATGGCGTGAAGAGCGATCCTGAACGTGACCTCAACCAAGAGCCGCTAAACCAGAACCTGAATCGCCGAAACAAGAGGGGAGACACTGCTCTGATCGAGGCCGCGAGGCAGGGCCACTATGAAATAGCGCAGACCCTTCTGGAGAAAGGCGCTGACCCTCATGCCAAGAATCTTGAAGGCGAAACTGCGGTCTCAGTCGCGCCTTTGGAAGATGATTGCAGGCTGTTCAATCTGCTTGTCCAAAAAGGAGCGGACTCCATCAGTCACGACACGGGACAGGGAATACCGTCGCCCTCGGGTACCGTTCCGCCCCCGCCTGTAGAGGAGAACCAGTCTGAGCTTGATGAAGGGGTCGAAGAATGGCCCACTAGATCACGGGTTATGCGTGCCACCTTCTCATCAGCTCGGGATGCCTCAGAAACGGACGGTTCCATACTGCTATTGGGGGAAAGCGGCAGCGGCAAGGACTTTCTGGCTCAGTACATTCACGAGCATTCGAGGCGTGCCGCCGGTCCCTTTCGTTCCGTGAATTGTGCGGCTTTGCCCAGGGAGCTTGCGGAATCGGAACTTTTTGGCCATGAGAAAGGGGCCTTCACCGGGGCAACACAGCGGAAACGAGGAGTATTCGAACTGGCTCGTGGCGGCACGGTATTCCTGAATGAGATAGGAGACATGCCGCTGGAATTGCAGGCGAAGTTGTTGACATTCTTAGACGCTCATCGTTTCCAGCGCGTTGGGGGAGAAACGGAGATAGAGTCCGATGCCAGAATTATGGCGGCGACCAACAAGGATTTGAACCAGGAGGTTGCAGCAGGGCGTTTCCGTCTCGATCTTTACCATCGCCTGGCAGTCTGGCCCATCAGGATACCCCCATTGAGGGAGAGAAGTGAGGACATACCTCTCTTGACCCGGACTCTCCTCTCAGATCTATGTGCCACGTCCGGAAATGCCGTGCCCGAAATGTCGCCAGCTGCCTTAGAGAAGCTAACCTCGCATGGGTGGGAAGGAAACATACGGGAACTGAGAAATGTGCTCGAACGAGCCCTCATCCTTTGTCACGGAAATTCCATCGACTCCGAGCATGTTCACCTTAACCAAGCCCAGGAAACTCTTATCTCGAAAAGAGACTCTGAAAAAGGGACAAAGAAGAGCCGCTCTAAACCTCGCCCCAGCGAGTTACGAGCTGCATACGAGCAATACATTGTACGACTGGCCTGGTCGAGAGCCCGTTTGGCGGAACACTTTGGAGTGGACAGCTCCACGCTGAAAAAATGGTTCAAAGACGCTGGTCTCCCGGCTGGCACTGCTGGCCGTCCGAAAAAGAAACCCCAAGCATGATCCCGGACGCGCACCTGAGCGCGCTGCCGTCACCATTCCACGCAACCCATCTCTGTCGAGAATCGTGATTTCACGATTTCACGATTTCCATTAATCGTGATCACGATTTCTTGCGCTTCCCTTCACGATTAAGTTCCTCTCATTTTTCCAGCCCGCCGCAGATCATCGAACTCCTAACCATTTAACATCAATTAATTATTCCTGGCAGCGCCATCCGCTCCGCGTGTCCTGGCACGATCCGTGCCTTAGAGAAAGGCAACGGCGGGGCGATTCAGCCTCCCCGAAAAAAATCACAAGGAGTTTTCAAATGAAAACAATGAAAGGTCAGAAAGTTCAAGAGGCAAGAGCGGCCCAGGCGGCCCGTAGTGAGGCATCAATCGCATCGCCGGTGGACGACTTCAGAGCATACGCCCCTGCTGGAGCAGCCATAGCTCCCTCCGCTTCCCAGGCGGCAGAGCCTCAGCCAGGATCAAGCCGCTATTTCAATGAAGACGACATGGAGATGAACAGGCGCATTCATGGCGGGTCTTCGACCGAATCCGAGGAGGACTACGAGGACGGGGTGGAGTCTTACCCGGAGGAGGATCTTGATTCAGACGGGGAGGATTCTGAGGAGGAGTTTGCTGAATCCGATGACGAGGGGCATGCAGAGGCCTCCGAATCGGGAGATGGGGTTGCCGTATCCGTCAAAGAGATTGTTCGGAACATCAACCGCATTGCCTTCGGCTACGTCGAGCGAGGCAAGATGGAGATAGGCCAGTACGTCCTGCAAGTGGTGTTCAAGGACAATATCGATGATGTGCTCTCCAAGAACCCCAACAAGACCGAGTCACTCAGGAAGATTTGCGACGATCCCGAACTGCGGGTAGACCGTCGCCGCCTGGGCAACTGGGTACGGGCCGCAGCTCTGCACAGAGATCTTGAGGCCAACGACGTAGATTGCACGGGGATCATGGCCTCTCAATTGGTTGCCCTTCTAAGGGTGAAGGACAAGGACAAACGGAGAGAGCTGGCCCAGGAGGTCAACAGCGAAGGCCTCTCGCTTCGCCAGATATTGCAGAGAGCCGATGAACTCAACAACAACGGGAACTCCAAGAGTGCGGCCAAATCCTTGCGCAGGAAGATCAATGACCCTTTGAGCCTGTTGGCGGACAAAGAAGCTATTGCGCTTCTTGAGGATCAAGACCGTCTCGCTGAAGAAATTCCCTACAAAGACCGCATCGAGATGGTCACCGTGATTGATGAGGTCGCGGACCGCATGGAGATGTCCAAGGACTTCTTGGAAAAGGTGAGAGATAACTTGGTCCTCATCGATATGCAGCGCCTTCAGCGCAGCACAGCATAACTAGCCCTCCAGCGTGCTCCTCATGGTTCGAGGGGCACGCCCCCACCATCAAGACCAGGCGAAATTTTACTGATTCACATGCCGCACGCGCGGCATCTTCACGGACCACTCGGGGGAAGGCTCCAAGCTCGCTCTGAATCCTTGCCCCAAAGTGATCGACGAGCTGACCACACAGGAGGCTGAAAAAAATGGGCAATCACAATGGATCACAGGACCACGAGAACTTCAACCAGCAGTGCGTAGAAGCGGAGCAAACCGCTTACAAACAACAACAAGATAGGAGGATCAGTCAGATGAACGAGAACGAATTCAGGAAAGAATACCAGGAACTTGAAGCAACAGCCAGAGAGATGAAGTTGAACTGGCTAAGAATAACCGGCGTAGCCGATTCGCTCTTCGGTGAATATAAATGGCCAAGCACCATCATGTTGATCAGGAGCTGCGTGGACGCAGCCAAGGAAGCTCAGGCCCGAGAAGAGAATCCTCATCAGGCCGTTCGGCAAAGACTCTTGCGGTACTTGTTGAAAGAAGTGGAGAAAGAACTGGACAAAGGCCAATACGACGATGCTGCGTAAAATGCTATCAGTGTCACAGGGGAATGGGGGGACCCTGCAGGGTCCCCTCTCCACTTTTGTTCTTGAATACCGGCCCAAGCCTCACAAGAGTATCTCGCTATTCATGGCCATTGAGGCCAAGAGATTTGCTGACCGGTGTTATTCCGAAATCAGGATTTTATGCTTCAGAATGGGCAAGAGTCTTCTTCCACGCAAAAGAAGAGAAGCACGAAAACCACAACGTCCAGTATCCATGCATCCCATCCTTAAAGCTCCCCAGGCCGCCAACATAGCCTCGGCCTGGATAGATACTGAGAAAAGTGATTCGATTCCCAGAAGGTATAGGGGGGAGGGGTACTTTTTCCAGTATCCATGAGGTATTTCCCTCATCCTGCTGAGCCCAGCGGTGAGTAAAGTGATCGATATCGCTGAGTGGACCGGCAAGGACATTCGTTTCTGTCCGGCAATTATGGTTGGGCTCTTTCGCACGTTTCTCCAGGAATGGAGCTGATAATCGGCCGGAATTCAATTAAGGAGACGTTGCCGGAAACACAAGAGCCCTGAACTGACAAATGTGACGTTTCTCAAGCATCTACGCACCATGTCACCCATCCGAGCACGTTCCGACCGGCTGTAAAGTGGGCGATTTTCGAAGACCGAAGCGTTAGAACAACAGCTTGGATTTGTTATCCTGACCGAAGGCTCTACAGGACAGATTCTGTGCCTTTCTCTAGGATTGAGCCCTAAGAACTGTGCTCTTCCTCGGTCTGTACCTCACTGCCCCCGGAAATTTCTCACCTTTATCAAGAATCCACCCACTCATTGACGTTCCGGCTGCATATTCTGTGGGCTTTCTGTCCATCTCAGTGTGGTTGCCACGCCCGGCACTGCCCACCCCTTTGTTCTTTGCTCTGTTTCTTCTTTCCCCTTCTTCTATTTGAGGGGTCTAGAGGGGGTTTAAGGAAGGGATGATGAATAAGTGTCTGTGTATACGTCGCACTTCGCACTCGGCCGCACGCCCTCACAAAAACATCCGCACAGGCAGCGCTATCTATATTTAATGGTTCAATGGTTTCTGTAAAGGACCGTGCGTCTGCGTTCGTGTCTTCCCTCATAAGCCCACGAGAGAAGCATAATCTCAAATCAACGGAGAAAGGAGAAACATGAAATGAACAGAGCGTGGACTGAGTTGCTGGTGGTTCTGTTGGTGGCGGCCACCGAGACGCTCATCGAGGTGGTCAAAAGACTCAAGAAGAAAGGAGGTACGGCATGACAGAGCTTGAGAAGCTGGTTTTGTGGGGTACGGCAATCGTCGCCGTGTTCTGCATCTTTGGCCCCGCGGCCCTCTTCGGATTTGCCGGTAGCTTCCTAAACTGCCTGGTAATCATTATC
>JBKQMK010000612.1:0-10634 GCA_052146735.1 Desulfomonilaceae bacterium | reverse complement strand
TTATCCGGTCCCCCGACGGCGAGGGAGCGGGGGAGTACTGAGGCTGCCGGAACGAGTACAGCGTTTAACTGCCTTAGGGCATCTTTTTTCGATTCTTTTTGGATTGGGAGGAAGAGATGAAAAGATTACTTACTATTCTGTTGGGTGTGCTGCTCATCGCAGCCGTCACAGCCCCCGCGCTTGCATGGGAATTCTCCATGACGGGTGAGTCCGAGTTCCGTTATCGCTACTTTGCGCGGCAAGGCCAAAACGACCTTTTTGGAGGGCCCGCGGGCATCGGTACGTTAGGTGTCAATGCGGGCACAGCAACTGGAAACATCGGTTTTGCCGGTCCGCAGACCAGTCCTGGGGCCTGGAACCCTGCTGGGTTTCCTAGCCAAATGGTGCAGGCCCAGGGCTTTTCAGCCAAAGGAGCAGATGCGCAGATCCAAGAGGAGCGCGTCTGGCTGTATCCTGAAATCCGTGTTAACCCTGCCATCCGGTTGAGAGGCGAGTACTGGGTGACCGGAACAAACCTCAGGGGCCACCACCCTGTTATCGAGGATGGCGGGACGCTCGTCGGTTCCCTCGACTCCATCCCCCAGGGTTATATCGGGTGGTTCATTTCAGGCGACAGCAGCCCCGGCAACTCTGTCGACCCGACAGGCATGAGCACGGGCCTGTGGGAGAAGTTCTGGGCAACCGTTCAGCTCCCCTGGGGTGTCTTTGCCGTGGGCAGGCGTGGAGTGGGGTTTGGAACCGGTTGGAGCACCGCCCATGAGAAAGACCTAGACACAGACGGCTGGTTCCTCGCGACACCTTATGGTCCATTGACTTTCCTCTTGGAAGGGTTTTGGGCCGATCGGGGCACCGACGTATTCACCGAAAACGCCGCTGCTACATTGGCCGGCATACAAACTGCCGCAGGATCCCCGACTGTGGCTGCGGGCATGGACAAGAACGGCAAAAGGGGAGAATTGGATTTTGCAGCCGGCTTTACGTACAAAAACGGGCCGGTGGACATGGGCACTCTCGTTCGAGTTCTCTACCACAACAATGCGCACACCAGTTTCGCCGGGTTAGTCCCGGCTGGACCCGCTGGTGCGGATGATTTCAACGACAGTGCGTTTCCGGTAGTGTTCCTCGGCGCTGGCACCTTTTTGGATAATGGAATTAATCCAATTCATGGAGACACTCATTATTTCTTGTGGCCCACGTACCTCAAGTACTTCAATGGGAGATTTTTCTTCAACGCTGAATATGCCTTTGAGTTAGCGGAGGCTCGCAGACAGGGTGGCCGGCCGATTTCTAGCTGGGCTGATAGCTGGGAGATCGAACTTGGCGGGATTTGCGGTCCTGCCAAGCTTTCTTTGGCCAACTTCTATCATAGCGGCGACGATAGGCGCGGCGGGGTCGCTGACTTCTGGAGCGCTCAGGGTGGTGTCGCCGGCGCATTCACCCATGGGGCGAATGTAAATGACAAGCAGAACGCCTTCCTCGTATTCGGCGCGTCGAAAGAGGCCATCAACCCTTACCAGTACCTGCTCGGCATCTATGGAACAGGCAACGATTCGTATGACTGCAGAGGTTATGGTACATTCCAAGACTTTCTGGCTTATGCTGCACGGCTGGACTACGCGGTCGCTTCCAACCTGAACGTGTGGAGTTCGTTCATGTATGCTAACCGTGCCAGCAATACCTCGACCCCGATAGGTGCCTTCCGTGGCGGCGTGGCGAACATTGGTGTTAGGGCGCACCCAGGATTCATTCCTGGTTATGTTGGCCACTATACGCCGATCGGCGCGCTGGGCCAGCAGATTGCCCCAATTCCCAATGTTCCTGACAATTATCTTGGATGGGAATGGGATGCGGGCCTAAACTGGAAGCTGCTGGAAGGCTTCACCTTCAACGGCCTATTTGCCTATTGGCAGCCGGGTGACTGGTTCAAGTGGGCCTATGAAGATTACGGCAGCCTCACTACTACCACCGTCGGCATTGGGACGTATCCTGTGAACCCGAACCGTGCTATCGATCCCATAATCGGCTTCCAGGGCAGCGTTGTGGTTGATTTCTAACAAGGGAAGGGCGTTCGTCGAACGCGCCCCTACCGACACGGTCTGAAACCAAACCCGGAGGGTTAATCTCTCCGGGTTTTTTATTGTCGCATTCGGCCCTCGATCTTAAAAGGACTTCATACCCCCCCAATGATCCCCCCTGGTATGCTTTGGCGCGCTCATTCGGAGGCCGCTGCAACGAGATCTGCAATTTTTCCTTGAATGCGACTCTCTTGGTCGATGTAATACTGCAGTGTGCTCATATTGCTGTGGCGGCTGAATTTGAGAACAGAGGTCAAGTCCATCCCATTCTGCTGAACGAGCCTCACTGCTTCGGAAATGGCAGTGTGCCTCAATCCGTGGGGTCGCGTACGTATTCCGACTCTCTCCCCTATGCTTCTCACAACCTTATATATAGAAATGGGGCTCATGCGTTTGCGGGTCTTTTTTCCTTTCATTGTGCAGCCCACAAAGACGGGACCGGTATGCGCTCCGCGAACGCGGAGCCAATTCTCCAACGCGATCCAAGTGGGCTTCGGGAGAGATAAAGCCGTTTTGTGATAGTCCCCTTTGCCAAGGACTCTGATTTCATAGTCGTCGATTCTCACATCTTCTATATCGAGACCTGACACCTCTCCAGCGCGCAGGGCAAGGTCGTAGAGGAGCCGAAGTATGGCGACATCTCTGAGTCCCCTAGCCCCCTGTTGAAGCTCGGCCTCTCGAACCATTTGCTGGAACCCCTGACGCCCAGGTCCGCGAGTGTCCCTGGATGCTGTCTTGCAGCGGATATCCTGTACGTCAATCCACCAATCAATCCTCCCGACCAAGCGAGCAGTCTTCGTGAGGCCCCTGAGTGTGGACATCCGATTGTTTATGGTTCTGGGCGCTAATCCTCTACGGATAAGATGATCCTTATAGGCAAGGGCAATTGAGTTGGCAGCAGAGGATCCGTTAGACACAAAACAATTTACCGCTTCGCTGATACTCTTGAGCTTGACGAATGATCGAAAATCGTCCAAATCTCTCTTGTAGCGTTTCTTGGTGGAGTCTTTACGCGCACGCAGAAATTCGGTTACCAAGTCTCCCGGCCTGAACACACTCGTCTGGGCAACAGGAGTCTCCATCGAATCGGAGATAATTTTTGTTGCCTGAGTAATCACTGGGAAGTCCCTCCCTCAACCTTCTCGCCGGTCAGTCACCAGCCCTTGATAACCCTTAGAAAACAAAACCCGCCCTCGCCTCAGTGGCGGGGACGGGTCATAAGTGTCCCTTGGACTTTTAGCGAGTATTTCTAACGCGCCCTTGCAAGCCTTCCACAAATCGGCGCTGTCTTTTTTTCTCATCGAGAGGATGCCCTGTTCAGGCTCATCCTTCCCGAATTTCGGTGTCCTCCTTGGTAGTCCTTATTCCTTTATTTCTTCTCATCATCCTCGATCTGAGTAATATCTATCCTCGCTGCCTTTTCTTCGTCGTCCCATTCCAAAGGCAGTCTTTTCGTTTCCGTTGGCTTCCACTTCAACTCCTTCAACAGAGCCCGGATCGAGAGTGTCCTTGTGTTCTGGCTAGTCCGATCCATCCTCCGCGCCCCTGCTGCATCCGAATCACAAGGCTTCAACCAGAAAAACTTCTTACGATCCTTGTCGGTCAAGATTTGAGCAAACTCCGCATCCCGCCCGTAATTATTTTTAATGACCTCATAGCCTTTTTTGTATAGAAGGAGACGGGAGAGTTTCGGGTTGATAGAAATATACTCCGCTCCTCGGTGTCGATATCTATCGTCAATCAGTACCTTCGTTGCCATGAGGCTATCTCCTTTTGGTTAGGGTGATTTCTGATTCACCCAGGTTTCCGTTGTGTCTGTATATATATCATACCTCTAATGACTTGTCAAGTCCTTTTTACCCTTATGACCCAGTTTCTTTGACTGGCTCCTTCCGTGGTACAGAAATGGCTGTAATCACGGGAGTAAATGGACAGGGCTGCCTTAGCCTTTTCTGCGGTCATCATCCTACTTATGAGGCTCCTGATGCATAAAGCAGCTCTGTTGGCTGGGTTAGGAGAAAGAGGGTGCAGATGAATTCGGACGCTCTCGTGGTTAAACAATATCCTCTATTACCTCTGATACCCATGATGTCCGCTTTCCAGTGTTGGCCCTATGAAGTCCAGGGTCTGGAACTCCTCATAGATGCCTAAGTAGTTGCCTAGACAAAGAGAGTACCCGAGCAAAGCCCGACCCGGGCCAGCCAAGAAGAGTGTCAACGCGCGTCGCTGTCATTCATCAGTGTGTATCCCTCGACACCGTTCATCGTTCTCAATCATTCAAGCCTGTACCAATTTTCTTCACGCGGCGAAAACTGGTAAGATGATATCGAAGTCACGGATGAATCACGCTTCCGGGCTTGCAGAGACAAGGGTCAGTAGGAGGAGCACCGATGTGCGATTACTCGCGTCGGCACCGCCCGAACCATCTATTCTGGTTCAACAGGGGGCTGTTAGCATGGCCGAAGAAATAGCCGGAGAAATCATTCTTGTGGACCTGTCCGCTATTAAACTGAATCCCGACAACCCCAACTACCATACAGCCGATCAGGTGCAACTTCTTGCCAGGAATATTAAACGGTACGGACTTCGGAACGCCATTGAGCTGAAGAAGGTCGCTTTAGATGACGGCCACCAATACGAAATCCTCACGGGAGAGGGCCGCTACCTAGCCCATTGCCATCTTCAAGACACTGAAGCAACCGACGAATGGACGCGGATTCCTGCTGTGATTCGGGACGACGGTGCAGATGTGCAGACAGAATGCGGGCGGAGGCTGTCGGAGAACGCTGTGCGCTCTTTCAACTGGGTGGCGGAGTGTATAGAGATGGCAACGCTCAAAGAAAGCGGCGAGACCACCAAAAGTCTCATGGAAAGTTTTGGGTACAAAAAGTCCACTATAGCTAACGTGGTGGCGGCAGGTGAATGCTTGAAACGGGCAAACCTGGGTAAGGAGGAAGTGTTCCAGCTGACTGGAACATTAACCCGGCAGGAATTCATCAATCACATTGTTCCACTTCGTTTTCCCCGAGAAAATCCGCAAACTAAGAAGGGCCAACGCGGCTTTGGCACGGCTGATCCAGAGGCTTACGATTACGCGCCAGTTAGTTCATGTATTCGATCAATTCTATCCACAGAACTCAAAAAGGAAGACATCCCCAAGTATTCGCAGGAGCACAGACCGTCAGAGAAGATTCGAGCCGTAAAGAAGAACACGGAAGAACAAGCGGCGAATGCTACCAAAGTGGCTGAAATCACCCCTATTATTCAGAATGCTACCGAAAAGACTGCTGATGCGCAGCAGGGGACGGGGGAGCCTCAGGAGAGCCCTGATCCGGTTGAGTGGATAATCAGCGCCGTCAGCGAAGCTGATTTGAGCGATGTTACCTGGGTTATCTTGGGGAAAGGTACTCCGCCAGCTCCTGAGTGGGTAGAGATGAACGGTGGCAAACAGGTCATTGTCCGGCCTGATATACCCGAACGACAGCCAGCTCAAATAAAACTCTCGGGGAACAGAAGGGAATTATCCCAGAAAGCGGTCAAACCTGAAAAAAAGCCCCTGGATGGAGACGAATTCAAGGAATGTTTTGGGGAACACCCTGCTGGTATTCAGCCTGAGTGCCTGCTGTGTACTGATGAAGCGGACTGCGAAATCGCGTCAAAGTACGCGGTGCGATGTTTCGGAAAACATCCAGAGCATTCCGATACGAGACTAAAGCCTTCATACAATTGTCAAGAATGCCAGTATCTGACTGACTGCATCAGGGAGACAACAGCAGTCGTGGACAACGGAAAAGTCGATTTCTCGGATGTGTACGGAGACCTAAAGGGAAGCGGCAAGTTTTCAGAATTGTATTATGTTCCCACCAA
Source organism: Desulfomonilaceae bacterium (assembly GCA_052146735.1). Lineage (GTDB taxonomy): Bacteria > Desulfobacterota > Desulfomonilia > Desulfomonilales > Desulfomonilaceae > CAWBBA01. The sequence goes on along the minus strand of JBKQMK010000612.1, from coordinate 4,692 downwards.
CTCTGATACCCCGATCCTGGCTGACAAGAAGTTCTTGGAAAAGAGGATGCTCTTAACCTCGCGCAGATGGGCGACGGCTATCAGACCATTCGCTAAGGACGATAGAGTTAGAGAGATTTTCCAGAAGGATCATCTCGGCAACGTGATAACAAGAACCACAAAAAACCCGACGAGAACCATGTGGTATTTAACATAATCGAAATGGACAGCTACAGCGGTCGTCCATTTCATTTCAAAGAAAGCCCATCTTTCGCAACAGCCTGAACAATCAAATTGACGACGACCAGCACCACAGGAACGACCTCGGCTCAACGCCTTTCTCACCAGTAAATTTCTGGACAAACCCCGCTTGAAACGTAAAGTGAGACATACCCACGTGGGCGGCGAGTTTATCCCTGATCTTACTCAGCGTAAGGGGTGGAGATTCTCCACACCTTATAATTCCCTTCTTGCTCAGTTTACCGCCCTGGCTCATACGTTTGCGAGCCTTTTCCTGCTCGACCTGCTCCAATGCCCTCTTGATCGCTACTGCTTCGCTGGGCAGGAAGTCCTGCCTCACCAAATTTTCATCGTGCTCAGCACGTAATTCATCAAGGTCAACTACTCGCGCTGGTATGGTTTTCCATCCGAGGCGGTTGCAGGCTTCCAAGCGACGTGCACCCGAAATGAGGCGAGACTTGGAATTCACCAGAATGGGGTGCAGCAAACCAAGGGCTCCGATGCTATCCATGAGCGGAAGCAGATTGCCCAAATGCTTTCTATATCTGTTCTCGGCACAGATGGAATCTATGGGAATCAATGGCATTGATGGACTCCTCCGAAATCTCTCAGGCGCGGTCGGCCCGCTCCTAGAAAAACTTCAGATAATACGGATACAAGAGGGGCAAATTGTTCTCAGGCTCAAAATACCAGAATAGACGGACAAGATGAAGAATGGTTTTTTTAGGTTGAAACGGGACTCAGCTCTTGACAAAACATCAGTTTTATGGCCTACTTAAATATGCGCCGATTTGATTGACCAGCTTGCGGGCGCGGAAGAAGTGCGGCTAAAGCGGGACGGGAAAAGCAAATCTGCTGTTGAACCCGCTTTGGTTGCTCAATAGAGGCGGGTTTTCCGGTTCTTGGAATCCTTTCGTAGACATACCGCGGCGAAGAACACTTTATCATCCACCCACATTCATCGGCGAAGACGAAGTAAGAATGGCAGCGTCCTTATCCAAAGCTGAGACCTGACATAAATTTTGGAGGAGAACCCGATTTCTCTTCCGACAAAACCGGGAGGGTGTATGCGAGGCAGAGGGCATTCAGGCTCTTCATCCGATGTGGCGGAGGACAAGTCCCAGCACTTCATGATGACTCGCCTCTTGCAGTACTTGGATCGTCTGTTAGCCAGCAACTCGAAGCTTGACTACGCAACTGTGGAGATTGTTCATTGGCTGGTTGGATCTGAAATCATTGAAGAAGATCTGCTGCCTCTTGCGGTAATGTTGGGAGCCAGAGGCCGAAGAAGACCGTTTGAAGAAGAGATAGAGGAGGAGATCCATAACTCTCGGGATTTTGCACATCTGATGGATCAGGCTCTTCGTCGTATCCGTGGAGATGAACAACTGGTCGTCATCGATCTTTTCAAGGGTCTTCTCAAAAAAAGGCTTGCTGAGCTGCATTATTCTGGCACGTCTGATATCGAGAAGAATCTCAATCTCTTCCAACAGATGTTTGGTCTGAGTGATTTGGAAAAGGAACTGTGCCTATTTTTCTTGATCATGTTTATCTATGAGGAGGCTCAAAGCCTTTTTGAGCACAACCTCAAGTGCGACCATTATGCTGGTCGAGGTTATCTTGCAACCATCCTCGACACTACACCCTCAGACATATCAAAATCCATTAACGGGAAGCTCTCCCAGATAGGCATTCTGGAGTCGGGTCGCGGTGGTGTGTGCCTCGAACGGGATTTTCTCCGTTTTCTGCAAAGTGCTACCGAAGCCAACATCAATACGGAGTTCTTCAAAAAAATCGAGCCGGAAGCGCTCTCCCTAGATATGCATGACGTTGAGCCGGAAATTGTGAGACATGCTTTACATTTGCTGTCCCCACAGAGCGACAAAGGTTCTGTCCTCCTCCTGTATGGGAATCCCGGTGTAGGCAAAACGACCTTCGCGTACGGACTTGCGAAGGAACTCGGTCTGGATATCTACCTATGCAAACACGAAGGAAAAGACAAGCAGTGGCAGCGCCAGGCGGCGATTATGGCTTCAGTGAATATGGCTTTACGGAACAAAAACTCTCTTCTCATCATTGATGATTGTGATTCCATCCTCGGAACTCGCCATCTCTGGAGCCTTTTTGGTGCGTACAATGACAAAAAATGGCTCCACGAAGTGCTAGAATCCGAAGCAAAAATCATTTTCATTGTGAACGATGTACGATTTCTCGAGGAGTCTGTTATCCGTCGGTTCTCCTTCAGTATCCACTTCAAGCCGTTCAACCGCAATCAAAGGATTCGCCTCTGGAAAAACCTGATCCAAAAGCACCAGATTGAAGATTTCTTTACTGATGCCCAGATTTCGGAGCTGGCGACTGTCTACGATACCAGCCCCGGTGTAATCGATCTGGCCGTCAAGAAGTCAGTATTAGCCTCTCCAACACATGAAGAAGGGTTTTATAAAGCGATAACCCTCTCTCTTGATGCCCATGAACGGCTTTGCGGTGGAGGCCGCAAACCTGTCCGTACGAATCTGGTGGATAAGAATTTCACCTTGGAAGGTCTGAACGTCAGTGGGAACGATCTGTCAGGTCTTCTGGAGGAACTCAAGGCTTTCGGCCAATATCTCAAGGAAGGTGGCAACGACGGCATTACCACCATGTCTTTGCTTTTCCACGGGCCGAGCGGAACCGGAAAAAGCCACATGGCTCGCCATGTCGCCCATGTCCTCGACAAGGAGCTTGTCATCAAAAGAGGAAGTGATCTCCTCAGTCCTTACGTAGGGGAGACAGAGGCCAACATCCGCTCGGCTTATGAGGAGGCGGAGTCTAAAGGAGTCTTGGTGATTGATGAAGCTGATTCTTTAATCTTCAACAGAGACCGGGCTGAGCGCTCTTGGGAGCTGAGCTTTACGAATGAGTTCCTCAATTGCATGGAAAATTTCAGGGGAATCCAGATATTCACAACGAATCGGCTGACCGATCTAGACTCCGCTAGCCTTCGTCGCTTGAACTACAAACTGCAGTTCGACTATTTGGAGCCTGAGGGCAAGGTCGTCTTCTACAAGAAGCTTCTTGCTCCGCTAGTCCCGACTGATCTGGACACGGACCTTGAAGGAGAGATCGAGGCTATCCCAGCCCTTGCTCCCGGTGATTTCAAGGTCGTCAAGAGCAAGTTCCTGTTTAGAAGCCAGGACAACACTTCCCACAGACCTTTGATCGTCGCTTTGAAAGAAGAATCGAAGACAAAAGAGGTTCACGCGGGAACCAAGGCCATAGGGTTCTGGCCTTTCCAAGATTGGCGAGGTGTTAAAGAATTGAACAAGCATTTTCGCAATTACTTTAGACGACAGAGGGAACTCAAAGGCATCAGTCTGGGGCCTCTCGCAGAGATGATAGGTTATCGGAACCGCAATAAGGGGGCCAGGCTGATTCTCAATTTCGAAAGAGAGGGCATTATAAGTGGGGATTTGCTCAAGAAACTGATTGATGCTCTTGAAGTTGACCCACAAGGCATGATCCAAGCAATGGAAAAGGACAAGGCGGAGTGGGAACAGTGGGTCAACGAACCGGTTCCGATGCAGATGATCATCAGGCCCATACCGGCAGTTAATCTGCTTCATCCGATGCCGCCGGAAATCAAGACGACGGAAGAAGCCGAGAAGTATGCGCAGAGCTATGCCAAGGAAAAGGGATTCCGAGTTTGTCTTGTGGTCTCAAGGCGGGAATCATTGTGGATAGGCGGGGACGGGGAAATTACGTGCAGAACGTTTGCGAAGCCCGGAGTGCCAAATATCCCTTACGCCACGCTGGGCGGTCGTCGGAAGTTTCTTTTTGGTACTGCTGAACGAGGATTCCACCCTATCGTCATTCGGGAATCACAGTAAATTCTTAAGCCGCGGAAACGCTGCTCAAGGAAAGGCGATCATGGACACAAGAGCTATCACGAATGAAGAACCGTTATTAAGAATATGGACGAATCCTAACGGTGAGGAAGTGGCCCAACTTCCCGACGTTGTGCGGTTTACGGCTGTTCGTGACTCCGGGAGAGTTTATGTTTGGGACTATTCTCTTGCCTGTCATACGGATATATCAGCCCATCTCCATCTCAAAGATACCTATGATTCTCCGTATTTTCTTAAGGGCCATGCCATGAGGAAGCCTGACGGCACCTTCGTCATGTTTCAGTCCCACTTCCTTGAATCTTTTAGGCCATCGCGGCTTACCCGAGAGGAACGGTCGATTTTGGAGTCGTTGTTAGATGAGGACTGGTCGTGGGTAAATCAATACCTGAAGGCGACTCCCTGGTTAGAAGCATTCCGAACGAGGCTTGGTTTATGACTGAGGAAGGATCACCGTCCAGCTGTGAGGTCAGTCGTCAATAGTGGACACCAAATGTCTAGGCTGCCCTCTGTAGTTGATAGAATCGATTCTCAAAGGCCGCTGGGGAGAGATAGTCCAGCTTTTTCTGGAGTCTCTGCCGATTGTAGA
>JBKQMK010000611.1:0-7537 GCA_052146735.1 Desulfomonilaceae bacterium | reverse complement strand
AGGGACTCAGGTACGGTTCACTTTTTCGAGCTGCATATCTAGTACGACTCGGCATGTCGCATGCCACAAGTGTGGGAGTCAAAAGGAGATATTCTAGTCCCTATTAGCATGATATGCTTACCTTTTTTCCCTCATGGGAAAATTAAGGTGGCCAGGACCTCCTAAATGGGTCCCATCCAGGTTTTTTGCAGAAGGTATAGAGGGTGGTGGGTTTTTGCTGTCCCTATGCGGGAAATCTCCCACTTTGATACGTTCCGCAACGGGGCAAGAAGGTGAGAATTGCAGATGTGGGCGGGGAAAAAGAGACCTTTCATATAGAAGGTCTCTTCTTGATTGCAGTTGATTTTGCTGGCGGAGCCTACCAGTTCTTGCAGTGATCAAGGAATGGACATTGACCACATTGCCAATCCGCTTTCGGGGAGAAGATTTGCTTCCTGATTCCCTGCCATACACTCTTGACGAGCCTTACAAACCGTTCCCGATCCCCATCGTTGCGGCTGGTCTCGTATCGTATCAGCTCAGGGTTTTGAGTCTTCAGGAGCACGTCGAGGCGGAAGCGAGTATCTCCGTTAAACCCAAGGCTTTGGGCACCCAACGAATAGCAGGTCAACTGCATGTTGGCCTGGACGGTATTATCTGAATAGCGCTTGGAAGCTGTTTTCAGATCAATGACGCTGACCGTTCCGTCAGGCGCCAGCTCTACCGCATCAATCCAACCGACCAGTGGAGGCATACGCTTACCAAGATCCACTTCGAAGGGTTCCTCGATCCCGATGATCTGGACAGTCGGATCGAATGCCTCGTGGAAGACATCCAGCATCCGCTTTGCCTTCGTAGTGAGAGTTTCCACGGAGTCACCGTTAAAGAAACGCACTGCTTGCTCCTTGGAATGGCTATCCCACGCCTGACGGTAGACGTCATGAACCTGACTTGGGGATAGCTGGTCACCTTCCAGGCAGCTCTGGTAGAAAGCTCCCACCGCCTCATGAATGCAGGAGCCGAAAACCAGTGCAGAGCTGACAAAAGGCGGCTCTATCTGGTCGATGTAGTTAAATTTGTATTTCAAGGGACATGTCATGTAGCAGTTGATCTGCGAATAAGAGAGGTGCGGCTTTTCCGTAGACGCTTTCATCTTCTTCCCCTCCTTCCATACAAACGCCTTGCCATTCGGTTGCGCTGTCTCTTCAGCTTCCGGATTCTCTTTTTCAAGATGCTTTGTTCCGCTACGGACTTCCAAAAGATTCGAGCGAATCTGTACATAGTTCCCCTCCTCGCCTGGGCGGAACGCGGACAAACCTATCCCGTCCCGCCCCTTGATCGTTTATGGTTGTTTTGTTTCGGTAGGCTTATGCAGCGACTTGGGTCTGAAGGTTCCCGATCAACTGTGATGCGGATTCGCGGGAAAGGTCTTCAAAGCGGGAAACGTCAAATCGAGCGAGCATCTCCCCAATGTCTGCTTCCTGATAGTTTGCTCTTTTGGTCAGGGCGTAGAGGGCTCGGCATTGCGCCTGAGTTGCTTGACCAATGCCGCAAGGTTGCGGTTTTGATCCTGTCTCAACCGGAGCGCCACTTGGCGCTTTCGCTTCACTTTTGCCGTTGCCGTTGTCTTCTGGGAACACTGGTGCAGGGGCTTTACTGCCGCTTTGCTCTTTTTCTGGCTCTGTGGCGCCCACGTGAGATACTTCCTCTGCTGAAGTGAATTCGACGCCTATCCCGCTGAAGCGAAGCGCTCTGGCTATAGCCCGCGTCTCAGCCAGTTCAACCAGCGAATCTGCCAGATTTGCATCTCTTTGGCCTGACGCGGTACCGGTGCCGTTGAACTTTCCCCTTTGGCTCTCCACCGCGGCTTTGACCACCACGAAGTCAGGTTCCAGCCTTATGATTTCAGTCTGGATGCCAAGGTGATCATTGTTCTCGTGGAGAATTCGCAGCCTCCCGCCGACCACCGGAAAAGTCCTGGTTTGCCAATCATCACCTACTTTCACCTTGCGATGGATCAGCTCGCTTTCCAAAAACTGACCATTTCCATTTGTGCTCATTGTGTGAGCCTCCTTTCTTGGTTTTCTGTTTAATCCTAAGATTTAGAGCGCCCGTGCCGGGGCACGCGTCTCACCCAACGCCAAGCATGCACCGAATGAGCAGCTCCAGGATAACGTAGAGCCACAGCATCGCCTCCAGAGTAACCATGATGCAGTCTATGAAAATTGACATTTCTCCTGCTCCTCTTCCTTGCGGCGCCAGTGTTCATCCCACGACCCCCTTGCGGGGGCCGCTTGGGTGTTCACTTGCACGCCTTTTTTGATTGCTTCATTGTTTCTATAAATATCTCTGCCGCTGCCACCAGCACGGCAAACAAGAACGTTACAACTGCTCGGTTCATCGTTGGTCCCTCCTTTCCGCACACATGTTTTCTATCCCTTCATGATTTCCCCACGAACCCCTCAAATATAAGAAGGGGAAAGAAGAAAAGGATAAAGAAGAAAGCGGAGGGGACCACCAATCCCGATTCCCCGCCTAGTTCTCGACATCATCTCGTCGTAGCAAAGCTCGTGCGTATGAGGCGTTTCTTCTTGATAAGATCATCCCTCAATAGGAACCCTCAAATATAGAGAAGAGGGGAAGATGGACGCGGGAGCACACGAAAGTGTTATTTTGGGGGACTTGTTGGCAGGGGCAACTTAGACAATGCGGCACATCATCCAGAACAATAGACCCCGGAACGTGTCGGGCTCGGACACCATTCGGCGCACCAACTCTTGTGTGTCCTTGTAGGCAGCATGCAGGCAAATGCCCTTTTCGCCTTGGCGGCCGTCACGGTGGCGGGTCAGTAAAATAAGGTAGTTGCACCGGAAAGTTCCATCCTTAGCGTTTGCGAGAGGCGTATTTTATTCTTCTCAGTTCCGTCGAGGTTGGATCGGCAGGATATTCGGGCGGAGATGGCGAATGGAATCGGTATATGAACGGTGACATGCAAAATATTGGCTTCACATGCGGAAATTAGGAGACGTCAAGTCTGCCGCCGTTATTTTACGAATTCTTCTGTTTAGCCACCCGTGGCACTGCATGAGAAATCAGCCATACTATGAGCGGGCCACTTGTGTACATTAGATCTGTTAGTGCGGCGCTCAATTCCACCGGACATAAACGAGTTAACCCTTTGTGTAATTACTCGCTCCGTACCAGTCAACGAGGACAACAGGCTCGTCACCGATGACCCAAGCATCATGCCATTTTGGCAGGACCGAACATCTCCTGGTCCAAGGTCAAACTCAGTACCATCTTCCATGACTACATGTAGCCGACCACTGGCTTGGTACTGAAAGTGCGGTGCTTCACACCATTCCGTGCCAGCAATCGGTTTTACATGTTTCGACCACCGCCAGCCAGGTTCAAGTGTAAGCCGTCCAACCGTTCCCGTGCCAATGTTGATGAGTTCGAGTTTGCCGTGTGGGAAAGTGCGTGTCTCGTCAGGTGAAGAGAGATTCTTATATTCGACATGCTTCATATTCATATTGCATACCCCTTTCCTAGCTTTAATCAAAAAGAATTTGGTTATGATCAGGGATTATTTTGCTATTCCAACGGTAGGTCCCAAAGGGGAAGTCATCGGAGAGAATGGTGAAGGATATTATTCGGAATTTGTCTCGCGGCCTGACCGGGAGTCGCGAATCCGATGGCCGATGTAAACACTCAAGAGATAGGCCACCACAAGCGATCCGTAAAAGTGTCCAATAATCGCTTCAGTTATGGCCAGCCTTTGGGCGAACTCAGTCTTTGGCGTGATATCCCCATATCCGAGAGTGGCCAGAGTAACAAAACTAAAATATATGAAATGTGATGCCGACTCTTGCTCTGGCACCTGTAAGGCGAACGATGCCGGATGAAACCAGTCAAGTATTGTATAAACATGTGCGTAAAACATCCCCAAGATTAAGTAGAGGTTTACGGCTGAAATAATTAGCTGATGTGTGACATCTCGTGCCCTTAGCATGGCCGAAAGCATCAAAGCTCCGCAGCATGAGTACAAGATAAGTGTAAAAATCAAGAGAAGCAGGCCGACTCGCACACGAGTAGGTCCCAGCATGATCTCGGGAAGAAGTTTTGACAAGGCTACAGCGACTATTACGACGAATGAAGAGACTCCTATGATTTTTCGGGCAGAGCTATTTCTGTCGCTGAGGAGCCAGGCTCCGGCCACACCAATTAGTGCGAAGGACAGATTCGTAAAGGCTCCAGGTACCAGGGGGTCCACCAGGAGAATTCCCAGGAACAGTACAAGCACCAGGAAGGCTCTTTCGTGAAGGATTCGCTGACGAGTGCTCACAGCACAGATTCCTTTTCACAACAACCAAGCTGCGCCGGGCTCATTCGGAATTATGCCGCGGTCTTGCCATTCTTACGGCCTTTGGGCTAGTGACCCGTCGCGGAATGGTTCGTCTGACCCCGAAAGAGCTGCCGCGTTGCCTCGAACGAAATCCCAGGAAGGCAAAGTTGTCACCTCCTTGCCTGAACGAGGGATTTGCTAGCTTTCTAGAGGGTACCTCGCCACACGGTCATGGGTCAAGCATGATGTTAATCCAAGGCAAATTCAGAGACGACTTATATGGCACCTGAGAACAATTCTCCGCGCTTTTCTGATTCAGGGCATCTCAGTATTCGCAAATTGTGTCCGCGCGTCTATGACGTTCTGGTTGCGCGAGAACGCGGGTCATAGCAAGAACCTCGCCGCACCCTTTCGATTCGCTTTCGGCAGAAGCACCAATTCTGGATCAGTTGAAAATTACAAATCGGCTTCGCAACTGGAATATTGATGGAAGGAGCACGTGAAGGTCAAACAGAGCGAATTATCTCAAAAAGGCACCCTAAGCACCGCATGGGAAGACATAGTGGTCAGGGCACCGGCGCAGGAAAGCCCGCTAGTAAGCCGCAGGCGTATGATGTATATCGGCCAAGGCTATGGCTTTAATGGTTAAGTGGCTTCTTTTTATGCAAGGACCGACTATACAACCTAGCGGGAAAGCGTTCAATTCCTTTGTGGCACTGGTGAGGGAATCTGCTAATGTCGGCTTTCATCAATCCGGAGGATTATTGACGGGACGTTTCGTGCATTTATCACAGAAAACTCTTTGCGTAACGTCCGCCATTTCCTCAAAAGAGCTAGCGTGTTCCCTAATGTCAAATTCCTTCGCGGTCCTTTCATACAAACGATATGGTTCAAGTTCCCTTGCAGTCAGAAGTATTAGGCGCTGGCTGTGCTGGTCATTGGCACGATTGCACCGCTGAAGCTCGTCAGGGGTGAAATCAGACAGCTTTGAAAAAATGATGAAAGTACGAATACCTTTTGCTTCCAAGGCTTCAGCGACCGCTCGCAAGTTTGACACATCGCTTTCGGTTATCTCCTGGTGGTCCTTGCACTCCCCAATAGCAATCTGGACTTCGCAGTTGGGTTTCTTCTGCGTAAGGACTACAAAATCCGTTTCACATGGAGAGATCGGAGCAGTGACCGACTTGAGTTTCATCGCAGTCGAGTAAAGGAAATCATGGAAAGAAAAAGCAGTATGCATTTGCTGCAACAAGACCAGCACCGGGATTGCCCCTTCTTGATTGTTTTCTTTTCCGAAAAGTCCTGAACGCCGGTAACGCCAATCGCGATCCTTCAGTTGCGGCGTGATATCGAATTGCTCGCCGCAATACTCGCAAATGCTCCGAGATCTCACCTCATCCAAGGAAAGCCAAAAGTTCAGAAGACAGTTTGGACATTCAAGGTCGAGCCCCACTCGAAATGCGCCGGATTTAACTAGATGCGTAAAAACATCCCCGGGTTGGAGCTTTCTTCTTCCCTGTCCAATAGGGAGATCTTCATAATTTATGAAATTTGGCCTTCCGGTGGTTGGGTCGACTTGACCAATGATCTGTTGTGCGGCGCTTCTTGTGAAACTTTGATCAGGATTGTAGTGCCGAATGAGGTCTCTCACGCCCCTTATCTTAAAAACTCGAGTACCCTGCAGTCCTCCGAATTGCTGAATAAGGCGGGATGCTATTAAACCAGGAGTACGGCTTGGCTGAGCACTGATTCCTGCGATCTCAAACGCCCTTGATATCAACGAGGATACATCCAGTGCTGTCAAAGTGAGATCTTCTTCCCACCCTCGGATAATAATCCCTATTCCGTCAGGTTCAACCCTGGCTTTCGTCCAGTCGAAGTAGCAGTTTCTGCCATAGAACTCATTCAATTCTGGAATAAACAGAGTAGTCATCGTCTCCCGCTCGTAGCCATATAAGCCCACGCCACAGTTAATGGACGCCACAAAGTGCTGGTGACAACGCTCTGGGTCCTTAAGAAATGATTTCTCAGGGAGGGCAAAGGAGGTTGTCGTCTTGCCAAAGTTGCTTGCGACACTTGCGAGAACCGATTTCTCACCAAAATGAAACATGGGAGCCCTGAGGTTCAAACCATTCCAAGTCCAAGGACCTACAAAATGCTCCTCTAATCCTGTTCCGCTACCAAATGCGGCCAGGTCGATTTCTTCATCCCACCCCTTGTGCCATATAGCGGCACGAGCATGTGAATCATCACGCCCCGTAAACTGGTGCTTCAATTCATCGAGAAACGTCGCTCGGACTTCATTCAGACGGTCTCCTATGGCAAAATCACAGAACAGCAACTCAGTCCCCGTGGCCCTGAGGTTCCAGTAATTGACCAAGTCGTCAAAGTCGGTGACCTTTCCAACGTAGAATCCTGGGGCGCCGCCTGAGCTATTAATGTCGTAGTGGTACAATTCGAGTCCTGAGCAGGTAATCCAGTTAGGTGTGGCTTTCTTGAAAACATCAAGGTGAAGTTTGCCATCGGGAGTTAGATGGATTCTTTCGGCCCCAAGATATTGCTCAATGAGGGCACAAAAGTCGGTTCCGACTTCCGCTTCCGATGGGAAACCACCCAAAGTTGCTAGAAGGACAATCCCAAGGGGATCATCCTTGTTCCAGGTGTAAACGGTGGCATCAAGGGATGGTTTCGCGTTGGTCTTGACAAACTTCTCATGTAGCCGACGGATAGGGTGACAAAGATCCAATACTTGAGCAACGGGCTTGCCAGAAATCCCCTCGATAAAGAGCTCCGGATGCACAAGCGGGCTAGGAAGATAGGGAAACTGCGAAATGAACCTGCTGACAGCTTTATCCTGAGAAATCGGGATAAGAATATCCACGCGAAACAGCTTGACAATCTGTGAGGCCAAGTCAGCTTGTCCAACAGGAATGACAGGGTTAAAACGCCCTCCCCACAAGCAGTGAGATAAACTAAAGGCTTTGCACAATCCGCCCATGTCTCCTTTGGGGAGACACCAGCCGATTCGGAGTGGTCGATATTTGATGCGAAGGCTAAGCGTATTCATGGGAAAACCGTGTAAAATGTCTCTAGGAGTCTGTCGGACTGGAAATTGAAGTCATCCATAATTTCCGACCGGTGTTTTCATAAAACTGCTGCAAAGTACCCATTCGGAACAGCTGGAAGGGGAACAGGCCGAAATTCCAACCTTAA
>JBKQMK010000610.1:0-5051 GCA_052146735.1 Desulfomonilaceae bacterium | reverse complement strand
CATGCCGGTTGCCTTAACCGCTGACACCGAATCACTTGATTCCGGCATTATTTCTATCATCCTGCTTCTCCTTCAAGGAAAGCACTCAGAACTAATTTGTTCATCAGGGAGCCGGTAACCAAATTATGGCAGATCACATCTTTTTCCCGCCCTTTGCGACTCTCTGAGTACGGTATCGATGAGATGCGGCTAAGGCGGAAGTCAGGGGACTCTTCTTAGTAGTGTCAAAATTCCCTACAACTCGTGAGGACATAATAATAAATTATCCTGATTATCCGCCCGATCAGGGAAAAGCGCTAATATTCTCTTGAGCCTGCCCATTATTGTGATATGAGGTCCCCATCAAATTCCTCTCCGTGAGAGGACTCCCCTGGACCCAAACCGAAGCAGTTGGCAATTAGGTCTTGCCGGAGGAGGTAGCCTTGGAACGTGAACCAATGACCATCCAGAGACTCGCAAAGCTGATTGGCGAGTCTCTGGTTCGAGGTCCGAAACTGGCCTTTTATCAGCCGGACATTCCGACACCTCCCAAGTGGGAAGATGTTAAAGACGCCGCCCTTACGGGCTATACCACAGCCCTGAATGATGTCATGGACGCCATCCTCGGAGACCCCCAAGCTCTTGAAGATGCATTGGCTGACTGGGGTCGGCTTTACATGAGAGAAGAGGATTTGGCCGAAGCCTTGAGCCACCTGGAAAGAGCAGCAGATGACCTAGAAGAGAGTCACTGGGCCGGTACGGGAATCTACGGCTCTCAGCATTGACTAGGTTGTAGCTGTTGCCTTGCGGGAGAGGCCGTCTGGTACGTATGAAGCCCACACACTAACAAAGATTCCAGTCTAGACCAAGTGATGGCCGGGGCGATGTGGCAAGAGGTAGACTGGATATAGAATATCGAGGGGATAAAAGGGTACCTCGCCACATGCTCATGGGTCAAGCATGATGTTAATCCAAGGTAAAATCAGAAACGACTTATAAGGCACCTGAGACGCGAAATACGCGATCTTCTGTTTCGGGTAGGTTCAGTATGCAAAAATCTCTTTCGGTCGCGTATCACGTTCTCCTTGCGCGAGAAACCGCATACACTTTTCCTCTCAAGGCGAATGACACTCAGTTTCTCTTTTCAGAATACTTCCCTTGCAGCCTACTCCTACTCGGAATATCCCAATGTCTTCATGTAATGCTTCAGAGAGTCCCGAGAGATCTTCAGCAAGCGGGCCGCTGCCTGTCTTCTGCCACGGGAGCGTCGTAGGGCCTCATTGATGAGGGAACGCTTCAGGTCCTGTGTGATCTGGTTAAGAGACTGGTCGGCAGGAAAACAGGTCGTAAACGACCAATCCGCATCCAACCTCCCTGTCTCGCGCTGCAGCCCAAGCTTGTCGAGATTTATCGTCTTGCCGCCTGACAGTATTACAGCTCTCTCCAGCACATTTCGCAACTCCCTTACATTTCCTGGCCAGTCGTACTTTTTAAGTCTTTCCATAATGGCGGAATCAATGATGGGGAAGGAGGTGATCTGCAATTCTTGGCTGAGTTGAGAGACGATTTCTTGGACGAGAATGGGGATGTCCTCACATCTCTCTCGCAGAGGAGGCACACGTATGGACATCACGTTGATGCGGTAAAAGAGGTCTTTTCGAAAAGCGCCGGTCTCAACCTCCTTTTCCAAATCCCTGTTGGTAGCCGTAAGAAGTCTCACATTGACGGAAATTTCTTTTTCGCCGCCCACACGAGTAAATTTCTTGGTATCTAGAAAGGTCAGCAGCTTGGCCTGTAATGTGAGCGGAAGTTCCCCTATTTCATTCAAGAGCAACGTTCCACCTTCGGCCAGTTCCAAAAGACCTCTCTTGCGGCCATGGGCTCCCGTAAAGGACCCTCTTTCATGGCCGAACAACTCGGATTCTGCGAGCGAATCGGTTATGGATGCACAATTAACAGGAAAATAAGGCCCGCTGGCACGCTTAGAGCAATTATGGATGTACTTAGCCAGGTAATCCTTGCCGCTGCCGCTCTCGCCCAGCAGCAAAATGGTGGAGTCGTTTTGACCGGCAACGTTAGCCAGGCTAAGGGTGGATCTCATGGCCTTGGATGTATATGCGGTGTCGCATTCCAAGGGCGAGAATTCCCTCCTCTTGCGTTCGGTAATGTCACGAGACACCACGAGAATACCGACAACTTGCCCTTCACTGTTTCGGAGCGGAATTCTGGAGTTAAGGAAAGTCATGGGTATGCCATTCACCATGGTCGTATGCTCGTCCTCTATGCTCTCGCCCTCCAACACGCGCTCGTCAGCGTCCTTTATACACGTTGAGCCTTCCCCGCCGAAAAGATCTTCAGACGTCTGCCCAACGATTCTTGAAGAAGGCAAGCCCAGGAGCTTTTCCACCGCAGGGTTCACATGGGTGTACCTCAGAGAGAGATCCTTTAGGAAGATAAGGTCCTGAGCCCCTTCGAAGATGGCCCTGAAACGTTCTTCACTTTGCTTCAGAGCTTCCCCCGCGCGTTGTCTCTCAGCGATTTCTGACTGAAGCCTTCTATTGGTTATGAGGAGTTCCGATGTGCGTTCCTCTACGCGCTTTTCGAGTTCGTCGCGGGCTTTGACTAGGGCCACTTCCCACTGTTTACGCTCTATGGCGTAACGTATGGACCTCACCAGGAGCATCGTGTCCACCGCGCCTTTGATAAGGTAGTCTTGCGCGCCTCTTTTCACCGACTGAACCGCTACGGCCTCGTCTCCTTGCCCTGTAAGGACTACTATCGGTATTTCCGGAAACCGCGAGCAAACTTTGGTAACTGTTTCGGGACCCGCGGCGTCGGGAAGGCCGAGATCCAGGAGCACAGCGCTTATACTTCCCTGCTGGAGTCGGCTCAACCCGGAAGAGAGCCGAGTTTCCCATTCCACGTCCATGTCCGCTGTGCCCGCTTCGCGCAGCATTTCTTTTATCAAGCGGGCGTCTCCCGGATTGTCCTCTATCAATAAGATATTCATGAGGGTATCCCGCATTTCAATGCTCCTCCGGAAGCTGTACGACCGTGAGCCAGAACTGCTCAATGGATTTCACCACGTGAATGAATTGGTCCAGGTCTACCGGTTTGGTTACGTAACAATTTGCATGGAGGTTGTAACTTTTGACAATGTCCTGTTCGGCAGCCGAAGAAGTCAATATGACAACGGGGATGCTTTTTAACTCCTGGTCTTTTTTTATCTCCGCCAACACTTCTCGACCATCTTTCTTGGGCAGGTTCAGGTCCAGAAGTATCAGTTGGGGCCGGGGTGCGTCGGTATACTTCCCTTCTCGACGCAGGAATGCCATGGCTTCCACTCCGTCAGCCACAACGTTCAAGCTGTTGAGTATTTTGCCCTCCTTGAGCGCTTCCTCGGTCAAACGGACGTCTCCTGGATTATCCTCCACTAATAAGATCTCGATGCCTCTATTCACTGGTTCTCCCTTCATCCCAGGTCCCTTTCATGGAATTGTGAAAAAGAAGGTAGCTCCCTGCCCCGGCTCAGATTCCACCCAGATCTGGCCACCGTGGCGCTCAACGATCTTCTTGCAAAGCGCCAAGCCTATCCCTGTTCCTGGATATTCGTCTCTCCCGTGTAGCCGCTGGAATATGACAAATATGCGGTCAGAGTGCTCCGGATCGATACCAATGCCATTGTCTCGGACAGAGAAAAGCCACTTGCCGTTCTTTGGTTCGGCAGAAACATGAATAAGCGGAGTCTCCGTCCCGCGAAATTTGACCGCGTTGCCTATGAGATTCTGAAAGAGCAGCACGAGCTGCGTAGCATCGGCTGTTACCTCTGGAAGAGGGTCTTGGGTCACGTGCCCACAACAGTCCGCAATCGATGCCTGCAGGTTACCCAGGGCTTGTTTCAGGATTGCCTCACAATCGGTGGCCTCGAAGATGTTCTCCCGCGTTCCGACACGCGACAACTGGAGAAGGTCACCTATCAATCCCTGCATTCGTTTGGCTCCATCAACGGCATAACCGATAAACTCGTCCGCATCATGATCGAGCTGACCTTTGTAGCGCCGTTCCAGGAGCTGCATATAGCTTGAAATCATTCGGAGGGGCTCTTGCAGGTCATGTGACGCAACATACGCAAACTGTTGTAATTCGGCGTTGGAGCGTTGCAACTCCGATTCGACCTGTTTACGTTCATTGATTTCATTGATTAATTGCTCATTGGC
The DNA here is from genome assembly GCA_052146735.1 of Desulfomonilaceae bacterium. Lineage (GTDB taxonomy): Bacteria > Desulfobacterota > Desulfomonilia > Desulfomonilales > Desulfomonilaceae > CAWBBA01. The sequence goes on along the minus strand of JBKQMK010000610.1, from coordinate 855 downwards.
CAGAACTAATTCGGAAGTGCGTTCCTTGATTCGCTGCTCAAGCTGGGCCACATGGCGTTCTTCACTGGCCCGCAGAGCCTCCTCTGCCTTCTTGCGGTCACTAATATCCCGAAAGTATTCGATTACACCAGTGACTTGATTTGAGCCCGGAGCAATGAGAGGAAAAGCATACAGTTCTAGCCATCCGTCAATGTCTCCTTCCACTCCTGTTCTGGGAACAATTTCGTAGGCGGTTTTACCTGTCTCCAGCGTTCGTGCAACAGGACACGTCTCACAAGGGTGATCTGCTTTGTGGTATGCCTCAAAACATTTCTTACCCACGAGTGGCTGTGTGTGTGAATACCATCGCTCTATCGTCGGATTGGTTCGTACAATGTTCAGGTCGCTGTCGAGTATGCTTATACCATCCTGGATGCCCTCAAAAATATTGGAAAGAAACTGTTCTCTTTCCCGAAGCGCATCTTCAGCACGCTTGCGCTCGGTGATGTCCCAGGCCAGGTCAGCCAGGAGCGACACGGTCTCAATGTCACTCGCCGCGTAATCCACCGGTTTGTTGCCCACACCGAGGATAGCTACAATCTGATCGCTTCGAAAAACAGGCACGACCAGTTCACGGATGATCTCCGCGTGCCCGGCGGGCATGCCCCTGCGATGCGACAAGGCGGAGTAGTCATTGTGAATCACCGGCTTCTGCTCGTGAACGCAGTCCACCCATACTCCGGCCTTATCTAGGTCATAATGGAGACCCTTACCCTCGGCGGAACACATTTGCCCCAATGTCCTCGTTGACCAAGCCTGGAGGTAAAGAGTTTTTTGATCCGCTTCAACGAAGTGGAAAAAGCCGATTACACTACC
>JBKQMK010000609.1:0-4062 GCA_052146735.1 Desulfomonilaceae bacterium | reverse complement strand
GTTCCGATGTGGTCACCCCGGACATCTCGCTTGTGGATCACTTCAACGATGTGGCGTCCCAAGTTTCCCGCCGGCCTGCCGTTTTTTTTCTCGGGACCGTCCTTACCTATGCAGACTTGATGTCCGCTGCTGACAGTGTGGCCAACGCGTTGATCGATGCGGGCTGCGGATCGGGCGATGTGGTCGCTATCAACCTTCCCAATATTCCCCAATATCTGATTGCCCAACTCGGAGTTATGAAGGCCGGTTGCGCAGCTTCCGGCTTGTCTCCCCTGCTGACTCCGCGCGAGATGGCTCACCAACTGAGAGACTCCGGAGCCAAAGGCCTGGTGACGTTGGACGCGATATTCGAGCACAGATTTGCGGCGATAGCGGATCAGGTCCCTGACCTGAAATTTGTTGCCGTTACCGGAATCCTTGACTACGTGTCGCCGGTAAAACGAACTCTGGCCAAGCTCTTGAAGAAGGTCCCGACCGGAAAAGTGGGGCCTCTCCCCGGCAAGAGTGTATTGAAATTCAAGGATATCCCGGCCCGGTACCCGTCGCGTGACCCAGGCGTCAAGGTCCTCTCCCACGATCATTGTCTGATCCAGTACACCGGCGGAACCACCGGTGTTCCCAAAGGGGCCATTCTCACCCACCGCAACATGTTTGTTGAACTCACATTTGTTACGGAGTGGCTTCATATGAAATGGGGTGAGGAGGTGATCCTATCCGGATTCCCGTTTTTTCACATAGCCGGGCTGGCCCTCGGCCTGGGAGCTATATTTCAGGGGCACAGTCAGATCCTGATCCCCGATCCGCGCAACACGAAGCACATTTTGAAGGAAATGACACGGTACAAGCCTACTATGCTGGTGAACGTCCCTTCGTTGTACATGATGCTTCTCGAAGAGCCTGGTTTTCGCAGCCTCGATTTCTCCAGGCTGGAGTTTTGTTTGTCGGCGGCATCGCCGTTTCCTGCCGAATCCCTTAAGCAGCTTGAGTCCGTGGTGGGCGAAGGAAAGGTTGTGGAGGCCTACGGCCTGACCGAGGGATGCGCTCTGGTCACGTCCAATCCCAGAAGAGGCACGAAAAAGGTGGGAAGTGTAGGCCTTCCGCTGCAAAATACGACAATCAGACTGGTTGATATAGAGACTGGCGAGCATCAGGTTCCGGTGGGTGAAGAAGGTGAGATCATCGTTTCCGGCCCCCAAGTGATGAAAGGGTACCTCAACAAGCCGCAGGAGACCCCTCTGGCCCTGCGCGAACACGACGGTAAGGTCTGGCTTCACACGGGAGATGTGGCCCGCATGGATGAAGACGGTTTTTTCACCATAGTGGACCGTTCCAAAGACATGCTTAACGTCGGAGGGTTCAAGGTCTTCTCCCGTGAAGTGGAAGACAAGATGTACGAGCACCCGGCGATCGAGTTATGCGCCATCATAGGGATTTCCAATCCCAAACGGCCGGGCACGGATATCGTGAAGCTTGTCGTTCAGCTGAAGCCGGTTTTTAAGGACAGAGATCAGGAGAAGCTCAAAGAGGATTTACTCGGATATGCCCGCGACAACTTCGCTTCATATAAGATTCCAAAAATAATAGAGATATTGGATGTGCTTCCGTTAACTCCGGTCGGCAAAGTGGACAAGAAAGCCCTACGCAAGAAGGATGGGGCCGCGAGTGCGGCGACACCCAACTAAGGGCCTGTCATGAAATAATCCTGCCAGTCTTATAAACTCCTTGGTTTGATCGTGTAGTTCCATTCTCCGTGGAAGTCATGTCTCATAACATCGACTTGAGCAAACTCTTTCCCTAATCAAGCGCATCCTGTTCATGTGGCTCAACCGCCGCAATCAGCGTCAGAGCTACACTTGGACCAGCTTCCAGGCCGTCCTGAATTTCTTCGGCGTGGAGGGATCTCAGATCACCAAGCAGCACGGCCCGGTTCAGCTCCGCCTCTTGTGAGTGCCTCCAATCGTGCGGATGCGAGCAGGGCTGAGGAGCCCGATGCGGGAATACCGCACGCCAGGATTTGTGGGGGAGCCGTCAGGTAACCTAGCCTGCCCCCGTATTATGCACCACTTGTTAAGTTAGAGGTATAGTACCATGACCTCCCACCGGCCCCAGATTCCGACCCCAATACCAACTCAGATCCTGGACCAGTTTTCGGGGGTTAAGCCAAACCCTTTCGAATTACTCATTCAATCAATCAGAGCACATCGGGAAGGGCTCCGTTGTGCCTCACTTGTCACCGTCTCCCGCTGAATGATTACGTTGGACGGAGTACCGGTAGCGGCTATGTGCCGCTCTAAGATTATGACGGCAGCAGCGGCCAGCAATCCTGTCAAAGCGTTTGTGACGCAAATCTGGGCGACGCTCCAGTGGCAGGCGAGGAGGAGACCTCCGACCGCCGGTGCGAGGATTGATCCGATCTTGCCGATCGCGTACGCCCAACCAATTCCTGAAGCCCTGATGCCGGTGGCATAGGAAACAGCGGCAAGGGCCATGATACCGGCGTTGGTTATTAAAAACAGTCCAGTGGCAGTGGCCAAAACCGCGACGACGACAAAGGAACCGCTGGCAAGCATTCCGAAGGCCGAGACAGTAATGAACGCAAGAACGAAGGCAAATTTCAACGTCCGGAAAGGATTGAAGCGGTCCATCAAACGACCGATACCGATCGTCCCCACAGTGGCGCCGACATTCATGCACGCAAAGGCGAGGCTATACTCTTGGGCCGAGGCGCCGCTTTGTCGCAGCAATGTTGGCATCCACGAGACAACGATCCATAGCAAGTAGAAGCTGAGAAAGGAGAGAACCCACAACAGCACGGTAGACACTGCGCGGCCTTCTGAAAACAGGTGTTTGACGGGTACACCGCGAAGCTTCCGGTCGGTAGTGCAGAACTCAACTTCCTTGTCGTTAGCCAGAGTCGGAGCAATTCGAGAGACGATTTTGCGAATCCGTGCTTTGTCGCCACCTTGTCGAACCAAGAATGCCAGAGAATCAGGGAGAAACACCAACGCTAATAGGCCGATTACGATAGGTGAAATGCCACCTACGACAAAAAGCGACTGCCAGCCGTAATGTGGAAGCAGATGCGATGCCAAAAGCGCTACAGCTACCGCTCCAACAGGTATACCCGCGTACATCATGGCGGTAACGGTCGCATGCAAACGGCTCGGTGCGTATTCGCAGCCAAAGGCGAGTGCATTCGGGATGGCTCCGCCCAAACCGATCCCACCGAGGAAGCGGTACAGCGCCAGTTCCTCCAGATTGGTAATGTATGCTGTCAGCAGCGTAAACAAACCGAAAATGAGAGCTGAGATAAACAACATCAGCTTGCGTCCCCAAAGGTCCGCAAGCATACCGAAAGCGATCGAACCTACCAAAGGCCCTACGAGACCAGCGCTTATTGCTAGACCAAGGGCGCCAGGTTCCACATGCAGAAACTCCGCAATCTTGGGTGCGGCAACACCAATAACTGTCAGATCGAAGCCGTCGATGATGATCAGGCAAAAACACAAGAAACAAATCCATAGCTGGTACAGTGTGAACGGAGTGGTGTCAAAAATTTCCATCACGCTTACTTTCCTGCTCGCCACGTGTATGCCTCCTCAAGATTGTATCGGATAAATGTCGAGAGCCGACCTGACAGTGGGTGGTTCGATGAAAGCTAAATGGTGGTTCCGAGAGAATGACCTGCCCCTTTGTTATGTACCACTTGCTAAATCAGAGGTATAGTACCATGACCTCCTGGGATAGGGAAAGGATCTCCTGGTGTAGCGTAGACGATCCAGGTGATAAGCATTGCGCCAGGCCGGGCTCAACCACCACGGGAAGACAGCCCAGTTGCTGCGGAATAGCTTCTCAGTGATCCTGATTTCTTTCTTGGACTCTATAAAGAACGGCTCCGCAACTTGGACATTTATCAGTTTGTCGAGTCTGGGGCTTCCCGCATGCGGGGCATTGCAAGACAAGATCGACGGTCGTTGCAAGGGAACGCCACCTGTCGTCAAGTTCGCTTTGTTTCAGCAATCCAGCTTGGAGAAGCTTTTGAAGGCCCCTTTGCAGTTCTTG
>JBKQMK010000608.1:0-7726 GCA_052146735.1 Desulfomonilaceae bacterium | reverse complement strand
CCGAGAAGTTGGAAAATGACTTGGACTCGGGCGACAGGGTAGATATCATCAAAGCCATCGATAAGACGTCCAAAGACATGGACAAGGGAAAGGACATCCTCTTGGGCCTCAAGAAGAGCCTTCTGGGCATAGAATTCCCACAATATAAATAGGACTAACAATGTCTTACACCCGTGCTCTCATTCGGAGTGAGGGTGCGGGTGTACCACGAGACGAAAAGTACCCCAAAAAGCCGCCCCGACATCCTTCCCCTATAGCTTATTTCCAGCCTCCGTACCAATCAGCGCAGCATGTCCTTTTTGGATCGCTTTCTAAGCCAATTTTAGCTCTTTGCGGGACATGAATAAGGACCGAATTCCGGAAGAGTCAAGTGTCCAACTTTACGTACTGGCCGTACGTACGGCCAGTACCGTGATCAGGAGAGTGTCGGACCGCTGCAATCACAAAAATTCGGCGTTAATTGTCTTCCGCAGCGACAAAAAACCTGAGCTTATTCTTTTCCAACTTTACGTACTGGCCGTACGTACGGCCAGTACCGTGATCAGGAGAGTGTCGGAATACCGCTAAGCATGTTCTCAAGCGCAAAAAACCGGAGTTCATTGTCTTCCGCAGCGACAAAAAACCTGAGCTTATTTTGTTCCAACTTTTCGTACTGGCCGTACGTACGGCCAGTACCCGAAACCGCTCTTAGAGCCATTGCCGTAGTCATTTTGTACACCACCAAATTCCGCCATGGAAGGCCCCAGGTACGGTTCACTTTTTCGAGCTGCATATCTAGTACGACTCGGCATGTGGCATGTCACAAGTGTGGGAGTCAAAAGGGGATATTCTAGTCCCTATTAGCATGATATGCTTACCTTTTTTGACGCATGAGAAAATTAAGGAGTCCAGGACCTCTTAAATGGGTCCCATCCAGGATTCTAGCAACAAGTAAAGGGGGAGGGGTAGATTTTCCAGTCCCCATGCAGATAAAGTCCCATTCTTATACGTTCCCACAGGAAAAAAACACATGAAATTATAGGACTGAGCGGGGAAATAGAGACCTTTCATATAAAAGGTCTCCTGTTGATTGTAGTTGATTTTGCTGGTGGAGCTTACCAGTCCTTGCAGTGATCAAGGAATGGACATTGACCACATTGCCAATCGGCTTTCGGAAAGAAGATTTCCTTCTTGATGCCCTGCCATACGCTCTTGACGAGCTTCACAAACCGTCCCCGGTCCGCATCGTTGCGCGAGGTCTCGTATCGTATCAGCTCCGGATTCTGAGTCTTCAAGGGAACGTCAAGTCGGAAGCGAGTCTCCCCGTTAAACCCGAGGGCCTGAGCCCCCAACGAATAGCAGGTAAGCTGCATGTTGGCGTGGACGGTATTATCAGAATACCGTTTGGAAGCTGTTTTTAGATCAATGACACTGACCGTTCCATCCGGTGCCAGCTCTACGGCGTCTATCCAACCAACCAGCGGAGGAACACGCTTGCCCAGATCCACTTCAAAGGGCTCCTCGATTCCGATGATCTGAACACCCGGGTCGAATGCTTCATAGAAGACATCCAGCATCAGCTTTGCCTTTGTCGTGAGGGTTTCCACGGCGTCACCATTGAAGAAACGTATTTGTTGCCCCTTGGAATGGCTCTCCCACGCCTGCCGGTAAACGTCATGAACCTGGCTGGGAGACAGAGGGTCTCCCTCAAGACAGCTCTGATGGAATGCTCCCACACTTTCATGGATGCAGGAGCCGAAGACCAGTGCAGAACTGACAAAAGGTGATTCAATCTGATCGATGTAGTGGAACTTGTACTTCAAAGGGCACGTCGAATACGTGTTAATCTGTGAATAGGACAAGTGGTCGTGGTTTTGTGCTGTGTTCATCTCTTCCTCCATCGTCGAAGTTCACGAGTCCTGTTGCGCCAGTAATTTCTTAGGTGCTTGAGGGGACGCAGTTTGCGAATCATGCTTTCACGTTTGGTTTTCAGTGTCTGGAATAGGGAATTAATCCTGACCATTTGACGTTTCCTTTCGATGACGGAGCGCGGACAAACCTATCCCCGCCCGCCTTTTGATTGTTTATGTTTAGGTTTGCCTGACGCTTTTAGGCAGCGACTTGGGTCTGCAAGTGGCCGATCAACTGCGATGCGGATTCACGGGAAAGGTCTTCAAAGCGGGAAACCTCGAAGCGAGCAAGCATCTCCCCAATGTCTGCCTCGTGATAGTTTGCTCTTCGGCTAAGAGCAAATAAGGCTCTCACCTGTGCCTGGGTTGCCTGACCAATGCCGCCATTTTTCGGTTTTGATCCCTCGCTAGCAGACGTGCCACTTGGCGCTTGCGCCGCCACTTTGCTATTCCCGGTGCCCTCTGCAAAAATAGATTTGCGATCTCTGCTCCCATTTCCCTCTTGTTCAGGCTCGCTAGCGGGAACGTGAGAGACTTCCTCCGCCGAGGTATATTCGCAACCGTACCCCGCGAACCTCAGCGCCCTGGCTATGCTCCTTGTTTCCGCCAGTTCAACCAGAGAATCGGCAAGCTTCGCGTCCCTTTGGGCGGAGGCGGTTCCTGTACCGTGGAACACGCCTTTTTCTGTTGTCACCATCGCTTTGATCCCGACGAAATCAGAGTCGAATCTGACGATTTCCGTCTGGATGGTTACCTGCGGGCTGCTTTCGTGCACAAGCCTCAGTCTTCCCCCAACAACTGGAAAAGTCCTTGTCTGCCATTCATTGCCGACTTTGACCTTGCGAGTCACCAGTTCATCCTCGCGGAATGCGTTAGCGCCCATTTGACTTTCCTCCTTTGTTTTCAACGGTTTTTTGCAGAACTGCTTCTAACGCGGCGTGAAGGATTATCTTTAATCCCTCTACCAGTGCCTGTTTCATATGATCACCCCCTTTCCATTTATCCTTAAATATAGGTTGCGGGTGCCCGTCACTACGGGTGTAGACGGAGCAGAATAATTCAAATAAACAAGGACGGATTCGATATGGGTTTTCAGTCGGTTCCAAATCGGTGCTTGAAATCGGGAAAACGTTTCGAGGCCGGAGAAAGACCCCTGAAAATTCAGGACGGATTTGAAGACAACGAGGCAGGTGAGTTTTGGCATGAGTGAGTGAAATAAGCAGGGCAAGGATATGATACGAATCAAAAAATATTCAATTTTTACCCTTTTGAAAAGGCGATGTTATGCTTCACAACCCCAATCGCCTGAAAAGGGGGACTAATTGACAAAACCGTTAGACGTATCCGAGCCTTCTGGCCTCTGTTTCGATAGCGAGCAAGATCTGCTCAACCATGACAGCCATCTTGTTAAGAGTTGCAATGATTGGCTTGCCTTTCACAACCTCAACTTCATTGAACGCTACGACAATGTGGCAATTGATGTGGTAGTCAGCGTTGGGACTGGTTTTAGTGAATATAGTTTCGTATTTGGCGCCATCCCATCCTGGCAAAGGAACAATCTTGTCTCCCGCAATCTGCTCCGTAGAAATTTCAACAGGACCTTGGAAAAAACAGACGGGAATAAGGATTTGGTGCTTGTTGGTGTTGCATATCCTGTTGAGAGCCCACAAAAGATTATTCCCTCCTATGTATGGCTCGAACGATTTAAAGAGCGGCTTAATATCATCAGGGAAATATTGAAAGACAGTCCCAGTCTTGAACTCCGATTCGCTATCAGCGACAGGAAACTTAGCCTGTCTGCGTCTCACCTTTTTGCGCACCCCAAGTGTGGCATAGACAGCTTGGTCAAGAGCAGACCTCAGATTGATAACGGCATCAGCCGCCACGTTCATCAGCCCATCGGGGATAGGCTTAGTGAGCGTGGGCTTGTACAGCTCATGGATTCCATCCGGGTCGGCCTCGACAATAATGGTTGCGGGCTGCGTTTTATAAAAGGCAAGAATTTGCTCGTCAAGATCAACAATGTGATCCTTACCCCGCGACAAACAACCCCTTGAACTAACAAACGGGTCAACCATTAGGAACTGCTTTGCTCACAGAGGAAATAATATGGCAAATCTAGCATTTGAGTTGCAAAAAGACAAGAGGTTGCGCGACGATGGGTTGTTTCAGCCCTTTAAGCTTGTGAGTCTGTGGCAGCTCATGAAAACATTCGACGCTGGCAAGTTGTCTTTTTTTGTGCTTAGGTTGTCTCACTTGATCCCTCATCAAGACCGGGGAGAAGACCAGGGTGTTCCCCTTGAGAATTATGAACGAGCAAAAGAATGGATTGATTTTGTTTGTCTGGAGCTAGAACGGCTACGGCTTGATTACACTCTTGACCCTGCCCGAGAACTTCACCGTGTAATATATGAAGAAACAAAAGAGCAAGATATTGGGCAACAAGGAAGATGGATGGTATTCCCGCTACAGGCAGTCTATCATTATCATATACATGTGAGAGATTTGGCTTCTAGCCTTCAACGAGAATTATCATCTAAAACAGTTATGATGCTGCCTAATGGGAAGGCCGGCTATTTCGACGGATCAGAAGTTTCTCTTTCAGAAAAGGCACAGGAAAGGTTCCCACTAGCCCAAAAAGAGATGGACGAGGCAGGCAAATGTTTTGCTTTTAGAAGGTACAGTGCTTGTGTGTTTCATCTTATGCGGGTTATGGAACAAATGACTCAAGAGCTAGCGCGGACATTCCGAATCGCGAAGCATTCTACGATGACGTGGGGGCAAGTAATAGGAGCATTAAAAAGAAAGTTTGATAAATTAAAAGACAAAACTCCCGCCCAGAAAAAACGAAAAGACGGGCGGTTCCATTGTTTAGATCTACTCTATGCTGCATGCAAAGGGATACGAAACCCACATACACATGCTGGAATTAGAATTGCTGAAATTGATATAGTTTATGATGAGGAAGACACTGAAAACCTTATCCGGCGTATCAAGGAATTCTTGAACGAGTTCGCAACACTACGATGACTTTGCGGGTTTAGTTTCCTTGTCTGAGCCCTCTCGTTTTACTGAAAGAATCCGCTTCATTGCTTCTTCAAACCTTTCCTCTGCATCATCAGTTTGGACTTGTTCGGCTAGTTCTATGAACCGAGTAGACTGCTCCGGATCATCCCACTTTGGTTTCTTCTTTCTTCCCATTTTGCTTTGCTCCCGATTGCTCTGTGTCTCCCTTCTCAGATTTGCCCACTACTCGTTTGATAAGTGAGACGCCTTCCGATCACTCCCCTGTGGATTTTATTGCTTATGTTGACTTTTGTTGGCAAGGTACAATAACAGAGCATCCGTCCACGATAGGTTAAGGTGAGGGCACACGGGCTTCGTTCAATCCCACTCCACCTTCAAGGGAACATTCAATTTTACAGTTTTCTCCATAACTTCCTGAATGACCTCTTTTGCTCGCCGGACCATTTCAGCCTCTATTGGGCACGTGAACCAAATACTGTCGTGGAGCAACATTGCGATTCTCACCGGCAAGCCCTTTCCTTTTATCGCGTCCTGTACTGCCAGGACGGTTTGTTTGAACACATCCACTTCCAGCATCTGCACAACGGCATTTCTGATTTGTCTTTTTTCACGTGCAGTCAAAGCCCTTTCCTCATTGAACCATCGCCTGCGCCCGAACATTGATTCCACATAGCATTCAGGAGGATTCCGCTTCTCAACTTCCGCCACAACACTGTCAAGGAAGGGAACGATGGAGGGGTAGACCAGCTTCAATTCCTTCATAATCTTGTATGCCTCTGCTAGGGGAACCCCCAGATTATCCTTGAGTGACCAGGCGGTACCATCGTAGCAAATGGAGAAATTTATTACCTTGGCATCATTTCTGCTTATGGGGATGCCTCGTGCCTGCAATCGTTTCATAGTTTCGGTGTGAGGGTCGCCCCCCTTCAAGAAGATTTCAGTCAATGCCGGGTCGCCGGACAAATGGGCAAGCAATCGCAACTGAAATGCCGAAAAATCTGCCTTGAGGAAAACATTTCCCTTGCCGGGGCTGAGAAAGTTGCGAAAAATCCTTGGTACGCTTTGCAAAGGAGGGTAGGTACAAATTATCCTGCCTACAGAGGCTCTAGTCATCCACCAAGTAGGATAACATCTGTCCTTCTCGTCAACCGCTTTAAAGAATTCCAAAGCCCGGTACAGTTTTCTCCAAATCCAGAGTTTACGCACCACAGGATCTTTCCTAGACAATCCCTTCAGCATGTCATCGTTAATGGCTTCGGAGGGGCTCAGTCGTTTTCCGCATACCTTTCTCAAGAAATCCTTCACTTCGTCATCCGAAAAGGGATTAAAGGTCTTTCCGTAAACCTTCTCCAGTTCCTGACATATCTGCAAAGAAGCAGTCTCAACACCCCACCTCGCTCTTGAAATCCATTCCTGGTGCAACCCGACACCTACAAGTTCCATCTCCGCAAAAATGGGGATGAGAGGCATTTCCACATCTAGCCATAAGTCTTCCAAATTGCCCCCTGCAAATAACTCCAACCACAGCCGGTCTCCCAAAGCCCACGCATAGGAGGCATCCTGTCTCAGTCGGTGATAAATAGCTTCAGGGCGACCGTGCTCCTGTATCTCTGAAGGCAGGAATGGATAGGTCTCTCCCAAATAATCCCATATGAGGGACTTGAGCATGAACTTCCTGTAGTCTTCCCCTCGGTCAGATTCTGGAGGGTTCAACAGACACGCAGCGATAGAGACGTCTAGGAAGCGATCTGACGCGATTTCAACTTTCCGGTAGGCAAACCATTTAATTATTTCTTTAAATGCGTGTACGTAAATCTGGGAGTCTTTTAAGTTGAACAAGGATTGAGAAAAAGATGGGAGTTCAGACAAGGGAAGACAGACACAGGTGGAGGACTCAAGACTTCCCCAAGAAACTCCTATCAAGAAAGACTCTCCCAGTTGAATGGGAGGGCTGATAGCGAATACCTTACCTTGTAAGAATTTAGACAGAGACACTAACTTATTACTTCTATTAATAAAATAAGGTATTTTTGTATCTGTAGAATGAATGGTCATAAGGAATCACTTCTAATTACATTAAAAATAGAAATGTCTATATATGTCCATGACTTTATTACATATCTCTTTGCGTTTGACTTGACGAACAATTCTTCTTTCATAGTGGTATAGGTATAGATAGATAATGGAATAAGTAAGTTCTAGTAATGGAATAAAGGAATCCCATATACCAAGGTATCCTCGATGCGTTTAACCTCTAAAGAATCTCGAAAAATTCACCTTCCAAGATATTCCCCCAATCTCTCCTTCCAAGATGAATCACCTCATCACCAGATGACAGCGTGCTCCTAGCTTCAACGGGCGTCCCTACTTGTTCATCGGTACAGCTCTTGTTCATCATCGTTCTACAGGTGATTGGTGTAATAGATAGAGAGATATAGTACTTCTCCATTATATAGTAGGTGGAGTTGGTCAAAATACGACGCAATGCCAAGGATATTTTGGGACGGAGACTAAACCTGTGTGTCAATAATTCGGTTATATTATATGGTTGCACCTGATGATATCCTTATGAGGATGGGTTCATAACGAACTGACAAGGACTTTTTCTGTTCACCGAGGTAACCCAGACTCCGGAGTTCCTTCTTGTAGTCCGCTATAATTGTCTTGCTCACGTGCAGGGCTTGGGAGAGTTCCTCATTTGTGACACTCAGCTTCGTTCTCTGCTCTGCCTGTTGCCAGTGGAGCCAGACGAAGAGACGGGCACTGGCTCCCATTTCAGGTAGTTTTGTTTGCCAATCAAACTTTTTGCT
>JBKQMK010000607.1:0-9108 GCA_052146735.1 Desulfomonilaceae bacterium | reverse complement strand
ATTATACAATCTCGCCGAAAAGGTCGGGTCCGTGTGACCCGGTGATCCTGATGTCATGAATCTCGCCGGCTGTTGCTTCCCCATCCGTGATATAGAGGACTCCGTCAACTTCCGGGGCCTGGTCCCAGGTCCTACCCTGCAAGAGCAGATCCGATTCTTCGGAGACACCTTCAACGAGCCCCTGTTCCACTGTGCCTATTCGCCGCCGGTTACGCTTATCCATGAACCGGGAGTGAATGGCTCGTAACCGGTCGGCTCTTGCTTCCTTCACATCCACAGGGATAGGATCTCCCAGAGCCGCCGCGGGCGTTCCCTCTTCGGGCGAATACGTGAACACGCCGACATGCTCGATGCCAAACGACTCGACAAAATCCGCGAGTTCGAGGAATTCCTTGTCCCCTTCCGCGGGAAATCCGACCATGAATGTGGTCCTCAGAACTAGACCAGGAAGCTCTTGTCTCAATCGTTCTATCAACTTGCGAACCCGGTCCCCCTTCCATGGTCTCCCCATGGCTCTGAGCACCTTAGCCGATACATGCTGGAACGGAACGTCCAAGTAAGGGAGAATATTCTCAGACTGGTTTATGAGCCTGCCAAGCCCGCGCGGGATAGTGTCCGGATAAAGGTACATAAGCCGTATCCACCTAATGCCCTCCACGCATCTAAGCCGCTCTAACAGCATTATCAGAGCGCCTTTTTCACCTTGGTCAACACCGTAACTCGTAAGGTCCTGCGCGACGAGCACCAGTTCCCGTATGCCCGCTGAAGCGAGAAAAATAGCCTCCTTTTCCAGTTCGGATGGGTCCACACTGCGCAATGGGCCCCGAATTGCGGGGATAGTGCAATAGCGGCAAAGTCGGGGGCAGCCTTCAGCAATTTTCAGGTAAGCATACCCCGCGGTGGTGAGTATACGGCCTGGCTTCAAACTCGGAGTCTTGCTCAGCTGTGCCCCGATTGCTGTCGAGCCTGGCGAGGGCGATACGCTTATCTCTTCTACCCTATGGAGAGCTGCTTTCAAGATTCGCGGCAGGTCTGCGATCTTGTCGGGTGTCAAGAAGAGGTCTACTTCGGGCAACGGGTCGCGAAGGCTCTCCTGGTAACGTAGCGGCATACATCCGGCCACCACCAGAAAAGCATCCTTGTGTTCCCGGTAGTCCAGTGTGGTGTCGATGGATTCCTGTACCGCAGGTTCGATGAAAGCGCAGGTATTTATGATGATGACTGCCGCGGCCGAAGGGTCCTCTGTAAAAACGAAACCTGCATCGGCCATCACCGACAGAATTCTCTCCGAGTCTACCCGATTCTTGGGGCAGCCGAGGCTTACGAGATTGAATAAATTATCGTATGTCACTGCTTTGGTAATGCGTCCAGCGAAGGGATGAGTTTTTCCAGAGGGATGGGGCCCACCTCGAAGAGAGTATCGGGTAAAGAGTTGACGAACGTTATCCCGGTCAGGTCGAAGCGGTTGTAGTTTCCGAGCGCGTCGTAAATAATGGCCCTGCGTATAGTGAAGAGATCCATGTCAACGCCCAACATAATGCGATACGTGCCGGTGGGGTTTTTTCGGTCTGTCAGTTCGAGAAAGATTAGTTTCTCCGCTTCATCCTCGGATTTGACCGGAAAAGCGATGGAAAAATTTCGGTCCAGGGAGCCGATATTCGCGAAAAAACCGAAAAAGTGCTCAACGTTCATTTCGGGAGGAACTTCTCCGTTAGAAGCGGTGCCGTCCTCCGGAAAATAGACTGTATAGGATTTTCCTTTGATCACTACCTTCTGCTTTTCAGGTGATACCACGTCCAGCGCGATCATTCCCGGCCGCTTAACTTGAATCATGCCCTCGAATCGGTCTTTAAGGTCCATGCTCACATTCACCGTAAGTTGATTGAAGGTTGCACGAAAACAGCAATGACGTGAATATACATCCTGGACCTTCTTGACCACTTCCTCAGCGGTCGGGGCACCGCTGCAGGGCGTAACGCATGCCGCACCAGCCGCCACCAAAAATACGAAAACCATGCCTACGCGTCTCGTCAAGCGGCGCCTCCTGAAAGCTTCTTGAGGTTCGCGAGCCTTTCGACCAGTATCGGAATCCTGAATTCATCCGGAGCAAGCGGCACACCGGCCTTGCGAAGATCGTAGACAAGCAGAGCCAACTCAGGGAGCAATTCTCTTGTGGTAGAGTCATTTCCCAGGGCCTCACATACTTCGGACGGTGAGCCGAGCGCCGCTATTTTCCCCTGCTTCAGTACCATTATAAGATCCAGAATAGGGAGGAACGGCTCCATGTCATGGGAAACAATCACCACTGTTCGGTCGCGTGACCTGTTCATTTCTTCAAGAGTTCGGATGAGGTCCGCCAATGACGGAGGGTCCAAGCCGACGGCCGGCTCATCGAGGATGAGCACCTCAGGCTGATTCACAAGTATCCCCGCGATTGCAACCTTGCGTTTGGCTCCGTCGGATAGGGCCATGGGAGATCGTTCTCCGATCTCATCAATATTCAATCCTACCAGCTCGCATGCGTTCCGGACCTTTTTCCGGATTTCGGCTTCGGACAGGCTGAAAGACCGTCTCAGGACGAATGAGATGTCCTTGAAGGCCGTTTCCTCGAAAAGTTGGCGTTCGGGCCGCTGAAAAACCACGCCAACCTTCATTCTGAGCCCCGGTCCGTAAGATCTGATGTCCTTTCCGTCTAACAGCACCCTGCCTCGGGTAGGGGTGAGAAGTCCGTTGAGGTTTCTGACAAGTGTTGTTTTTCCTGATCCTGTACCGCCCAGTATGCCTACAAAAGCCCCCTCGGCAAGCCCGAAGCTCACGTCCTCCAGGGCTTTTATTTCCAGGGGGGTTCCGGGATTGTACACGTAGTCGAGATTTTCAACCTGGATTTTCAAATGAGCGCCCTTTCGGATGTCGGCATGCATAGAAAATGGGGCCTAAAAGAACCCGTTTTCGGCCCTCCCCCTAACCCCTCCCTCGACGGGGGGGTGGGGGAGGGTGATGTTATGCCAATTCAAATGCGTTTCCTCGTTGCGGCCAAGCGGAACTGGAGGACATGTATCAAATAGTACCGGATTCCTTCCCGTTCACGGAGTCTCCTTTACCTTCCAAGTCGTTCCTTTGGGACCGTCTTCAAGCAGAATCCCCTTCGCTGCCAGGTCGTTGCGGATCTCGTCCCCACGCGCGAAATCCTTTTTCTTCCGGGCCTCGGCTCTTTCAACTATTAGCCCCTCGATCTCCTCTTCACCTATTCCCAGATCTGCCACCCCGCCTTTGCGCAGGTTTTCCAGAAAAAGGGCCGGTTCCTCCGTGAGAAGGCCCAGTACTTCGCGGGAAAGTACGCCAATCTCGTTCTTCACCTTGGTCAGGATATTGGGCGAAGGAATCTCCGATAAGGAAGCTGTCGCGGAATACCTGTTTATGGCTCGGGCCGCGTCAAACAGAATAGCCAGAGGGCGCGGCGTATTAAAATCGTCGTCCATGGCCTCCACAAAACGGCTGCTTATGCCGGTCAGCTCGTCGGACAGCTCCTTGGCATTGCCGCCGCGGCCGATGAGCTCGTCGAGTGCTGCCATTGCCGCATAGAGGCGTTCAAGCGCCGAGGCGGATTCCTTTATCGAGGTTTCACTGTAGTCCAGAGGGCTCCTGTAGTGGCTGGATACGAGGAACAAGCGCAGCGCCTCCGGATGCACGGTCTTGAGTATATCTCTTATATTTAGGACGTTGCCGAGGGACTTGGACATCTTTTCCGAGCTGATGTTGACGAAACCATTATGTATCCAATACTTGGCAAAAGGTCTTCCGGTGGCCGCCTCTGATTGGGCAATTTCGTTTTCGTGGTGAGGAAACGCCAGATCAGCGCCGCCACCGTGAATGTCGAACCCCTCTCCCAACAGATGCATGCTCATAGCAGAGCACTCTATGTGCCAGCCGGGACGCCCTGGACCCCAAGGGCTCTCCCAGAAAGGCTCCCCAGGCTTGGCTGCTTTCCACAAGGCGAAATCCAACGGATTTCGCTTCTTTTCATCCACATCTACCCGTGCTCCCGATATCAGATCCTCAGTTCTCTTGCCGGAGAGCTTGCCGTACCCGGGGAAACTGTTCACGGAAAACATTACATCCCCGTTGGCTTCGTACGCATGGTCTGACGATATAAGCCTTTGGATGAGCGATTGCATCCGGTCTATATATTCTGTAGCCCTGGGCTCGAATGTTGGCCGAAGGATCCCGAGAGCGTCCATGTCAACGTAGAATTCGTGTATAAAATGTTCGGCGAGACTTCTCCAGTCTTCCCCCAGTTCTTTGGCCCGGTTTATGATTTTGTCATCCACGTCCGTGAAGTTTCGCACAAATGTCACTTCATACCCGCGGTGCATCAGATACCGATAGATCACATCAAAAAGGACCGCAGAACGTGCATGTCCTAGATGACACATATCGTAAACCGTCATTCCACAGACATACATCCCGACTTTTCCAGGTTGAAGGGGCTGGAACTCCTCTTTTTTCCTGGTCAGGGTGCTGTATATCCTCAGTCCCATTAGTTTCTCCTCGATGGACGAATCTGCGAAGCGCTGTGAAGCTGAAAGCAGCTCCTGAAAGCCGGCCTCAGGGCAGCTCGTCCTCTTCCAGAAGCACCACGGCCGATGCTGCTATTCCTTCGGCCCGCCCAATGAATCCAAGTCCCTCTGTGGTTGTTGCTTTCACATTCACCCGGTCGGGCTCAATCCCTACAGCTTCCGCCAGGTTGCCAACCATCGCGGCTCGAAACGGACCGATCTTAGGGCCTTGCGCCAGAACCGTGACATCAAGATTCGCGATACGAAACCCTAAGGCGCGGACTGCGTCCACAATGATCTCCAGCAAGCTGATGCTGGAAGCGTTGCGATACGTAGGGTCGGAGTCGGGAAAGTGCATGCCGATATCTCCCAGCCCCGCCGCGCCCAACAGCGCATCTATAAGCGCATGGGTGAGGACGTCCGCGTCCGAATGTCCTTCCAACCCCAGGTGATAAGGTATGGTCTCTCCACCCAGGATGAGCTTCCGGTTCTCAACAAATTTGTGGGCATCAAATCCGTGGCCTATCCGCACGGTTTTCTCCTGCCTGCCATTAATATGCGGAGCTTAATTCATCGGCAGGAGTTCGTCAAGAATGGCTTGTTGTAACTTCTACATGCATCGACGCATTGAAGACGAGCCGCGGAGAATACGCTCCAATCCTTGACGAAGATTAGCGCCTGTCATAAACTCTGCGCCGGCTACCTTATCACTTTGTGGAATCCTTGGATGGACATGAGCCGGTGATTTCTCGGCAAAAAAACAAGAAGAGACAGCGCTCTTTGATTGGGCTCCTCGCTTGGTTGGGAGCAGGGTTTCCGGTCCTTATGCTCTGTGCGGGCGCCTCAGGGATGTTCGGAGCAGGATTGGGGATTTATGGCGCCTTCTCCTCGGATCTCCCCAAAATCCCGGACCTCAAATCCTATCGCCCGAAGACGGTTTCAACTTTTTACGCGGAGGACGGGACAATCATCGGCCTGTTCTACAAGGAGAAACGGTTTCCCGTCCATTTGGAATCAATGCCTCCCCACGTCATTAACGCTTTTCTTGCTGCTGAAGACTCCAGGTTCTTTTCTCATGTCGGG
This sequence comes from Desulfomonilaceae bacterium, assembly GCA_052146735.1. Lineage (GTDB taxonomy): Bacteria > Desulfobacterota > Desulfomonilia > Desulfomonilales > Desulfomonilaceae > CAWBBA01. The sequence goes on along the minus strand of JBKQMK010000607.1, from coordinate 3,469 downwards.
GTAGACGCGCTAGGCGTCATCAGGGCTTTTATTAAGAACGTCAGGGCGGGAACGTTCGCTCAGGGCGGGAGCACCATAACCCAGCAAGTGACGCGCAATTTCATTTTGTCAAAGCAAAAGACAATCTCCCGAAAAATTAAGGAGGCCATACTCGCTTTCAGGCTTGAGAGAACCTTGAGCAAGAAAGAAATCCTTGAGATCTACCTCAATGAAATTTACCTGGGCAAGGGATCATACGGAGTGGAGGCCGCAGCGCGGACGTACTTCGGAAAGCCCGCGACTGAAATTAGTGTCCCGGAGGCTGCTCTGCTGGCCGGGTTGGTTTCAAACCCGTCAAGGTACTCGCCTAGCCGCAATCACGAAGCAGCCTTAAAGCGAAGGGAATTCGTCCTGGGCCGCATGCTTGAGCACAGTTTCATATCGGAAAATCAATACCGTGAAGCAATGGCTGATATCCCAAGTTTCAGAGAGAATCTGCCCAACCCTTACGACAAGGTACCGTACTTCACGGAAGCTGCAAGGCAGTACATTGTGGCCAAGTACGGCGAGGATCGATTGTACAATGACGGCCTGCAAGTCTGGACTACGTGCGACCCCACGCTTCAGAATAAGGCCTCAGAGGCCCTTCTCAAAGGTATCCGATCCTGGGAAAAACGGCAGGGTAGACCTGTGGGACTTGTCCGAAGGCTGAAACCTGCGGAGTCAAAGGAGTTTCTACGCAGCAAGCCTGCTAATTCCTATGCGTTGGGCGACTTGGCACAAGCCGTGGTTGTGACGAATAACGCCCCCAAAAAGCGCAAAGGAAAACAGGTCGAAAATCATGTCCAAGACTGTACCCTCGCTCTTCGCGGCGACCTCCGATTCCAGATGCAGCTCGAAAGTCATATCCGCTACCGAGCCAACGATCTGCTCGAATTCAAAATCACGGAGGTGGACGGTACTCGCCTTAACCTCGAACATCAGACCATTCCTCAGGTCCAGGGCGCTGTGGTATGCATCGAGAACAACACAGGCTATGTTCGGACACTGGTAGGCGGCCTTGGCTTCGAGCGTTCCAGCTTCAACAGGGCCCTTCGGGCGATGCGCCAGCCCGGTAGCGCCTTTAAGCCGTTTGTGTACGCGGCCGCACTCGAATGGGGCCAGTACAGCCCTCGAACGCTGATAGTGGATGAGCCTATTGCCGTTGTCATGAATCCGCGGGAACCGGAATGGATCCCCAAGAATTCGGACGGGCAGTTTCATGGCCCGATGACTTTCAGACAGGCACTTGCCCACTCCCGGAACATCATTGCAGTAAAATTGCTCATGGATGTAGGCATGGAGCCGGTGATTGAGATGGCCCGCAACATGGGGATTCAATCGCCTCTGGGCAGGAATCTCTCGATTTCTTTGGGGGCCTCTGAGGTCACTCCTCTGGAGCTTACTTCGGCATACACGGTCTTCCCTAATATGGGCGTGCGGGTCAGCCCTGTTCTGATCAAGAAAGTGGTGGACCGTTTCGGCAATGTCTTAGAGGACAACACCGTCGAACCCCTGAATGTGCCCGCGCAGATGACGGCAGGGACTTCCGCAAATTTTCCTGCGGTCGAACCACCCGCCTCGTTGGCGTCAGGAGCGCCGGTTCACGGACCAGGCAGAGTGGACCGAGGGGAGGGAGGGCTCATCGACGAGATGCGTAGCCTGGCCCTCGAGGGTCAAAACTCGTCGTTGGCTCCGGGACTCGAAGAAGCACTGTCCGGGGCTTCGCGCGGCCCTAGAATGGCGCGCGTCCTCAGCCCTCAGACTGCTTACCTGATGGCAAGCATTCTCAGAGAGACCTGCGTCTCGGGCACCGCTGCCGCCGCGTCGCGCCTCCGAAGGAAGGACCTGGCAGGTAAAACCGGTACAACCGATGACTGTACGGACGCATGGTTCGTGGGATTCAATCCCAAATACACCGCAGGCGTTTGGATAGGCTATGATGCCAAGGTCTCATTGGGCCGGCAGGAGTACGGGGCCACGGCAGCACTGCCGGTCTGGATGGATTTTATGGGTAATGCGCTCAGCGGCCAACCTTCAGTGGGATATCCCCCTCCGAGCGGCATAGCATTTTCGGACGCGCAAGGCCCGCTAGGTACCAATCCCAATCTGAACACGCTTCTTGAGTCTTCGCCCGATTTTGCTCTGAGGCCCGAGATTAAGCAGGTATCACCGGTGGATACAGCGTTTGTGCCGGCCTCGGCTACCGCACCTGGGCTGCCCGTCGACACGGACTTCGGTCCGCAGGCTTATCCCGGCACAATTCGAGTCCTGTCGCCAACAGGGCAAACACTCGGATACGCATACTACGGTATGGATGACAAAGGTAAGATCGCGCTGCACAGGGACACACTCATAACGGATGATCGCAAAGAAGAGGAACCCGACCAAAAAGCTCCTTCCGAGGAATCTTTCTTCAGGGGGGCCGTGCGGTTCCTCCGGAACTTCCCGTTGTCTATGCCATTTTCCCAAGAGGGATGGATTCAATGACCGGATCAAGAAAATGGGCTGTTATCGTAACCCTGTTAGTAATATTCGGGACGGGCCTTGTCGCCGGCCTATGGCTTAATCGCAGAGCAGCTCTGACGTCGATTCCTGCTCCGCCTCCTCCACCGAAGTACGAGGCGCTTGAGAGCGGCGAAGCCGTAGTGATGAGGGTCTATCAGGAGATAAGCCCCGCCGTGGTAAACATTGTGGCAACCCACCAAGCCCTAAATTTTTGGATGCAGCTAGTCCCTCAAACTGGACAAGGGACCGGTTTTGTCATCGATTCCGAGGGCCATATCCTTACGAATAATCACGTGGTTGCGAACGCGGAGAATCTCGAAGTCACCTTTGTTGGCCAGAAGAAATTGCAGGCGAAATTGGTCGGCCGGGACCCGGTGAGCGATCTCGCTGTTATTAAGATCGCCCCGTTTTCCGGCATGAAAGTCTCTCCGCTCGGCGATTCCGAAGCGCTCGTGGTTGGCCAGAGGGTCATAGCAATAGGTAACCCCTTCGGCTTTCAGCATACGGCAACCGCCGGCTTCATCAGCGCGCTGAACCGTGACCTCGCCATCGGACAGCGCACCATGATGGGAATGATCCAGACTGACGCGGCCATTAATCCGGGAAACAGCGGCGGCCCTTTGATAGACTCCCGCGGGGAAGTTATAGGCATCAACTCTGCCATTTTTACCCAAACAGGAGGATTCATGGGGATCGGCCTTGCTTTGCCCATCAATCGTGCCAAGACCGTAGCGGCACAGATAGTAAAAGTAGGCCGCGCTATCTATCCGTGGATAGGGATAAAATCCTCAATAAACATCGACCAGAACCTTGCTGTTCAGATGGGCCTCTCTCCAGTCAATGGCATCCTCATTTTCGAACTTTACCCCGGCACCCCGGCTGCACAGGCCGGCCTCAGAGGTGGCGACCGCTTGGCTTACTTTCTCGGCCGTCCGATTTTATT
>JBKQMK010000606.1:0-10244 GCA_052146735.1 Desulfomonilaceae bacterium | reverse complement strand
ATATACAATGGAACGGCTGTTCAATGCAAGCGCAAAATGCTACTAACTCCCATAATATCAGTATCTTGAACAAATATGTGTCGCTAAAATGGGGGCCGGTCAGGTTAAGTCCGACAGCCTCCTAGGCAATGATCTGTGAGCCCAAGTAGATGTGAATGTCATACCTTCTTGTTTGGCATAAGCGGACAATTTGGTTGCCTCTCTCAACAAGGCTCTCAGTTCATGAATATCCTCATGATCCCAAGCCTCGATCAGCCTGTCTTGATCACCAATTGCTTCACTCACGGCCGTCTCCCATTCCTCGCGGGCTCCTGGATCATCCTTTTCGCTTTGTAACCAACGGGTCTTAAGTTCATCTATACGATCCCAGTCAGCCATTGCATTCCTCCAGTTCTAAAATGGAATGAGCATGATCATATCACATTAGCGAGGCCGAACGCACAAATGCTTTGGGATCTCAGTTGCGAAGAGCATTCAAGATCCCTTCCCATGAATTTCTCGTGGAAGGTTTCATATAACGTTAGGACTGCCAATGGACTGTTTCACATCCTCGATGCATTCCGTCTTATGGATGTCCTGCGTGAAATTGCTCGCCTCTGATTTTCTTTCGCACATTTTTCGCACATTTTTTTGACCCATAGAGGATCAAAGAGGACTGAAAAGAACAAACAGGGCCTGAAATGGTTGAGGATTCGGAATAGGATCTTTATGTGAAACGTTTTATTTCGCGTTCGCAACGCGGGGGTCGAGGGTTCAACGGAGACCCTTAGATCGTTTCTCTATCCCAGAAGAACAACATGCTATACCTCTGACTTAACAAGTGGTACATGCTTCGGGGGCACAGGCCAGATACAGCGGTGCTGCCTCAGGACCACCCACACGAGGTGCAGATGGAAATCATCAACCAATTGCTGGCCCGCATGGGAATTACTATGGCGGAAGCTCTCATCCGTGGCGCGGTGGTTATTGCAGTGGCCACGCTCGTCGCAGCCTGGGTGGTCCGGTTTCTGGGAAATCGAGCAGTGCTGGCCGTTTGCCGGTGGTCGGGACTGGGTATACAGGCACAGCTCTTCGAAATCATCTCTCGGCCGCTGTGGATAACCGTCGTCCTACTCGGCATCCTTCTGGAAGTACAGTGCGTTATGCCTTCGCCGACAACCGATTTTGCGGTAGCCGGGGCGGCCCAAACGGCCCTGGCGATCATGTGGGCCGTCGCTCTGGGTCGCATTCTGTACCTAATCTGCGGACGACTCAGGCTTTCGCATCCTCACGGCGCTGAGGTTTTCCGTCTCACGGAGAACATCGGCACGGTCCTTATCTGCCTCATGGGGGTGCTCACGGTCCTCTCGGTCTGGCGCATTGATCTTACGCCGTTTCTCGCATCCGCTGGTTTCGCGGGAATCGTTGCTGCCTTGGCCGCCAAGGACACCTTGGCCAACTTCTTCGGCGGCATTAATGTCTTTCTCGATCGACCCTTCAAGACAGGCGACTATATCATACTCAGCTCAGGTGAGCGGGGAGAGGTTGTGCATATCGGGCTGAGGAGCACCAAAATCATCACCAGGGATGACATCCTCGTTTCTATCCCCAACGCTGTCATGGCCAATTCGAAAATTGTGAACGAAAGCGCTCCGGACCCGAAGTTCCGGGTAAGGACAAGAGTCTCCGTCTCGTACAGTTCCAATGCAGATCAGGTGGAAGAACTTCTTTTGAAGGGGACTCAGGACAATCCTTTATTGGCGGACGAACCCGCTCCGAGGGTGCGATTCCGAGCATTTGGAGAATCAGGACTCGAATTCGACCTCCTGTTTTGGATTCACGAGTCCAAGCACAAGGAAAGAGCGCTTCACGAAGTCAATCGCGCGATTCTTGCAGAATTCAACCGGGCTGGGATCGTCTTCGCGGTGCCGCAACGAGACATTTACCTGCACCAGGCGACACAGCAATCGGAGAACCAGTGAAGTTGCGGCTCATCCGGCAAGGACGGGAAATAAGGAGTTAGCCTGAATTATGCGGCGGTCTTGCCATTTCAGCCGAGATTGTGCCCTGTCCGGTCGCGGGATGTTTCCCATGGCTCCGCAGGGGTTGCAGTATGGGTCGGACGAATCCCAGAACTAAGAACCCCCGAAAAATTTTCAGGCAACTTTGTCGGGGATAGATCTTAATGATATTGAATACTTATTCGAGCAGCAAACGAGATTTGAAAATGGGATTTTGCCGAGCGGCCAGGGGCAGAAATCAGCATCAAGCCGCACTGATTTTCGGGTGGGCCGTTTCTATCTGGTGATGACCTGAGACGCGGGAAGTATCCGTGGCGTTGGAGACTGACCCGTCGGAGCGTATCCCGAAAGAGAAGCCCATTGAGACTCTGCCCGGTCATTTTCCAGGGCGACCCTACAGTGAGGACTGGCTTGACCGGGGTCAGGATGGAGAGGTATACTCAATGCTAAGAATAAACGGGCTTTCTTGTTAACGTGACTACGGTCACAACTGCGTCGATTCTTGAAACAGAGGAGACGGTGATCTTCTTGCGCCGGGGGAACCATCCTGTGGCCGGTCACAGGCTCAAAGACCCCCGGAACGGCAAGACCGCCGCATAATTCCATGCTAAGACACACTGGGGGGTACGCGCACGGTGGAATGGATCTTCGATCTTATTATTGAAATTGCTCAATTCCTGAATGGGGCACCCGATCTTGAAGATTTCTGGGAATTGAGGGAGACTGTTTCATTGGCCTCGTCTTGCCTCTTGGCGCTGCTGAATCCAGCCGTGCTCGGTGGCGGTCGAATAACACACATCTATCGGCCATCCTTGGATGAGATCCAACACAAATTATTTGTTTTCACCGGGCAATCAGCAGCCCCATCTCGCCATTCCTCTTTTCATCAGTCGTATTCTGTCATCGGATACCAATCAATCGAGACTCTGTGCCTGACCAGCCGCACAATTTCCTGAGTTAATCTGCTTTTTTCGCTGAGCTCGTAGGAACCTAAAAGGCCACCAGCTTTTGTCTGGCATGGTTTCTTGGGCTGCGGAGCTGGGGTGGCATCGGACCAACGACTGCTTTTGTTGCTGATCCGCGCCAGAATCTACATGATCAATGGGATTCTTAGAATATGCCAATACGGGAAAACCTATCATGCCAACCTATATGCCACCGAACCGGTTCCGATAGGCCCACACTGCCTAGGGATTCAAATCGAATCCTTGTTTTGCGACCACAGCTGTGGTATGAGCATCCGTGGTTGGCGAGATGCTTTGCCCCTGGGAGTAATTCCTGAGAAGGAGCCTGCTTTGAGCCTTCCCAAAATAGCATACATCTTGTTGTGGTTTCCAAAGCCTTCAGAGACGTTCGTTTTCAGGGAGGTTGTGAACCTTTGGAAAATGGGCTTACCCCTCGAGGTGTTTACACTGTACGGAGAATGGAAGAAGCATTTGTCCCCGGAGATGTTGGGAGTTTCCGAGAAAATGGAACGATTGGGAATACCTTTCCTGAAGCATGCCCCCAGGGATTTGATCTATTGGTGGAAACGCAAGCCTGAAACCGTCAGCTGGCTTTTTCGTACTATCCCCATGAGGAGGTGGAGATCCTTGGAAGTTGGGGGCGAGAATATATGGTCTTTTTTCTGCGGATTTAGTCTTGCCCGACGCTTTGAGGAAGAGAGTATCGAACATATACACGCCCCTTGGGCCAATGGTCCCGCGACGGCAGCGTGGGTGGCTTCTAAACTGACAGGCATCCCGTTCAGCTTTTGCGGCGGATCGGCAGACATCTATCCTCCTGACGGGGCACTTGAGGAAAAGATTCGAGACAGCTTGTTCGTAAGAACGAACACCATGGCCAACATAGGGTACCTGCAGGATTTCGCAAACGGAGACGTAAACAAGGTTCACTTCATCTATAACGGAATTTCTCTGGAACGGCATGCGGAAGCTCCGGTGCCGATGACCCCGCCATACCAACTTTTGGCCCTGGGCAGGTTCGATCGGATCAAAGCCTTTGATGTGCTTCTCCAGGCTTGCAAAATACTAAAGGATTCTGGACTGAGCTTTCATCTCACACTCGCGGGAGATGGTCCTCACAAGATCCTCTTCAAGCATCTTACAAGGAAGCTGGGGCTCAACGCACTGGTAACGTTTCCGGGATTCATCCCATACAATCGAGTCTCAGACCTGTTCTCTTCAGCCGATGTCTTTGTAGTGTCGAGCGCTGTGCATTCGACCGGAGAGCGTGACGGGATTCCCAATGTGATTATGGAAGCGCTCATGCACCGTGTCCCGGTTGTGGCCACTGATGTGTGTGGTATTCCCGAGGTCATTCACGACGCCCTCACCGGATTTCTCGTACCCCAGAAAGATCCTTCCGCACTTGCTAATGCTATAAACAAGATGGTGGCAAACAGAGAATCAGCACTGGAAATGGCAGACAAAGGCCGATCTCTGGTCCTTCGGCAATTCGACCCGGTACGGAATAACGGCAAAATACTAAATCTTTACCAGACGCTTGTTCGCCAGCCGTCATGACAAGCTAATTTTGGCGACTGCGCAGATTCTCTCACATGCCGGTAATTTTCATATTCATCATGCCGGACGTCACATACCCGGCCATCCTGCGTCTCTACTCTAAAATATAGGTAATCCGGCTCCCGCCAATATTCCAGGATGGTGCGAACCTCGATCTCTCCCTCGTCCACGAGGAACGAGATGGGTCTGTCATTTGCCCCGTAACCTGTCAAACAGTAGACCTTGGTACGATTCTACGATTCCATCGCAATTCCAGACATGGTTTTCCGGTAATTCTCGTTATGAAGTGGCAAGGGATACTAACCACCGTTTTCATTCCCGTGTGGCAACAATGACTCCGGCCAAGATTAAAACGCCGCTAAATGCGTGGACCCAATGGACCGGCTCATTCAACAACAGAAGGGCCTCAACTCCGCTGAGCAAGGGGAGACAATAATACACGAGCCCCGCCCGAACCGGACCGATGATCGCGATAGCTCGGTTCCAACAGAAAAATGCCAACAGGGACGGGCCAACACCCAGATATATAATCGCCCCGATAGCAGTTGGAGAAAAGCTGATGGATTTGACCCCAGCTAGTTCCCACGCGACCCATGGAACCAAAAATAGCCATCCCAGAATAAACATGGAAGAGAGGCATACGCTCTGACTAAGTTCCGCAGGTTTGACCCGAACGAGAATGCTGTACACAGCGAATGTTGCTGCTTGAATCAACATCCACACATCACCCTCGGAAAACGTCAAACTCATCAGACGACTAAGCTGACCATCCGTGATGAGCAGGACAGCTCCCAGCGTGGCTGTGATAAGACCGACGACTCTCCGCAACGTAAAAGTGTCGTGAAGGAATAGCCGAGCAAACACTGCCAGGAAAATAGGCGAGCACAGGGCGATCAATGCCATGTTTAGGGCTTTCGAGCTGTGGGCGGCGATGTAAACAAGGGTGTTGCACACAGTCAAGCCAAAGAACCCTGTCAAAGCAAGATAACCAAGATGTTTACGGACCGCCTTTATATCGCGGTACAAAGGGCGTATCCCGAAAGGAATTAGCACAACTACTGCTATAAGACCCCGTAAGAACGCAATCGTCACCGGTGGTATGGAATCTGAAAGTCCCCGAGCAACAATAAAATTACCAGACCAAATCGCCGTCGCGGCTAAGACAAACAAATAGCCGGTGGTAGATTGTGTTTGCTTCGGTATCAAACCTCACGTATCCCCTGCTGTAAAGGAATTCCCGCAAAACAGCTTCATTATGTAGCAGATCGCACCTCAACGCACCACATGTGCTGGAAGGCACTGTCCTTTGTTTTGACCAGATAAGATGTGGTTCTACTTCAGGATTGCGTTACACGGTATCAACGATTCTCGGGTTCCGATCTAAAAATGGGGCATTCAAAGGTATGTCGGTGCCGAGACTTCAATAAGTTGCTGCTACGCGCCTTCACTGGTCAAATGTCGCCCGGTTTCGGACGACGGCGCAAAATGCCCAGTCCTTTCACGGTCATGACCACTTCGCCGTGTTGGTTCAGGACCTCGCTGTACGAGCGAATTACCCCGCGATCAGGTTTAGAGCGTGAGACCTTAGCTTCGAGGACGGTCACACGTAGAGAAAGACTGTCGCCAGGGCGCACGGGCTTGAGCCAGCGCAGTTCGTCGACACCGGGCGAACCAAGGCTTGCCACTCGGGATACGTAGTGATCAACAAGGAGACGCATCGTCAGACTAGCCGTGAACCAGCCACTGACGATCAGAGTGCCAAAAACTGACTGCTTCGCCGCCTCGGGGTCGGTGTGAAATGGCTGCGGGTCGAAGCGCTTCGCGAAGGCGATGGCTTCGGTTTCCTCGACCGTCACGCAACCGAACTCGTGAACCGCTCCGACGATGTAATCCTCAAAATAGCGCTGTTCGGATGGAGTTGTGAATGTCATGTTGCTCGCAAAGCTCCTTCAGTGAGCCGGATCCTGTGATCAGATCCGAGGGAATTGTTTCCCGCACCAGCTGCTAGCAGCCAGGCGGACGCTTCTATTAACTGGGGATCGCTGGGGCAGATCGGCTGCGACCCGAACCTCCATCTCCGGCAAGATCGTCACCTCGAGTCCGATTGAAGCAGACTCTATCTCAAGTTCCGGGCCGGGGATCTTATCAGGTCTGCATCATTGAGAAATTTTCGATCAAATGAATGGGGGTAGCAACTATGACCCGAATCCCATCGGCCGCCGCGCTGTACATATTCAATGATTCCTTGATGCCTTTGGCTCCGTTATCAACGTCCGGAAGGAGACGGTGTGGCCGTCTATCATTGAGAATTTCTCACTTCAAATGCGTTAGTATAGTACCGACCCACCCTCGGATTCAACACTTCTTTCATGAAATGCACGCAGATTAGATGAGTGATGCATCTGCCATCTTTTCCTCGGCGTTCTCTGACAATTCGCAAGGCAACGAATTTCCTCATTCTCTTGCTGAAATGATCGAATCCCCAGTTTGATTGTGTCTTCAACCTGGCTTAAAACCGGGCGAACATGTTTTTTTGCGCACAGGAGATCGGTAAGCTCTCTGTGGGAAATCAGAAGTGCGCGTTCGTGGGGAATAGACGTGAATGTAGAAGTATCGCGTGGAGCCCTGCCGAAGGGGTGAATGACAGGGAGCTGGCACGTGTTCAGAGCTGCACCGAACCCTGAGGCTGTATCTACCGCAATGGCCAGCCTAAGACCTCGCGGTCCACCCGAAAGGAAACCGCGACCACTTTGATTCAAGCTGGGGTCAACGGCCGACAACGGACAAAGAGCCGAAAAGGAGGACTTGCTTAATTTTTTATAGTAGTATTTATCAAGCGATTATAGTATAGTGCGTTCATTTGTTAAAGTGCTGAATGCGAAAAATGCCGCACAATATGATCACAGCCAGTAACAGTCTCAGGTTAATCGCAGTCTCTGTAGCTTTTTTAACGCTGACGGGATGCATCGGCTTAGTACCTTCCCCGTTCCGTCCATCTCCCGGACCTGCTAAAAGCCCTGATTTCACTGACTTGTCTCAAGCGTTCGACGTAGTGTGCAGAAATTATCGCCTGGGCCCCGACGATGCGCTTCGCATTATATATCAAACCGAATGGACAATTGCTCCTGGTTCCTACCAATTGGACACGCTGGACGAGATTGACATAGAATTCATCCTGGATCCCGCGCTGAACAGGAAGGTATCTATCCGTCCCGATGGAATGATTACCCTTCCGGGAGTGGGGGACATTATGGCCGCCGGCATTACTCCCGAAGCGCTAGCCCAAAGAATCGGTGATAAGTATCTGGAAACCAACATATTTACAAAGGAGGAGTCGCGGGGCAAACTCAAAAATTACAAGATGGTTACCGTCAATGTAGTAAGCTTTTACCAGAAAATTAAGAAGCTGGTGGAATCGCTGACCACGCTTACGGGAGGTCAGCAAATGCAGATAACAGTCAATCCCGATGGAACCATCGATCTCCCCCTATTGCACGAAAGGATAATGGCAGTCGGGCATACAGTGAGAGAAGTCGAGAGCACGATTAACGAACTCTATACGGTTGGACCGCTGAAGCATGTGGTAGCGTCTCTGTGACTTCAGCAAGCACAGTCGCGGAAGGTGTATGTTCTGGGAGAGCTCCAAAAACCCGGCGCGTATGACCTGAAGCAGCCCATCACGGCCCTCCAGGCAATTGCTTTAGCCCAAGGCCCCATTTCCGAGACCGCCGACCTGACGAGCGTGATCCTGATCTCCAAGGACATTTACGGCAAACCCATCGGTCGGCGTCTGGATCTGAAAAGAACTCTCGATGTGGGTGACATGGCATCCGCAATCCTCGTTAAGCCATATGACGTTATATTCGTCCCTAAGACATACATTGCCGACGTCCAAGTCTTCATGAGGCAGTACGTGAGTGTAGTTGCACAAATCGGGTCCCTCGTGAACCTTCTAAAAAACCCGGGATTAACTGTGACGGGCTTTTGACCTTGAGGGATTTGCCATCAATCCTCTTGTCTCCGTGTAATATCTGAATCGGGCCAGCTCAAATCGCATCGCTCGTAAACCTGCTAAATAACAAATAGCACCGCAAAGCGTTCCGCCGGGTTATCATTCCTTCGAAATGGACGAGTCTGGTCCGTTGCGCCTATTAGATAGGGTGCAATCATTCCGGACCCATCACCTTTGTGTGTCGAGACATGCTCGGACCACAGCATGCAAGCTCATTGTTGGTCAAAGACCTATAGGAAGTGAACGACATCCGCTGCCGTGAAGCAAATGCTGGAGATGTTTCGACTCATCAACTATTCTAAGTCTTCTCGCGGAATGATCCAGGCTAATACTAATATCTAGAATTTCCGTAATAATAGTCGCGGCCGTAACCGAAGTAACGGTAACCGTAGCCGTACGCTCGCGGAGCATGCGCTTTATTCAGCACAACTCCAAGGGTCTGGCAACCATTTACCGAGGACGTGGCATCAATGGTCTCCCGGAGCTCATCGCGGCCCACGTGTCCCTGCTTGGCAACCATGATCAATCCATCCGCATAGGTGCAAAGTGTTGGGGCGTCTGAGAATCCCAAGATAGGGGGGGAGTCAAATATTATGTAATGGAATGCGCGCCTCAACTGATGGACCAACCGTCTCATGTTGTCGGATTGAAGCAAGGGCAGGTGATCGTCAACTTGCGGCCCAGCGGTAATATAAAACAAACCCTTTATGCTGTGTGAGTGTACAGCGTTCGATACTCGTTTGCCATTGCTTGCAAGCAAGGTTGACAAGCCCGGCCCCGGCTCGCGATGACCGAAAACTTTATGGATTCTTGGCCTACGCATATCCCCGTCAACTATTACCACTTTCTTTTCGCCTGAGGACAACACCGTGGCTATGGAGATCGAGATAAGAGTCTTTCCTTGACTGGGATTAGGACTCGATACCACCATGCAGCGCACAGGATGGGATGCATTTGACAGGAAGATCGAGGTCTGAATATTCCTGATGGCGTCAGACATAGGAGACTTGGGTCGTGTGTGGGCTATGAATTCGTAAGGAGTGGATTTCAGCTCTCTGCCTTGCTGCTTCCCGAGGGATTTAAGATCAGGAACGATGGCCAGTCTTCGCACTCTGAAATCCCTTTCGATTTCTTCGGGGGTCTGAATCGTATTGTCCAACCTTTCCACCGCGAAGGCGGCTGCGACTCCTCCCATCAGTCCTATCAAGCTCCCTATGAAAAGAAATAGCCATTTCTTCGGCCAGTAGGGCTCATAAGCCTCGCTCGGTGGATCAACCATTCTGACATTATTGTTGATTGTTCTGGCCTTTATGTCATTTTCCATATACTCCCTCAAGATAATCTTGTGAAATTCCTCATTGGTTTCCACTTCTTTCTTAAGGAGCATGTGTTGGGCGTCCAGCCCCTTCACTCGATTGGCCTCATCCTTGGCCAACTCAACAGATCCTTTGAAGAGAGACTCCTCCTTCTTTGCCGTATCCAACGCCGAATCGACAACACTCTTTTCAATTTCCAGAATTCTATCTCTCAAGAATTTGATCTTCTGACTCAGCATTTCCATTTTTGGATAGCCCGGCGAATAGAGTCCCTTCATCTGAGAATATTCAGACTCAAATAATGCCAATTGTTCCTTGAGCTTACCTATATATTCGGTGTTGACGTCCTTTGGGAGCACAACCCCTTGTTCGCTGACCTTCTGCTGCTCCA
>JBKQMK010000605.1:0-6660 GCA_052146735.1 Desulfomonilaceae bacterium | reverse complement strand
TATGGTCGTACGTGTATCTGTTGCTCGAACTAAGCGCCCCCGGTTCGTTTGAGTCCGCGAGCACATCCGGGAACCTTGGTCTTCGCTTCATCTATTTCAGCTTTGTCACCCTCACCACGGTCGGATTTGGCGATACGGTGCCTGCAAGCCCCATGGCGCAGATGCCGGTCGTTCTGGAAGCCATCATCGGCCAGTTTTATGTAGCAGTCGTGGTTGCATATTTGGTCAGCATGTACATCATCCACGAACTGGCATCAAGGAACAAAGACGACTGAAACAAATTTGCGTTCCAACAGGTAACCGCGCTGCAGGCATGGCGGGAGCCGAGTTCCGGGCGAATCGCTCGCTCACAGCCCCTGCCCTATCTCATCCCTTTAGCACCACCTTCAAACACTGCTTGGCCATCATTAGCTCTTCGAAGGTGCGGACGACGAGGATGCGTACACGGGAAGAGCCCGCTGAGATTTCCACAACAGGGTTGTCCGCGGTAGGTTTGGCAGTGCCGATATTCTTTGCCTCGTCCAGAATAAAGCCGAGGCCGGCTGCTCCTTCAAGAGACCTTGACCTGACCGTCGGGCTGTTGAGGCCGATCCCGCCCGCGAAAACCAAGAGATCGCATCTGCCAAGGACCATGAGCATTGCGCCGATGGCACGCTTCACCTTATAGCAGAAGGCGTTAAGAGCGAGTGCAGCCCTTGAATTACCCTGGGCCGCGGCTTGCTCAATCTCGCGCATATCACGGCTTATGCCGCTTATCCCCAGGAGCCCGGACTCGCTGTAGAGCAATCTGACCATCTCGTCAGGAGTCAGTGAATCCTCTTTCATGATCACAGGAATTAGGCCCGGATCTACATCGCCGGACCGCGTGCCCATGATCAGGCCCTCAACAGAGGTCATGCCCAGGGTTGTGTCTATGGATTTGCCGCGATCTATAGCGCAGACACTTGCGCCATTGCCCAGATGGCAGGCAATGATCTTAAGGTCCTCTAACGGCCTTCTTACAAATTCTGCCCCTTTTTCAGATACATACGCATGCGAATTCCCGTGGAAGCCGGTCCGCCGGTAACCCTTCTCAGCAAAGTACCTGTAAGGCAGACCGTAAATTGCCGCCTCGTCCGGGATTGACCAGTGGAACCACGAGTCAAACACCGCCACATGCACCGCATGGGGCATGCGGACTTGGCATTCCTCTATCTCTTTGATCATAGCTGGATGATGAAGCGGGATCATGGGTGTCATGCGCCGGATCTCGGAGATGACGTTCGGGTCAACGCGGACCGCTTCTCGATATTTCCCGCCATGCCCCACACGATGAGCCACCGCGGCAAGCTCGTCCAAGGACTCTAAGGGTCCACCTGCAAGGGTCGCGAGGACTTCATCGAGCGCCTCGCCCTGGTCTTTGATGCTCATTTCCTTAACTGTGGCCGGTGCGCCCTCTTCTCCGGATCCAAACGAGTGGGCGCTCCCGGAAAGTCCTATCCTGTCGATAATGCCTTCGAAGAGAACGCTTTCGTCGTCCATGTCAAAGAGCGTGTATTTCAGCGATGAGCTGCCGCCGTTAATTACAAGTATTTTCACCATAATCCCCTGGTTTGTATTTTCAGACGACCGCGAGCCATTGTCTGCCCGTTTATTATATTATAAAGGTTGAAGCTACAACTTACGGGAGAACAACAGAATACAATGCGGGAAGATAAAAACATAAGCAAAAGTATCAAAGAGCTGCAACGAGCCATAGCTGAATCCGGTTACTTTCCTGCGGAACTGTTCGGCGATTTACCAGATCACCCTTCTGAAGCAACGCCGGGAGTTCACCAGATCCAAAGGGCTCTCAGAGATGCAGAGAACGCCCAACACGAACTGGAAAAGATATCGGAATTCTTGCACGAGCGAGTGATCGCGGAAATCCTCCGACTCGACCGACGCATCAGAGATCCCGAACATTTTTCCGAACTTAGGGGATTGTTGGGGGGCCTTCTCTCGGCTACGGACGATTTCAGGCATGAGAGGCAGTTGGCCAAAGCTTATGGGGAACTCCTCTCGGTATACGCGCTGATCCTATACCGGTGCGGCAGCCCCGGACGAGAAAGCCCCATTGTTCAGATGATTCTCTCGAACGTGGCCCGTCGCAAAGCCCCTGAATTAGGCCAGGCGCAGCTTCAAAACTCGCTGAACCGATTAGAACGCACCATTACAATAGCCCTGATCGCCAAGCGGTACGCTGTGTACGTACTGGCTGTCCACGGGTTTCAGGTGCTGTTTCGTAGCGAGATCGACTTTCGAACTTTTGGCACTTCTCCAGAGGAATTGGCCCTGCAGATCACCAATCTTCTCTTGAAAAACAGTATCAAGCTCTCGCAAGTGACGGATGTTGTCTGCGGAGGCGGCGATCTGGGAACCGTGCCGGACGGTATCTACGTTCTGACTGAGAAAGTCAGAGATGAATCATGGAAGAGGTTGCACAACAGCTCTCTTAACCGCGGGGCTCTCGTGGCGTGGGAATTGCGTAATCTTTTGAGGCTTCAAGGAGATCGGGATGTTGTCAACGCATCGCTGTGCAGCCCGCTGTCGTTTTCCACACTCAGCCCGCACGATGTGAGGACTATGTTCAGGGCTGAATCGAGAGAATTGAGACAGAGCCTCAAGGGGTTCGTCAAGGTGACCCCGTTGAAATCCGTGGCCGCGCTGCTTTCAGAGATCCATAGAATCAACCCGGATAACATGAACCTTCTTGTGATGGCCCTGGACGAACTTTTTGCTTCCGTGGCCAGGAAAACCGGTCCTAACATTATACGGGAGATCACGGCCCAGGAGGCCAACCGCATATTGATAGAGTTTGACTTCGACAAGATCGTGGAATGCCTCAAACAAGAGAACTTCACCATTCCTCAGCACTTTCGGCTTGCCGCGCGGGAAATCGGGACAGGCGTCAAAGAGATCTGCGAGTTACTGATGATAGTCGAATCGGGGAAAATATCCCCGTCGTTGGCTAGGAGCCTAATGCACGTGGTGGATTCATATGCTCGCCAAGTAGCCATGGTTCTCGAAATGGCCTCCGCCGGAAAACCCTCTCAGCGGCCGCACTTCATCGTGATCACCAGTATGATGGCTCTCGACCGCCATTTCCATCAACTCTTCGGTCGGATCCGTGACATGCTGGATAAGCCCTTTACCCCGGTAATGTGCCTGGATTCGCTCGAACACGAATACCTGATCGCAAATCATCTCTTTGAAATGTACGTTAACCCGGCCAAAAGAGACCGCCGCTTGCACTATACGGTGGAGGCAAAGAGCGTGCAGAAGGCTCTACAAGTGTTGGGCGCGGCAGGAGGCGGGGTCGAGACCTTCTCCTTCTCTTCGCTGCTCGATGAGGTCACCGGTTATATCTCCGAAAGGAAGTTTCGCCCGGCGGACCTGGTTCTTGTGGGAGCCGACAACGGAGATGCGTTGGTTGCTGTATCCAACGCGAGGGATTACGGCTTGATCGACAGAGTGGCTCTGGTCGGCAACCCTCCGGAAATACTGGATGCGATTGAACGAGCCAAGGTCCCGATGTCTCCGAATCTGGATCCCAAGGTGGAGATAGTCTCTATCGACCCGCTGGCCGTTGATTTCGACAGCAAGAAAAAATCTATGGCCGAGACATTCAGCGCTTTCCTAAAGGAAAACCCTGGCTTTCTTGTAATGAAGGGAAGCGTAGACACCGCCGGGCTCCTCCGTGAGGCGCTTTCCATTTACAAGACCGGTACCGATTCTGGCGACGGCTCTCCCCCTCCCCCGCGGAGACTGGCATCGAATACCGCGCTGTTTGTCCTCCCTGACGGCCGCTTCCTGGCACTGTCCGACGCCGCCGTAAATCCGGGGTTCCGCAGTGCGGAAGCTCTGCTACAGGTAATAGAGAATCAGTTGGATGTGGTCAGAAAAGTGGTGGACACCAGGTACACCCTCAAAGTGGCCTTGATCACTGCAGTTGAAAAAGAAACCGCGGCCAGTCCCGCCACCATTCTCGCTGCTGAGGCTGAAGAAAAGGCCAAGGCGCTTGAGGCTCGGTACGGTCCTCTCGTCGTGGAAGGCCCTCTATCCTTTGATCTGGCCACGGTCCCTGAAGTGGCTGAAGAGAAACACTACCAGGGGCGAATCATGGGTGACGCAAATTGCCTGGTTGCCACGGACATCAATACTGCGAACGTGCTCTACAAGATGCTGTCGAAAACCATGGGGAGCCTTGGTCTGCTGGTAGACAACGGAGCGATCATCACAGCGGGTCCCGGCACAGTCCCCATAGTGCTGACGTCACGCGGGGACACAGCCCAGACCAAGTTCAACTCCATCCTTCTTGCGCTGGCCTACTCGGCCGGAGGACAAGAGCAGAAGCAAGCTACCGCAGCCAGTGACCGCCCGGCGGCCGGCTAGTGCCAATGCGTCATCAAACGGGTGACAATCCTGGACAAGACATGGTGAGGCCGGCGCCGGCAATGACTAGATTGGAATCTCTATAGGCGGTCTCAGGGATACTGAGACGCAATGTAACGGTCCAGCTCACCGGATCGAGCAGCTTCGTTTACGCTATCGGTCTCTGCCACGTGAGCAGCCGTTGCGGACGGACACACCTGTTGAGTTTTTGAAGGCCGTTCACTCATGGCTGTAGCGGGGTCATCGGTTACGTGGGATAGGGTCAACACGACCACGATGACAAACATCATGGTGAGTGCCAGCGGAATCAGATCCGACATAATTGTTGCGAGTCTCTTCATTATTTGGTCCTTGTGACAGTTCGCAAGATCCTGCCATTACTTACCGAGGTAAAGACATAATCCCGCGAAAAAAGTTCCGAGTGAAAATGCGGAGTCCGGTAAATGCTCAGCAAACTTCGACAGCGCGACGTCAACTGCCGTGAGGCCGAAAAGGGTCTTTAGTGAGCTTACCTGGAAACGTTTCTTATAGACCGGCACGCTACCGCGTCTTGAGGCGCAGTGTGAAGGCGGAGCATTCATCACATAGATCGGTTCCTTCTCCGCCAATAGTGAAAGAGGGAGGTGTCCATCCCGGCACAAGTAATGACCCGCAGTTCTAGATGAACGGAGAGTGCTGGTATGGAGGGGGGCGCCGCTCTTCCCCTCATTAATTCAGAGCGAAAGAGCGACAGGTTTAGGTCGTAATCACTGCATGCGTTCTACCAGGAACGGCACGCCAGCTTTTGGAATCGCTACCGGACGAGGTGCGTAGGGGCTGACGCCCATCGTCAAGGTGGGACCGTTGCCGGTCCCCACGTCCCTCTGTGCCGCGTCCACGGTGGCAAAACAACTCTGATCGGAAACCTTGGACCACCCGTACGCGGGAATCCCGCTAGTTATACCTGATTGTCCGACGGCATTCCGAATGACGCAATAATCATTGGCGGCATAGACCGACGGTGCGACCATTGCTGTCAATGCTACTATCGCCACAAGGGCGAAACCTAGTTTTGTCATTGTAGAATTCTCCTTTCAACACAATTCTTACGGTGACGTCACCGTTTCTGTTAAACTGTAGATGCAGGCGGGTGCTAAAGGATTCGTAAATACCACAAGCTAATTGCCCGGCAATTTAAGGAACATATAGAAGTCTGCAACAAAGCCTTGGGAAGAAAATGCCAGATAATAGACCGACCCCATACGTCGGAGAGGTCTCTTCAGGTTATCCAAAGTGAAACTCAGTCCATGAAAATGGGACTGGCGAGAAAACATAGGGATTTCAGGCAAGAACCCGCTTAAACCGTAACGACTGGCTGCTTTCCGGCGGCAAACGGAGATGGGTGGTAAAACTAACAACCCCCGAAAAACTTCCTGACGCGTTTTTCGGTGGTTGCACTCATTGATATTGATTACTTTGTGGAGCGGGAAACGGGATTTGGTCCGGCTGCGTTTAGGCAGCGGTACGGGAATAGGCCCCCAGGGGGGCCCGAGGCGGCGTCCAGAATATGTTATGTAGGGACTCCCGGAGTCGTTTTTGCACTACCCTAAATTTTTCCAAAACTTCGGCCCCTGGTCCTCCATCGCTTTCCATGGCGGAACCTTGTCTGTTCGTCCATGCCGGCTAAATAGGAACCGCCTAAAAGTGATTCCGGACTTCTAGGCCATTGAATCGTAGCAAGACCCAAAAGAGACCGTTTGTTTTCTCACCGGTCGATTCGCAGCGCGCATGCTCGACTGTGGCGCGTTGCTAGCTATACGGGGAAGTTTTTGGATAATTTTCCTCAGACTTGGCTGCGCAATCAATACTGGAATCAAAGAATCAGGTTTTTCAATTAGTTATCAGACAGCAACCACAAGGGGCTGCTTTGCAAATAGAGCCCGATCCCCCTTGCTGCCGCCAAATCATCTGTCCCGCAAATAAGGGATGCTAGAATGGGGTCGGTCCAACTTTCCGTTCTTTTCTTCAGATCATGCTGCTTACTTGTCTGCGTACTTTATTGATTGGGGAATATCATTCATCATCCAATCGCCTTTCTTGTCCATTGCCAGTGCCAGCTCTTTCAACGGAGCTGGAATCGGTTCACTAGGAGTCTGTCGGACTGGAAATTGAAGTCATCCATAATTTCCGACCGGTGTTTTCATAAAACTGCTGCAAAGTACCCATTCGGAACAGCTGGAAGGGGAACAGGCCGAAATTCCAACCTTA
>JBKQMK010000604.1:0-14280 GCA_052146735.1 Desulfomonilaceae bacterium | reverse complement strand
GGGAGAAGAGGGTCAGTAGCAGAGGCCATCAAATCGGAGACAGGACCTGCTCGAAACCTATTCGGCAAGCAGGGATCAGTCAGGGAGAAACTGCTCAGAGGCCCTAGTCCGGAAGACCGCCGATAAGACCTCATCTATGCTATCGGGGGACAGCAATCAGCATCCGTAACGGTTGTACAGGTCGTTTCTTGCGGTGGCTAAGAGTCTTTTATCGCACAAGGAAGTGGTATACTCATATGGCTTCAGCCTTCTCCTTGGCCCGAGCAAGCTGTATTTGGGTAAGGGGCCACGTGCAAGATTGTGCTTGACCGGGGGACGTGCGGAGAGGCATACTCAAATACTTGATTAAAGAGGCTCTTTCAGGAACGTGACGATGGTTTTGCCTCGTCGGGGCTCGTGGGAACCCATTTGGCACTGTTTTGTGGTCGGGGGAACCATCGTTCGACTGGTAACCGACGCAAAGACCCCATAATGGCAGGACCGCCGCATAATTGCCGCCCTGTCGAACTCGAATCAGCAAGGGGCAGGATACAGTCCCGAGAGGAAGCTTTATGTTTAAAGTTTCATCCGTGACCAACCATCGTCGGAGGCTGTTACTGATACCTCTAGCCATATCTCTCTTCTGTTTCTTGGCTTTTTTCCAGTCTACTGGGGATGCAGAAACATCCCACCGAGTGTATTTCAAAGGGACTGACGCCGAACTGGATGTATACACTATAACCGGTCGTTCCCCTGGACCCACGCTCTTACTTCTCGGTGGCATCCAAGGGGACGAGCCTGGTGGATTTCTAGCCGCAGATCTTTACGCTGACGTTACTCTCCGAAAAGGAAACATGTTCGTGGTTCCCAGGGCCAATTTCTTTTCCGTTGTGGAAAACAACAGGGGCGTCGAAGGGGACATGAATCGAAAGTTTGCAGGGGCACAGAAAAGAGGTGACCGGGACGCTCAGATCGTGGAGATTGTAAAGGATCTCATGAAGAAAAGTGATTTTTTCTTAAATCTTCACGATGGCTCCGGATTCTATTCTCCGACGTGGGAGTCACCATTGCACAACCCCATGCGATTCGGGCAGTCTGTCATAGCCGATGCCGAAGAGTATACGACACCGGATGGTAAGGTGATCCCGCTGGGGCAAATGGCTCGCCGCGTTATCGCGAAGGTCAACTCCCAGATCTCCGTGACCGATCATAGATACAAGTTCAACAATCACCGCACATTGAGCCCGGACTCGCCGCACAAAGAGCAAAGGCTTTCAGCGAGTTTCCACGCTTTGACTAAAGTCGGGATACCTGCGTTTGCGAGCGAGACTTCGAAAACAATCAAGGATTACCGTTTAAGAGTCCGCTATCAGACTATGGTCATCAACGCTTTCTTGGAGGAATTCGGGATAGTGCCCGATAATCCAAGGATGTACCTAGAAGATCCAATAGTACGGTATGTGATAGTATCCATTAACGAACGCACTCCAATAGTGCTGGGGGGCTGGGATGTGCTCACGGTTCAACGTGGGGACAACGTCAGACTCGTTCATATCGAGTCGAATTATTCGCGTGGATTGTCAGCCCGGATAAGGGGAGTGGGTGGAGAATTCAGCGACCTGGGCCAAGGCGTAAACATCACCGAAGATACTTTCATCGAGGTCTGGAAGGATCGTTTGTTGATTGGAACCCTGCCGGTGGAGATCGAACCTACGAAGATCGATTCCGCTGCGGACATACACTTCGAACCGGAGATCCGTTATTTCTCAGTTCGGGTAAATGACAAAATCCACGTAGTGCCCCCTGGAGAAGAACTCACTGTGGTTCGGGGCGACATCTTGGCCGTTCTGAATCCCGTGACAAACCTGCCGGAGGAACACCTGAAAAGTGTGAAAATGAATCTGCTCGGATTCCAGGCAAATCCGTCTCCATATCCCCAGGATGCTCGCGGACACCGAATCAATACTGCTAGAGACCTTCAACAGAAAGACGCAAAGGCAAGTGGCTCACGAAGCATTTTCTCTTTGCAGGCAAAGTGGAACAACCGAGTACTTGCCGAGAGCTACATTGCTGTGACCGAACCCCACCTTGAATATCTTGTTCTAGGTGACTCAGGTGGTGGGAGCTTTGTGGCCTGCCCTGGCGACAAGCTCGAATTGCCCGGTAACATGTTGCTCAAGATAATGGACGTGAAGACAAACATACCAGGGGGAACGCCTGTGTTCTTCAGCATGGCAGGTCGTACCGTGAGGTGGCAACAGGCTGAATCTGCCGGGATTGACACATCAAAGCTGGGGGCCAGCGGCATGCCGCTGGATATTACACGCGGCGACAAGAGTCTCGGTAGAATCTGGCTCAAACAGAGAAAAGAATTCCGGGTGTATCCCGAGTGACGCCACCCTGAGTCCAGGCTCATTTCAGTACGGTATTGGAGGAAGTGGCTTGTCCGAGTAGCTTCAGCATTTCCCTTGGCGAGATACTACCAAGCTGTGTTAGGGTAAGCGGCCAC
This sequence comes from Desulfomonilaceae bacterium, assembly GCA_052146735.1. GTDB lineage: Bacteria > Desulfobacterota > Desulfomonilia > Desulfomonilales > Desulfomonilaceae > CAWBBA01. Next base: position 11,792 of record JBKQMK010000604.1, on the reverse strand, counting down.
GCGCAAGATTGCGCTTGACCGGGAACGGTGCGGCGCTGTGAGGTCAAGAACAGGATAAAATTGGCTTTTTTCTGCAACGTGAGGCCGGATTTGCCTCCGTTGGGTCTTATGGGAGTGCATACGGCAATCTTTTCGTGGGGAGAGAGGGAAACAATATAGTGCTCGACCGCGATCTAAAACCGTCCGAGGTGCCAGGACCTTCACATGATTCCGGATCAAATTAACGGGAGAGCGTTTCCATGGGATCAATGAAATTCAAACGACTAGCGGTCCTCGCTGTTCTTGGCTTGGTAGGAGTCACGTTGGCCCAGTTTGGACATCAGACCAAGTCGGTGTTAGCCCACGAGGGACATGAATGGCAGGGGTGGCAAGTGCCAGGAAACGAGTATGAGAGAGGCGTTGATCAGGATGTACCGAAAGGCTTTCCACTTGATGAATCGGGAACCCCTGCATCGCATGTGACGAAAAGCTATCCATTCAATGGATCAAAGGCCCTTGCGTCGTATGTGACGAAAGGAGACGTGAGCTTTCCCATGATCATTTTCGCCCTGGGGTCGGCGCTATTGCTCGGTTCCACCCACGCATTGAGCCCCGGACACGGCAAGACCATGGTGGCTGCTTATCTCATTGGGTCACGCGGGACGCGGCGAGACGCTATCCTCTTGGGCGGGATCGTCACGTTTACTCATGTCATCAGCGTGCTTCTGTTAGGACTTCTATGCCTCCCTCTTTCCAAGCATGTCGTTTCGCAGAAGGTCTTTCCGTGGATTGGCGCGGCTTCCGGAGCTGTTATATTCCTTGTGGGGTATTGGATGCTGGCAAAGAGGGCGCTACGGCTTGAATATGGGCATTCACATCACGGTCATCACCACGAGAGGGAGGAACCACACGGTAACCCCTGCATAGCACAGGGGCAAGCCTCATTCGTGGGTGAGATGACCTCCCCAGGCCCAATTGTGCAACACAATCATCATAGGCCCGAACATAACCACGAACACCATGACCATGGTCATGGGCATGAGCACGCTCCAAAGGGCCGCATCACCACGGGTAGCCTCGTCTCCTTGGGGCTTGCCGGAGGAATGGTTCCTTGCCCAACCGCGCTGGTAATACTTCTCTCTGCGATTAGTCTCGGTTGGATCGGGTTTGGTCTTCTGCTCATAATATTCTTCAGCCTCGGCTTGGCAGCGGTCCTCATTGTCATTGGACTCCTGACCGTGACCGCATCCCGTTTAGCAGATCGGTTTTCAGAAAGCAGGAGGTGGATACAAGTCCTTCCAGTATTCAGCGCCGGGGCGGTTATGATCATAGGGATTGGAATAGCCTTCAACTCGTTGGTGTCTGGGGGGATTCTTACCATCAACCGATGAGCGAGGTCCTAAATGGCTGCTCACTGGTGCAAAGCTAATATTGGGGGGTGTCCTCAAAGGCAACGCTTTCTGGAGCCCTCTCGAACAAGGCAAAAAAGAGTAAACATTTTTGGTATCTTCGACAACCCCGCCGACTTTCGCCGGTGGCGTCCCTCTCCTGAGTCTCTCAGAGAGGTTCAGGCTTCGTGGGAGACGCGTTTTTTTACAAGGCTGTCGAAGATACCGTGGGACTGGCAATCGAGTGAGTTTGCGTAGATCAGGGGAGTGATTCATTTCAGGACTATAAGGGTCAACGAGAAAAGGATGGTGACCGTCCCCAAGAGATAGTCTAATTTTTTCATGCCGTAGTGATGAAGGATGTAAAATTTTCCCTTGAAGCCGCGGCATTTCATGGCAGCCAAGATCCTCTTGGATCTGTCGAAGCTCTTGACCAGAAGCATTCCCACAAGGTAAGCGTAGGCCCTATAAGTGTGCATGTCGGTGCGGGGCCTGAAGCCGCGAATCTTCATGGCATTCAGCAGTCGGTGGTATTCCTCATGAATCACGTGGATGTACCGAAAACAGAAGAAAAAGAGATGCACGATTTTGGCAGGAACCCACAGGTGGCTCAGAGCATGAACCAGAGTGAAAATGGGCGAAGTGCCAAGAAGAGCAATGACAGTCATCACTATGGCATTGGATTTTACAGTGACCAAGAGGGCGTACAATAGTCCTTCTCTGTGAATGTCCAGCGGGCCAAGTGAGTAAACTATCTCACCGGGAAACGTAAAAGGAAGGAAAAGCCAAAGAAATAGTATGAAGCCATTGACGACCGCCACCCTAATCAGGACCTTTTTCACGTTTAGATGGGCAGAGATCACCAAGACTATTGGAAAGATCAACGCAAGCGCCGACGCGAGGAGCGAGCTATTTACCGCTACCACCACGGAGAAGAGGAAGGTTGCCAAAATCTTGACTCTCGGGTCGGATTGGTGAACCCAAGAATCACCGAGAGCGAATTCTTCGATGTCCATGCCCTATCCATACGGACCTTTATGGTCCGTTCCCTGGTTTTCGCTTACGTCCCATAAAGTATCCAGCCACCCCCGCGATGCCCAATATCCATCCTAATCCTCCCACGATTTCGGCTATTGTGGGGCCTTTGTCCTTTTGTTCCATGAGCATCTTCTGTTGGTTGCCGAGCATGTTTATCAATGGCTGGATTTTCCGGTCCAAGCTCTCTTCCAAAACCTTCTTCAGTTCAGAACGGTCTTGGGCCTGAATTGAAGGATTTGCAACCGAGGGGAGTTCTCCGGTTACCTTTTCCTCCGATTTGAGTTGCGCACTTTGCCTCTGCTGAGAAGGCACAGGCATGTCCGGGGCGCTCAGCGTGAAATCGGCCCTATGCCCCATGCCAGCGTCCAGCACGATTCTCATGTCGCCTTTTATAGGGGGAAGGTCTGCCAGCTTAAAAGAATACATCCCCTTGCCGTCCGTCTTACCTTCCAGGATTTTCTTACCATCGGAATCGAAGACTTCCACCGGGGAATCCTGAGCCTTCGCGTTGCCGCTGAAATAGCCCTCTACTACCACGGTGTCGCCTTCCACGTACGCAAATACGTTGACTTTGTGCGCCCACCCCGAAACGGCAGAAAACAGAAGTACGGTTATCGCTACCACCAGACGGCACAGAGTCTTCACACCAAAATCTGATTTCAATTCTGTCCTCCTGGTCTCCAAAGGGATGAGAGTCAATTCTTGAGGAATAGTGCGGAAACGTTCGGTCAAGAAAGTTCCCCCATACTCCCTTACGAGCAACCAGCCCAGGCTAAGGGCTCTTGGAAAAGAAGTTTCGCCTGACAGAGTGTCAGTACAGGTCAGGCACGAAACTATTGTCTAGCTAGCCGGCCGCCTCGCTTTCGGTTCAGTGGACGGCAAAAGCATCTCCGGTCTTACCCGCCTCACGAACTCAATGACGAAGATGGTGATTATTCCTTCAATGACCATGATGGGGATGTGAACGAGAACTATAAGCTTCGCAGCCGCGTAGAAGGATTCGCCTGTGGCCACGAGAGATGTGGCCACCAATATTCCCGAACCGAATATGGCGCCTGCACCTGCTATGAACTCTGCCACACTCCTGGTGACAACGTTCGGATTCCGAATGAATCGACCGCACGCAAATCCGACCAGTACAGCCGGAAAAGCCATATTGAACGTATTGATGCCCAGAGTCGTAAGTCCTCCAAACTGGAAAAGAATCGCCTGAAGTGTCAACCCTACAAGAATCGCGGGGAAAGCCATCCAACCCAAGATGAGCCCACAGATACCGTTCAGCACCAGATGGGCTGCAGAGGGCCCTACGGGGACATGAATGAGTGAGGCCAGAAAGAAAACGGATGAGAGTACCCCAACCTCGGGCAGTCTTTCGGGATCCATCTTCTTTATGCCAATCGCAACCCCTGCTACCGCGAGAACGGCTCCCGTTGCCAGAACGGGAGCGCTCAGTACACCTTCAGAAATATGCATTGCGCGCCTTATTTCATCGGATAGGCTTGCACCCAGAGGACCGCGCCGATTTCCACCTTCTTGTCTTTGCCTTCATACTTGATAGGCCCAGAGCCTTCCATGATAGCAGAAAATCCCCACCAGCCCGTCTTGGGCATTGAATAGGAGAATATTCCGGTTTTATCCGTCTTCACCACTTGGGTGACGTGCGCATCGGTCGGGGCTTTGGTTTTTCCCTTGCCCCACCATTCGATCTCGACATTGACGTCGGGCACTGGTTTACCATCTTTGAAAACCTGGCCGGTGAAAATATTCCCGGCATACAGACTGTAGGGCCTGGACAAGGGAACTATCTCCACAAGCAGCCCGGCTTCCTTCGCAATAGGCCTGTCCCAACCCTCTTCTGCTCCCAGTGCATCGACAATTACCTTGGTCACATGGACGATAAACTTGTCTTCAGCAGGCTCCCAGTACGGTTTTGGGAGCACAAAGAAAATATAATCCCCCGGCTTTGTAATTTTATACGTGGTCTCCCACGCGGATTTGCCGTCCACCTTCTTCTCATTGAGAGTCCCGAGAAGATCACTTACCTTGTCTCCCACCACAACTCCGAACTTCTCAGGCTTGTCCATTTGCATCTGGGGCTTACCTTCAAAGGGGTGGGTGAATTGCAGCAGAAGCGAAATATCTTTCTTGTCTTCCTTTCCGACCACGTCTTTGGACGGGATGATCATTCCAAAATGAGCCATCGATGTCCCGGCGAGAGCCATAATAGCCAATATGGCCAGTGCATAGATTATGACGATCTTTTTCAAATGCGCACCCTCCTCATTTTGAGAAATACTAAGCAACAAACTTCAGATGCGTGGCACACTACCATATAACGTGGCACTATGCAAGTTGTATTTTGAGTAATGTGCCATGCCGTGATAAGCACTCAGTTTATGGGTAATCCCAGGATTTGGGGTTGGTGCTGGATTGATCGGAGGGCAACGTAAGTGAGAGGAAGTTGTACCAGCGGCTACGATATAGCGGATAGTTGACATGTAGGATCATGCTTAATGTGAGCCGAGCCCTAAAACGAAAAAGCGGCTTTCCTTGGTCAATCACCATAGCCCCTCGGTCGGCAGATTTTCTGTCACCACGACCAGAATAATGTGGTTGACTTTATGAAAACTCACCGTTACGGTACCTTCATACTCGTTGATGGGTAATCCCTACAATTTGGGGATTGAGGGAAAACGGTGCAAATCCGTTGCGGACCCGCCGCTGTGACCGGGGACGAAAGCCGCGAAACCACTGTCACGATGTGATGGGAAGGGCGGTAAGTAGGAAGATCCGGAAGCCAGAAGACCTGCCCATACGTGAGAAAAAAGTGTCATCTCTTCGCGGATCGAGAGCATGGCAGCAAGGGATAAAAAACGGTATCCCCGAGTCGCGTGTACTCGGGGATTTTTTATTTTCTGGCAGAGATGAGTTTCAAAGGGCTTCCAAGTGAGGGATTAGAAAAAAGAAAGAGGACGACCATGAACAAACGTGTTGGAATCGGAGGTTTTGTCTTTTTGCTGACCATGCTTGGGTTGGATTCTCAACCGGCACACGCGATGCACATCTCCGAGGGCATTTTACCGCCCCAGTGGGCTGTTTTGTGGTTTGCTTTGGCTATACCTTTTATAGCCTGGGGGCTTCGCACTCTTCGGATTCGGAGCCAGGAAGAGCCACACTTGAAGGCCATGGTAGGGCTGGTGGGCGCTGCGGTGTTCGTGATCTCTTGTATGCCGATCCCGCTTCCCACCGCCGGGACGTGCTCTCACCCTTGCGGCACTGGTATAGCCGCGATTCTTATCGGACCCACATTGACAGTTGTTGTGGCGAGTATTGCTCTTGTGCTCCAAGCGCTGTTTCTTGCCCATGGCGGGCTCACGACCCTGGGAGCCAACATTTTGTCCATGGGGGTGATGGGAGCGTTTACGGGATACGGGATCTTTATTGTGGCCAGGCGATGCGGCGCTCCGTGGGTGGTGGCCGCTTTCCTAGCCGGCCTGCTGTCCGACTGGGTGGTGTACGCCGGAACGTCGTTCTTCCTTACCGCGGCCCTGCACGGTTACGGTTCGTTTGGAACCATGTTTCTGACCATACTTGTGGCTTTCGTCCCTACCCAGCTCCCTTTGGGGATTCTGGAAGGCATCCTTTCCGCTGGGTGCTATTCGTTCGTTCATGCGAGGCGTCCGGAATTTCTCGGCATGCTCAATAGAGGAGGCGCGTTATGAGGAGGCTGCTCATCTGCGGATTGCTTGTGCTTGTTATCGGAATCGTTATCGGCGGCATCGCACGTGCCGACGAGCCATGGCCCGGAGTTGACGATGCTGTGGTGGGCAAATTCGCCACCGAGGCCGGAAGGCCTCCCAGGGAGCCATATATTAACACGGGGCAGGGAGACCTCCAGCTTTTCTGTTTTCTCATGGCCGGAATCATCGGCGGATTCATCATCGGGTACCAGTATCGCGGCTTGTTTTCGCCAAAGACCAAGTAACTGGGTGACCCCTCTCTCGCAGACGATGGCGTCGGCGTCGTGACGAAGCCCGGTTTGTCCATTCCGCCGGGGGACCCCGCCATAAACCCGGTACCAAGGCGCATGATACAGGAAGCAATACGGGAAGTGACCCCTCGGGCCTTGTGGGATAAAGATACGGGGCCTTTTCGGGGTCCAGGGAACCATCCTCTGACCGGTCACCGGCCCAAACGGCCCCAAATGGCGAGACCACACCATAATTCCGGACTAATACCTCATGAGGTGTAGCTCGGCCAAAACAACCTTCGGCAATTCATTTTTCACCTTTGAAAAGAAGCATTTTTTCAATTTCTTCAAGAAAGGAGACCACCTCATGACAGTGACACGCCGGGAGTTCCTTGCGATCTCTGGTGTGGTGGGTGCGAGCTTGGCGTTGAGGTCTTTGGCAGACGCGTCCCAGGCAGCCGAGGCGCTCAAGCTCACGATTCTCTACATGAACGATCCTCACGCGCACTACCTGCCGTACCCGGAGTCCGGAGTCGAGGGACTTGTTGGAGCGTTCGCGAAGGCCCAGACAGTGCTTAAAGAGGTGCAAGCCCGCAACCAAGCCGAAGGACGCCACACCCTGTTGTTCATGGCTGGGGACTTGCTCATGGGGACTCCGTTCTCCACGGCATTCAAGGGGAAACTCGGCGTAACTCTTATGAACAAGATGAAATTTGACGCCATGACCGTCGGTAATCACGATTTTGACTATGGGCAGAATAACCTCTCTGGGAATCTGAAGCCCCTCATGGGGTTTCCCCTTCTTAGCGCAAACACAACGACAGCTTCAGGCCAGAACTGTTTCCAAGGGGTCCTGAACAAAAAATACCAGGATTCCAACACAAAGATCGTCATTTTCGGCCTCACTACCACTCAGACTCCCACAACCACCCATCCGGACAACGTAAAGGGGCTGGTGTTCGAGGATTCCATAATCACCGCCAAAGGCATTCTCCAGCGGGCCAGTGAAAAAGACCTGGTAATCGCTCTCACCCACATCGGTGTAGACGAGGACAAGAAATTGGCCGAATTATGCCCCAAGGTAGATGTCATCATTGGGGGCCATTCTCACACGGCTATTTTTGACCCCATAAAAGTCAACCAGACCATCATCTCTCAGGCAGGCGCGTATGCCCGCTATGTCGGGAAACTGGACCTCGATGTAGTGGATGGAAAGATAACGAACTATAGGGGCGAATTGATTGAACTCAGGTCCGCGATCAAAGAGGACCGGGAGATTGCGTCCATCATAGCAGAATACCAGGCCAAGATGGATGTCCGCTTGAATCAAGTGATCGGCAAGACAGAAGTTTTCCTCGTAGGGACTCGCAGCAGCGTCAGGTCCGACAACGAGACGAATCTCGGCAGGCTCATTGCCTATAATATGGCTGCGGGCTCTCGATCGGATATAGCCATACTTAATGGGGGGGCGATAAGGGGAAGCATCAAGGATGGAGAAATTACGTCGAATGACGTATACACTGCCCTCCCTTTTCCCAACACTATCGCGAAGATGAATCTTTCAGGCGAGGATATCATGGCTGTGCTCCAGAGGGGCGCGGAACTTGAGCCGGGCAGTGGTGGCAAGCTCCAGACCTTCGGCCTCACGTACACAATTGACGCAGGCAAGGTCAGAATCGATACGATCCGGGGCCTACCCTTCGACCCCGGTAAGGTATACTCCGTGGCAACCAACGATTTTCTTGCCGCAGGCGGCGATGGATATAAAGTCTTCAAGGAAAAAGGAAAGAACCTTTACAATTCAGGACCATTGCCCAGCGATCTGCTCATTAACTATATAAGGGAAAACAAGGTCATTACGCAGCAACTGCTCGACAGCCTAAAATAGCATGAAATAGTTGGCAACAAGTGGTTTCGAGCCTTGGAGGACAGAAGACCATCAGAAGTGTCCGTGCCCTCCGATTGCGGGGGCTCACCCTGGACGCAAGCGGCACGGTCCTGACCAGGGAAGGGAAGCTCAATCGCAAAGACAAGCTTTTCGACAGGACCCAAATATACAACATCCTGATGTGGCCAAATCCCATAACCTGAGAACACCTCATCGATCTGCATTAAGGGGACGCACGAGCTCGGGACCCTCATGACCAGCCTTGTTCACCTTTTCACTGACGGGGTACCCGGCCATTTGGTCCGGAGGGAATGGTTGCAACAAAGGCTTTACCAATTCAGGTTTTTTCATCATTGGATCTAGCCACAAGTCATAATCTTCAGGCTTCAATATCACCGGCATCCTATCATGTATGGGTTGCAGGAGTTCGTTGGCGTCAGTCGTAAGAATGGTGCAGGACTCGATAATGTCACCCTCCGGCGCTTTCCAACGCTCCCAAAGACCGGCGAATGCAAGAGGCTTGCCGTTGGCCAATCCAAAGAAATAAGGTTGTTTTTTGTCTTTGGTTTTCTTCCATTCATAAAAACCATCAGCCGGTACCAGGCACGGCCTGTTCTTGAACGCTGCTCTAAAGGCCGGTTTCTCTGCCACACTCTCAGATCTTGCATTGATCAATCTTGAAGCAATCTTGGGATCCTTGGCCCAAAAGGGGATGAGCCCCCATTTGACAAGTCTTAGCTCTCGCCGTCCACCGCCTTCTTCATTTCGCACGATAGCGACCATTTGGGTGGGCGCTATATTATACCTTGGCTCCAGTTGGATATCTTCCTCAATTCCGAAATGCTGAGCCAGGTCTCTTCCTACGGTCATCAATACGAATCTTCCACACATGCTCGTCCTCGCTTGCGGAATGTGCACAGGAGTTAAACACCCTTCAGGATCTTTGTAAGGCTGATCACTGCTCCGGTCAGACCTATGAGTGCGAAAGACCTGAATACCCAGTTTAAGCAATCTGAGTAGCTGAAGTGCCTATCCCATATGGAGGAAGAATGGGCGGCCTTCTTCTTTTCGGTCTCACAATCTTCACGGCAAAATATCTTCGTGACATGCGGTGTCTCGCCTTCATCGGCGTATTGGCTTTGATCTTCAAAGAATCTGAGAGCGGCCTCGGCGCCCCTAATAAGCTCCCTGTTTCTTTCATCTAATTTGTAGAACACGAAAGAAAAGAGCGGCAGGAAGCTACCCACCAGCAGGCCAAGCAACGGTGACTGGTAGTCCTTGTTGAAAGTTGTCAGAAGCCCGGTTGAAAGCAAGGCCGATATGACGATGTAGAAATTGAATGTGGTCAAGCGCTGTCCTGCATGAACACTAAAGTAATTCCATGCCTGCTTGCGGAGATAGTCCCCTCCTACACTTTCTTCAGCCATCTGGACCTCCTTTAGATTGAACTGGCAGCTCCTGAGCGTGCGCTCTTAGGGAACTCACGTTGACCATGGCCAATAGGGTACAGGCGTTTCTCGGCCGGTATTCGAGACCTTCCTGAGGAACACGAATGGAATCCGGACTCCATCCTGATCCCTTGGCCCGCTTGGCCCTCCGGCGGTCAGATCAGCCAGACCGCGTCCCGGCTTCTCCGTGTCAGGATTCTAGCACGCTCTCAACCCCCAGTAAATGTGGAAGAATCTATTCCATGGTTATGTTTGGACGGTACGCTTGCTGGCATGTACCGAATTCCAGGGAATTACTTGGCCTGTGGGATATGACATATGGGGGGCTTGACATTAGGTGCTTGGAATGACATCTGAAAAGCAATGGCCTGAGCAGGAGCGATCTTCTGATCGGAATTCAGATGTCAGATGAAAGAATCGATTTTGCTGTAATCACTGCACTCAAGATTGAGAGAGAGGCGGTCACACAACGGCTCTCAGATCTTGAAATAATTCAGGAGGCGCAGGAACCTTTAACTTTTTACAAGGGATCTGTTGAGATACCGGGTACGGATCATTATTACAGTATAGTGGTCACCGAATTGCCCCGACCGGGAAATGTCAACGCGGCTGCAGCCGCGACCCGCCTGGTGCAACGCTGGAAACCAGCTAACGTGCTCATGGTTGGTATTGCAGGCGGCGTCCGAGGCAAGGTCCAACTGGGTGACGTGGTGGTGGCAGAATTCGTTTATTACTATGAAATGGCAAAAGTGTTTCCGGGCAAGGATCAGCGCCGAACCCGGCATTTTTCATGTAACGAACTTCTTTATGGAAGGGCGAAGGCATATGAAGGAGCTGATTGGAAGGGGGATATCCGCGTAGAGCGGCCTGAACTCTCAGCAGGGCAGGCTATGCCGGTCGTCCACTTCGGGCCAATAGGTGCTGGCGAACTGGTGATCGCGAATTTCGGGACTTTACAAAAGCTATTGAATGTGTGTCCCAACATGGTTGCCGTTGCGATGGAGGGCGCTGGCGTAGCTCAAGCGACCGTGATTCAACAACCGCCTCCATATTTCTTAGAAATCCGCGGCATCTCTGATTTTGCTGACCCAAAAAAAACGATGAATGGCAGCCCTATGCCGCTAATGCGGCTGCATCATTTACGTTCGGGTTCATTAGGTCCAAGCCAGTGCCTCCCGTGTCCGCTGAGGAGCAGGAAAGGCAATCAGAAGCGTCCCTCATGGTCTTATGCCTGCAATCCTTGCGCCCGATTTCTGCTGATGAACTGACCTCGAGTTTACCCCCGATGCTTAGGAGTCGAAAGATTGAGCGGCTTTCACTGGATTTTACGGACCTTGTTGTCGACGTGGACAGACTTCATTCTCCTCAGGCGGCAGTACGAAGACTTGCTGACCCTAGAGGGGAACTTGTGGCAGCGCTCGCTCGTCGACGGGACGCGCAGTTGGTGTTTCATGGACTGGCCCACATTCCTTTGACTGTCTTGGCCGGTAAGCTGGTCACTGATCGTCAACCTGTTCTCTTGTTCGACTATCACCCGTCTGCTACTCCTCCAAATTGGCATTGGCCCGACGATACCGATTATCCACAGATGAGGATTTTGAGAGAGCCGAGGAAACGTATTTCGCGGCCTGGTATCGTTTTTGTGACGGTATCAGTCAGTTACCCTGTGACTGCACAACATACAAGTGGTATCGGGTTGCAACCGTTGGCGGAAATTGACCTTCGGGTACCACAGCCGGAGCGGGGCATTGTTCGATCTCAACAACAGGTGCTTGAATATGGGCGCAAGTTCAGGAGAATTCTGGATCTCATCTCAGACAAGATCCCTAATTGTGAAGCAGTACATCTTTTTTATGCTGGTCCTGTAGCACTTGCCTTCCATATCGGGCAGCAGATTTCGGAAAACATTCATCCCAAAGTGATAGTTTGGAATTTCAGGGGACGATATGAATGGGCTGAGGTCAGTCGTCAATAGTGGACACCAAATGTCTAGGCTGCCCTCTGTAGTTGATAGAATCGATTCTCAAAGGCCGCTGGGGAGAGATAGTCCAGCTTTTTCTGGAGTCTCTGCCGATTGTAGA